>CAMZEM010000097.1 GCA_947305805.1 uncultured Clostridia bacterium | reverse complement strand
TTTTATAAGACGGAAAACGCGCGCGCAACCGTTATGCTCGTTCACGGTTACCGTTCATGGCCCGAGAGGGATTTCTGCACGGTTGTGAAGTATTTCGGAGAAAACGGCTTCAATATTTTTATGTATGACCGCAGGGCGCACGGAAAAAGCGACGGAAAGTATATAACATTCGGAGTTCTGGACCGTTACGATCTGCGTGACTGGACAGTTTACGTGGACGGTCTTTGCGAAAACAGACTGCCGATTCTCTGGGACGGCATCTCGATGGGCGGAGCCACCGTTTGCATGGCATCGTCGCTCGAACTTCCGGAAAATCTGAAAGCGATAATTGCGGACTGTCCTTATACAACGGCGAAAGAGGAACTGAGATATTCAATGTCGCACTACTACCACATTCCGCCGTTTCCGCTTATTTACACCGTTGACCGGGTGGCAAGGATCGTGGCAAAATTCGGCTTTACGGAGTGCGATTCGAGAAAAGAGGTCGCAAAAACGAAAATACCCGTATTTTTTGCGCACGGGCAGGCAGACAACTTTGTGCCGCATTTTATGGGCGAGGAGATATACAACGCCTGCAATTCACCGAAAGAGTTTTTATCCGTCCCCGATGCCATTCACGGCTTTTCATATATAGTAGCCACCGAAGAATATCAGCAAAAACTTATGGCTTTTCTGGACAGAAACGGGTTTTTCGGGTGAAAGAGAAAGGATTATCAGAAGTATTAGGTGATAATATGCAAAGCATAAACTCATCATCAATTACAGCATTTTGCGTTATTGTCGGAACGATTATTCTATTAGTGGTTTTTATAATTATAGTGTTATATAGAGAAGGTAAACAAAAGCTGATTGCAAAAAGAACTGAAATCGTCAAAGAATACAGCAAAAAATACCAAAAAATAAAACAGATTAATGGTCAATACCCTTTTTCTCCGCTTCAACAGCAATATCGTATTGCAAAAAACTGTAAAACAAAACAAGAATTTGATAAAACTGACATAGATACAATTCTGTGCAGTGATATTTCAGATAATCTTGCAGAATATAAACAATTACTGAATAGCGTTATTAGAAATCAAAATCAGTACGAACTGTATAATAAAGATTTTAATAATTGTTTGTATGAAATTACTGACGAAGACAAAGAATTGTATTTAAAGTGGGATTTTTTTGATGAATATGAAGAGAAATTATGTGAAGAATTAAGGCAAAAGCCTATTACAGAACTAATAGTTAAAGTTGAAAAGGAATACTATTCTCCCAAAGGAAGAAATCATTACAGAGCTTGTTCTGTATTTGACACAAAAGAAATAATTGCACACTACAAAGAAGCAAGACTACACGCAAGACTACACTCAGAATTTGATTATATTTTTAAAACATCATACTATAAAAATGATAATAGACGAGACCCGATTCCCCCATCCATGAGATATGATATTATGAAACGTGACGGTTTTCGTTGCGTTCTATGTGGTGCGTCTGCTCAAGATGGAGTCAAATTACATATAGACCATATTTTGCCTGTTTCAAAGGGCGGAGTAACCGAACCGTCAAATTTGCGAACACTGTGCGACAAGTGCAATTTAGGTAAGGGAGCAAAATACGATCCATATGGATTTAACTAGTGCTATATCTTTTTTATTCATATATATATTCGGACCGACAAAAATCGGTCCGTTTTTTTTTAGTAACAGTTCGGGGCAAGTATCGGTTGAAAGGGGATCGGCGAGGTCGGTTCAGTATGTGTCAGAATTATGAAGAAAAAATTTTATTTATAAAAAAGCGAAATAACATATTGACAAACCGGTAAAAAAGTGTTACATTATGCATGCTGTTGGCACTCGGGTGTTAAGAGTGCCAAATATCGGTTAAACCTTATGAAAGGAGTGGCGGTTTAATGGTGCTTGACGAAAGAAAAAGTCAGATACTTGACCTTGTTATATCCGAATATATATCAACGGGCGAGCCGGTAGGTTCGAAAACGCTGATTGAAAAGTCCAAAATCAACGTATCGTCCGCCACAATCCGAAGCGAAATGCTTGAGCTGGAGAAAATGGGGCTGCTTTGCAAGCCGCATACGTCCGCAGGGCGTATTCCGTCGCAGAAAGGGCTTAAACAGTTCGCCGAGAAATCGATAAACAGATATTCGCTCACCGAAGACGACCTGCACATTCTCGTGCCCGCCGTAAGAGCGAGCGTGGGGCTTATAGAGGCGATAAAAGACGCTTCGGTAAGACTTGCGGAGTTTTCAGGCTGCGCGGTTTTTACCGCCTCTCCCCTTTCCGAAGACGGCTGCTTCACTTTTGAGGTTATGCCAGCAGGGAAAAAGGCGATAGCGATTATGGCGGTAAGCTCTTCCGGCGCCGTAAAATCGGTATTTACGAAGGTTGACAGGGAGATAAGCGCAGAGGATGCGCAGAAGCTTACAAACGTATTGAACTCGGTATTTTCGGGATTCCCCGTTAACGAGATAAACGGTGTAAGAGTAATGCTTTTTAAAGATGAGGTATCAAAAAACTTTCCCGAATTCAACTGCGTAATCGTGCCGGTTGTCGATCTTGTAAAAAGCATAAAATCTTACGAGCTGTGCATTTCGGGAAGCTCAAACCTGCTTTCGTATCCCGAATTTGCAAATATCGAAACCGCGCGCGAATACATGCAGCTTCTCGACAGGCGCGAAGATATCATAGACGAGCTTTTACAGACATCGGACAGCGAGATAGACATAAAAATCGGCGAAGATTCGCACCTTTTAAAAACAACTTCCGCCGGAATAGTATCCGCAAAAATCAGCAACAGAATACCGATAGTAATCGGTGTTTTAGGTCCCGCAAGAATGAATTACTCAAAAATCATTGCCGGCTGCAAGCACGTTATTCTACAGCTTCGCGAACGCACCGACGGTGAAACGGAATAATATTATGATGGAGAGAGTATAATGGCAAAAGACAAAAACAAAAAGAAAGAAGCCGAAAACGAAACGGAAGCTTCCGAAACCGAAACCGCCGTAAACGAAGAGATTGCGGAAGAGAAAAAAGAAGAAACGGCTCCCGTTGAAAAAGACGATTATAAAGATAAATTCATAAGACTCGCGGCAGATTTCGACAATTTCAAAAAACGCTCCAAAGCGGAAAAAGAAGGTATTTACAATCTTGCGGTTGCCGACACCGTAGCCAAGTTCATTCCCGTTATTGACGATATGGAACGCGCTTGCGCGGCAGCTCCCGAAGATTCTCCTCTTAAAAAGGGCGTTGATCAGGTTGCGGCAAAATTCGCCGCCACACTCGAACAGCTCGGAGTTACGCCCATCGGCGAAAAGGGCGAAAAATTCGACGTGTCGCTTCATGAAGCGGTTATGCACTGCGAAAGCGACGAATTTGAAGAGGGCTCGGTAACAGAAGTGTTCCAGAAGGGATACAAGCTTGGAGACAAGGTTGTTAGATACGCAAAAGTAAAGGTCAATTAGACCGGTTAACATGTTTTTTAAAAATATCTATATACGGAGGCAAAGATTATGTCTAAAATTATCGGTATCGACTTAGGTACCACAAACTCATGCGTCGCCATAATGGAAGGCGGCGAACCCGTTGTTATCGCCAATGCTGAAGGCGCAAGAACGACACCGTCGGTTGTTGCTTTCTCCAAAACAGGCGAAAGAATGGTAGGTCAGGTTGCTAAACGTCAGGCAATAACAAACCCCGACAGAACCATTGTTTCAATAAAAAGAGATATGGGATCAAGCAGAAAGATACATATTGACGGAACTGATTATACCCCCGAAATGATTTCTTCAATGATCCTTCAGAAGCTGAAAGCGGACGCGGAAGCGTATCTCGGCGAAAAAGTTACGGAAGCGGTTATAACCGTTCCCGCATATTTCAGCGACGCTCAGCGTCAGGCAACAAAGAACGCCGGCATTATTGCGGGTCTTGACGTTAAAAGAATCATTAACGAACCTACCGCGGCTGCCCTCGCTTACGGCGTAGACAAAGAAGCCGAGCAGAAAATAATGGTTTACGACCTCGGCGGCGGAACATTCGACGTTTCGATACTCGATATCGGCGACGGTGTATTTGAAGTACTTGCCACAAACGGCAACAACCGTCTCGGCGGCGACGACTTTGACGAAAGAATCATCCGATATCTTATCGCCGAATTCAAGAAGGACAGCGGCATAGACCTCAGCGGCGACAAAATGGCTATGCAGAGACTTAAAGAGGCAGCTGAAAAAGCTAAAATCGAGCTTTCCGGCATGACTTCTTCAAACATCAATCTGCCGTTCATCACAGCTGACGCAACAGGACCGAAACATCTTGATATCACTCTTACAAGAGCAAAATTCAACGAACTTACCGCAGACCTCGTTGAAGCCACAATGACACCTGTCCGCAAAGCGCTTTCGGACGCAGGCCTCACTCCCGACAGGATCGACAAAGTTCTTCTCGTCGGCGGTTCGTCAAGAATTCCCGCCGTTCAGGAAGCTCTTAAGAAATTCATAAACAAAGAGCCGCACAAGGGTATCAACCCCGATGAATGCGTTGCAATCGGAGCAGCAATTCAGGCAGGTATTCTCGGCGGAGACGTTACTGGCCTCGTTCTTCTCGACGTTACTCCCCTTTCTCTCGGCGTTGAAACATACGGCGGTGTATTTACAAGAGTAATCGACAGAAACACCACAATCCCCGTAAAGAAGAGCCAGATATTCACCACTGCCGCAGACGGACAGACATCCGTTGAAATTCACGTCCTTCAGGGCGAACGTGAAATGGCGGCCGACAACAAAACTCTCGGACACTTCTCGCTCGACGGTATTCCGCCGGCACCGAAGCAGGTACCTCAGATCGAAGTTACTTTCGATATCGACGCAAACGGTATAGTTAACGTTTACGCAAAAGACAAGGGTACCAACAGAGAGCAGCATATAACGATTACAGCATCCTCCAATATGTCCAAGGAAGACGTTGAAAAAGCTGTTGCCGAAGCCGAAAAATACGCTGCGGAAGACAAGAAGCGCAGAGAAGAAGTTGAAATCCGCAACAACGCCGAACAGATGATTTATCAGTGCGAAAAGAGCCTCGGCGAGCTCGGAGACAAAGTTTCCGCAGAAGAAAAGGCGGAAATGGAAGCCGGAATCAACAAACTTAAATCTACTATTTCGGGCGGCGATACGGCAGCGATAAAAGCGGATACTGAAGCTCTCCAGCAGTCCTTCTACAAGATAGCCGAAAAGCTTTACGCTCAGCAGCAGTCGGCGGGACAGCCCGCGCAGGACGGCACCGTTCCTCCCAACGGCGGAAACGGCAACTCCGACGGTCAGGATTACACGGTAATCGACGACGACAATAAATAATTATCTTTTTTCAATCCCGTTTATTGAGAGGATTTTATGGCAGACTACTACGAAGTGCTCGGTGTTGACAAAAATGCGAGCGAAGAAGACATAACAAAAGCATACAGAAAACTCGCCAAGCAGTATCATCCCGACCTGAATCCGGGAAACAAGGACGCCGAGCAGAAATTCAAGGAGATCGGAGAGGCGTATGCCGTTCTCTCCGACCCCGACAAGAAAGCCCGTTACGACCAGTTCGGACAGGCGGGCGTAGATCCGAGTTACGGAGCAGGCCCCGGCGGAGTATCGTATACGAATATAGACTTCGGTGATATAGGAGATATATTCGGCAGCTTTTTCGGCGGAATGTCCGGCACGAGAAGAAGATCTAACGTAATACCGGGCGAAGACGTAAACGTAAGCATTTCGATAGATTTTCTCGAAGCTGTTTTCGGATGCACCAAAACCGTAAACGTAAGAAGACTTATAAACTGCCCCGACTGTAACGGTACGGGCGCCGCGAAGGGAACTTCTCCCGAATCGTGCCCGACCTGTAAGGGCACGGGCCGCATACGTCAGGTAACGCAGACAATGTTCGGAAGCATGCAGACAGAAAGAGTCTGTTCGGCGTGCGGCGGCAGCGGCAAGGTGATAAAAAATCCGTGCAGGACATGTAACGGCAACGGGCAGACGCGAAGATCGTTTACGGAAGACATTAAAATCCCCGCAGGCATAAACGACGGACAGACCGTTCAGATACACGGAAAAGGCGGAACAGGCAAAAACGGCGGCACTCCGGGCAACCTGAATGTCCGCGTAACGGTAAATCCGCACCCTGTATTTGAAAGACGGGATTTTGACATTCATCTCGATTTGCCTATAACTTTCGTTCAGGCATGTCTCGGATGCACCGTTGAAATTCCCACGGTTGACGGTCAGACGATTAAACATAAACTCCCCGACGGAATACAGTCGGGAACCGTATACAACTTCAAAGGCAAAGGAGTTCCGTATATTAACTCCAAAGGCAGAGGCGATATGTACGTAAGGGTTGTTGTTGAAACGCCGAAAGGTCTTTCGTCAAAGCAAAAAGACCTTCTTAAGGACTTTGACAAAATCAGCAATAAAAACTACGAACGCACCGAAAGCTTCTTAAACAGAGTTAAGGGAATGTTCAATCAGAAATAACTTATAAAACAAAAAGAGCTGCCGCAAATCTGTTTGCGGCAGCTCTTTTTGTTTAAGAATAAAAATAGCTTTTTACGCCCTGTATTCGTTTGTGTTGCCCGCGGTGAAGGTTTTGGCGATGGCGATTACGGAGAGGAATACTGTAAGCAGTATGACTGCGGCAAGTGAGAATACGATGACCTGCGGGTCAAGCATATATATCGAGAAAAGCTGAACG
>CAMZEM010000096.1 GCA_947305805.1 uncultured Clostridia bacterium | reverse complement strand
CAGCATCGCTTGCGCGAACATCATGCTTAACAGCGCCGTTGCCGAAAGTCTCAGAGTATACGCAGACATTCTCGAAAACGCAGACGATTTTGAGAAGACGCTCCACGATATGATAAAGAGCACGATTAAAGAACACAGACGAATCATATTCAACGGAAACGGCTACGACGATTCGTGGATAAAAGAGGCAACCGAGGTCCGCGGACTTCTTAACTACCGCACTACGGCGGACTGCATGCCGCATCTTCTCGACAAAAAGAATGTCGATATGCTCACTTTGCACAAAGTGTTCTCCGTTGAGGAGCTTAAATCCCGCTGCGAAATAATGCTCGAAAACTACTGTAAGACCGTTACGATAGAAGCCAACACCATGATTGACATGGCAAAGACGATGATAATTCCGGCTATCCGCAGATTTGCGGCAGACACCGCAAGAGACGCTTCCGTAAAAGAGGCTTTCGATTCTGCGGTACCGTGCGGATATGAGAAGAAACTCGTTATACGTCTCTCCGTGCTTTCCGAATGTATCGCAGAGAAGGTAGACGCGCTCGAGAAGGCAATGATCAGACTTCATGACGCCAAAAACATAATTGAAGAATCAGAAAAGATCCGCGACGATATACTTACCCGCATGTGCGAGCTCAGAGTTGCGTGCGACGAAGCGGAGACGGTTACGGCAAGGAGCTACTGGCCGTTCCCGACATACGGCGACATTCTTTTCAGCGTAAAATAACAAATAAACATTTTAAAAGAGGCATCCAATGGCTGTTGAAGAGATAACAAGATTAATAGAGGAAAACGTTACAAGAGAGGCATTCGGCATCTGGTTTCTGATCGGAGCAGCGCTCGTATTTCTTATGCAGGCAGGCTTCGCGATGGTTGAGACCGGATTCACGCGAGCAAAGAACGCGGGAAACATCATAATGAAAAACCTGATGGATTTCTGCATAGGAACAGTGGTTTTCGTTCTTTTGGGCTTTTCTCTTATGATGGCAGAGGACTATGTTTTCGGAATTATAGGAATCCCCAATCTCAGGATTCTGACGGATTTCGGCGGCTTTCTGAAAGACGGGAACGCTCCGTCTTTCGTCTTCAATCTCGTTTTCTGCGCCACCGCAGCGACAATAGTTTCGGGATCGATGGCGGAACGCACGAAATTTCTTTCATACTGCATATATTCGGGCGTGATTTCGCTTTTCGTCTATCCGGTCGAGGCGGGATGGGTATGGAACTCACAGGGCTGGCTCGCGCAGCTTGGCTTTCATGATTTCGCCGGTTCCGCCGCAATACACTCCGTAGGAGGCATAACCGCCCTTATCGGGGCTGTAATGGTAGGTCCCAGACTCGGAAAATACCTGAAGGACAGCAACGGAAAGATCAGAAAAGTAAATGCTATCCCCGGTCATGCGATAACTCTCGGCGCTCTCGGATGCTTCATTCTGTGGTTCGGCTGGTACGGATTCAACGGAGCAGCTGCCTGGGACGGAAACTCGCTTGCCTCCATATTCGTCACTACAACCATTGCCCCCGCCGTGGCAACATGTACTACAATGATATTCACATGGATAAAAAACGGTAAACCAGATGTCTCGATGTGTCTCAACGCGTCTCTTGCCGGACTCGTCGGAATAACCGCCGGCTGCGATGCGCTGAACGCAGCAGGAGCTTCTGCAGTGGGTATAGTATCGGGCGTGCTGGTAGTCGTCGTTGTTGAAGTGCTTGACCTGAAACTGCATATTGATGACCCGGTAGGCGCAGTTGCAGTTCATTTCGCAAACGGAATCTGGGGCACGGTTGCCGTAGGAATTTTCGCCGATCCCGCAGCGCCCGCAGGTCTGAACGGACTTCTTTACACCGGAAGCGCAGGTCTGCTCGGTGTTCAGATACTCGGTATAGCCGCCATTCTCGCGTGGACGGCTATTGCGATGATTCTTACATTTTTCATAATAAAGAAAACTGTGGGACTTCGTGTTTCACCGGAAGAGGAGCTCAGAGGTCTGGATTCGACCGAACACGGTCTGCCCAGCGCATACGCGGATTTCTCTCCCTCCGTTCAGAGTCTTGATTATGGTTTTGAGGGTGCTGCCGCTGTAACGGGAGACATTCCCGTTGCAGAGGCCGTACCTGTGAAGAAAGTTCCGTCTTTTGATTACGGATCTCCCAAGTTCACGAAGGTTGAAATCATATGCAAAGAATCGCGTTTTGAAGCTCTCAAATCAGCCATGATGGATATCGGTATCACCGGTATGACGGTATCGCACGTACTCGGGTGCGGCATACAGAAGGGAAAGCCCGAATACTACAGAGGCGTTCAGATTGAAGCAACGCTTCTTCCAAAGATTCAGGTTGATATCGTTGTCAGCAAGGTCCCCGTCAGAAGCGTAATAGAGACAGCAAAGAAAGTCCTTTACACGGGACATATCGGAGACGGAAAGATATTCGTGTATGACGTTGAGAACGTTGTCAAGGTCCGCACGGGCGAAGAGGGCTACGACGCACTTCAGGATGTGGAGTAAAGGGATGTTATTATGTGTTCTATAATAGGCTATTGCGGAAGGATATACGACAGAAAGGCTTTGAATCCGGTTTTTCCCGCACGAAATCGCGCGGGCCGGACAGCACCCGCGTTACAGAGACCGGAAGCGGTCTGCTGGGCTTTCACCGTCTGTCCATAATGGGGCTCACGGATTCCGGTATGCAGCCGTTTGAACTCGACGGCAGCTATGCGGTCTGCAACGGGGAGCTTTACGGGTTTGAAAAGGAACGCGAAAAGCTGATAAAGAAGGGATACACTTTCAGAAGCGACAGCGACTGCGAAATAATTCTTCCGATGTGGCGCGAATACGGAACGGACATGTTTGCGATGCTCGACGCGGAATTTGCCTGCGTCATTTATGACGGAAAAACGGGCGAATACATTGCCGCGCGCGATCCGATAGGAATAAGGCCGCTGTATTACGGATACGACGCGGACGGAGTAATAGTTTTCGCGAGCGAGGCGAAGAATCTTACGGGAATATGTGAAAGTATAATGCCTTTCCCTCCCGGACATTTTTACAAAAACGGCGAATTTGTCTGCTATTCCGATATTGCAAAGGTCACAGAGATATGTTTCGACAGTATGGAAACGGTCTGCGACAACATCCGCGAAAAACTCATTTCAGGAGTCCGTAAGCGTCTTGTATCCGACGCAAAGGTCGGTTTTCTGCTGTCGGGAGGTCTTGATTCGTCACTCGTATGCGCCATAGCGGCAAAATACAGCGACGAACCGATAAAAACTTTTGCGATAGGTATGAGCGAAGACGCGATAGATCTGAAATACGCAAGGCGTGTAGCGGAATTTATCGGAGCCGATCATACCGAAGTATACATGACACCGGACGACGTTATCTCAAACCTTGAGAGAGTAATTGAACTCCTCGGCACATACGACATCACTACTATCCGCGCGAGCATGGGAATGTATCTCGTATGCCGCGCGATACACGAAACTACGGATATCCGCGTTCTGCTCACAGGCGAGATCTCAGACGAACTGTTCGGATACAAATACACCGATTTTGCTCCAAATGCCGAAGCGTTCCAGAAAGAGGCGGAAAAACGTGTGCGCGAACTTCACATGTACGATGTTCTGCGCGCGGACAGGTGTATATCGGTAAACTCGCTTGAAGCGCGCGTGCCTTTCGGCGACCTCGATTTTGTCGGATATGTCATGTCTGTAAATCCCGAAATCAAGCAAAACCGCTACGGAAAGGGCAAATATCTTCTCAGGCACGCATTTGAAGGTTTCGGATATCTTCCCGACGACATTCTCTGGCGAGAGAAAGCCGCTTTTTCTGATGCAGTCGGTCATTCAATGGTAGATTATCTCAAGGAATACGCAGAAAAGCAGTATACCGACGAAGAATTCGAAACACTGCGCAGAAAATATGACCATGCCGTCCCGTTCACGAAAGAATCGCTGCTCTACCGTGAGATATTCGAAGAATACTATCCCGGTCAGTCCCGTATGGTGGCAGATTTCTGGATGCCGAACAGATCATGGAAGGGATGCGATGTCAGCGATCCTTCTGCCCGCGTTCTTTCCAACTACGGAGACAGCGGCATATAATATATGATAAAGAAGGATGATTTATGAGTATTCATGAGGAGTGCGGCGTTTTCGGCATCTATTCTGAGAATGCCGCGAACGTCGCACATATCGCATATTACGGTCTGTTTGCCCTTCAGCACCGCGGACAGGAGAGTTGCGGTATAGTTGTAAACGACGACGGCGTATTCACGTCTCACAAAGATACCGGTCTTGTCGGAGACGTGTTCAGAAAGGAAGTTCTGTCGGAATTTCCCGAAGGCACCATGGCGGTGGCGCATACCCGATATTCCACTACCGGTACGGCGAACAGAAACAACTGCCAGCCGATAGAGGTCAACCACCAGAAAGGAAAGATGGCTCTGGCACACAACGGCAATATATCCAACGCCGCAAAACTCAGGGAGGAGCTCGAGCTGTCGGGAGCCATATTCCATTCATCAAGCGATACGGAGATAATAGCGTATCTCGTCACGAAGGAACGGCTCAGAACTCCGACCATCGAAGATGCGGTATTCAATGCCGTGCAGAAGCTTGACGGCGCATACTCGCTCATAATCATGTCTGCTCAGAAGCTCATTTGCTTACGCGACCCGAACGGATTCAGACCTCTTTGCTACGGAAAGACTCAGGACGGCATGTATATCGTTGCTTCGGAGTCTTGCGCGCTTAACGCCGCGGGAGCTGAATTTATAAGGGATATAGAACCCGGAGAAATAATGACGTTCGGAAAGAGCGGCATAATATCGAGACGCGATCTTTGCGGAAGAAGACCCGTAAAACACTGCATATTCGAATACATCTATTTCGCACGTCCGGACTCCGTTCTTGACGGGGTGTCGGTGCAGAAAGCCAGAATAAAAGCCGGAAAGATTCTCGCGGAAAGCTGTCCGGCAGACGCAGATACAGTAATAGGCGTGCCGGATTCCGGTCTTGACGCTGCCCTCGGGTTCAGCATGGCTTCTGGAATTCCCTACGGTATAGGCCTTATTAAGAACAAATACATCGGAAGAACATTCATATCACCCGACAACAGGACAGACAGAGTCCGTATAAAGCTTGCCGCAGTCGAAGAGGCAATCAGAGGGAAAAGGGTGGTTCTCATAGACGACTCCATAGTCCGCGGAACTACAAGCGGACAGATAGTTTCGCTTCTCAGACATGCGGGAGCGAAAGAGATACACATGCGCATATCATCGCCCCCGTTTCTCCATCCGTGCTATTACGGCACCGATATAGACTCCACCGACAACCTCATAGCCTGCCGTCATTCCATTGATGAAATCAGACAGATTATAGGGGCGGATTCGCTCGGATATCTTCCCGCCGAATCGCTGCGGGGACTGGTAGACAGCGACAGATACTGCAGTGCGTGCTTTGACGGAAACTATCCTACTGAAATACCCGTGGACACAAGAAAAGACAGATTTGAAAGACGTTTGTCGGAATGCTGAAACGGTAAAAACAAATGGAAGAAGAATTTGATAAAAAGTTAATACTTGAAAACGGCGCAGAATTTTTGGGTAGCTCGTTCGGCGCTGACAGAAAGACTGTTCTTGAAATAGTCTTCAACACTTCGATGACCGGTTATCAGGAGATTCTTTCAGATCCTTCTTATGCCGGTCAGGCTGTCGTTATGACATATCCTCTCATAGGCAACTACGGCACTGCCGACGGCGATTACGAATCGGATGTGCCGGCGATTGGCGCGCTTATAGTCAGGGAATACAATGACGAACCCTCCAATTTCAGAAGCACCGCAACACTGGCGGAAGTTATGCGCAGATACGGTATAATCGGGATAAGCGGCATTGACACACGGAAGCTCACACGCATAATCCGTGACTTCGGTTCGTGCAAAGCGTTCATAACGGACAGGTCCGCACCTTCGGACAAATGTCTTGAAATGCTACGGGCATACAAACTCAGAACAGATCTTGTTCCGGGCGTCAGCAGAAAAACTGAGGAGTATTACGGAAATCCGGACGCGAAGACGCACATAGTGGCAATAGACTGCGGAATGAAGAAGAACATTATACGCTCGCTCTGCGCAAGAGGATGCAGGGTTACCGCAGTGCCTTGGAATACCGGAGCGGAAAGGATACGGGAGCTCAATCCCGACGGCGTTTTCATATCCAACGGACCGGGAGACCCGGCAGACGTTCCTCAAACGATACAAACCGTGCGCCGCCTTATAGGGGAATACCCCGTATTCGGAATATGTCTCGGGCACCAGATACTGTCGCTTGCATACGGCGCGAAGACATACAAACTGAAATTCGGCCACAGAGGCGGAAATCATCCGGTCAGGGACATTGAAACAGGACGCATAGAGATCACTTCACAAAACCATTCCTATGCCGTCGGTGCGGAGAGTCTGGCGGGCACTCCCCTGTCGGTTACGCATATAAATCTGCTCGATGAAACGGTTGAAGGAGTAAAATGCGAAAGAGACCTCGCTTTCGGTGTGCAGTATCATCCCGAAAGCTCTCCAGGACCTCAGGACAGCGCATATCTTTTCGACCGTTTTACGGATATGATTCTGAAAGGGAAGAAAAATGCCTAAAAGAACTGATTTAAAAAAGATACTCGTTATCGGTTCGGGTCCGATAGTAATAGGCCAGGCTGCCGAGAATTACTACGCGGGAACGCAGGCCTCTCTTTAACTCAAAGATGAAAAATATGAGTTTATACTTTTCAATTCGAATCCTGCAACTATCAAGACCTACACT
>CAMZEM010000095.1 GCA_947305805.1 uncultured Clostridia bacterium | reverse complement strand
CGACCGCTTCACAACCCTTGAAAATTCCGACGGAACGGGTCTCGGTCTTTCGTACGTAAAAGATATCGTAAAAGCGCATAAGGGCAGGGCATCCGCAAAGGTTGAAAACGGAATATTCACTCTGCGCATTCTGATGTAAACGGGGTGAAAAAATGGCTGTAACGGTAATGAAGCGGTACGAGCTGAAATACCTTCTCAGCGGCGAACAGACGGAGTTTTTAAGAAAACGCCTTGAAGGACATATGGAAGCTGACAAATACGGCAAAACGTCCATTGCGTCTCTTTATTACGACACTCCGACTTATCAGCTCATCCGCACAAGCGTTGAAAAACCGCTTTTCAAAGAAAAAATCCGTCTGCGCT
Source organism: uncultured Clostridia bacterium (assembly GCA_947305805.1). Lineage (GTDB taxonomy): Bacteria > Bacillota > Clostridia > Oscillospirales > UBA644 > HGM12619. Next base: position 6,583 of record CAMZEM010000095.1, on the reverse strand, counting down.
CATACGGTCTGGCAACGTATGAATCTCCCGTATATCTTGAACTTAAACGCAAGGCGTACGGTATTGTATACAAACGCAGGGTGGAAACAACCGTCCCTCTCGTTGAAAAGTTTTTCTCGGGCGAAGGCGATATATGTTCCCCCGGTCAGATAAACCGTGAAATAACCACTTTCCGCGACCATTATAAAACTCTCGTTCCCTCCTGCCTCATCATATACGACCGTGTAGCTTACTTTGAACCGGGCGGAGATTTAAGACTTACGATAGACGAAAATCCGCGATACAGAACGGACGGTTTAACGCTCACCGAGTCTATGGACGGGATATCGCTTCTTGATAAAGGGTGGACGGTACTTGAGATAAAAGTCCAGGATGCGGTGCCTCTGTGGCTTGCTTCGGCGCTTTCAGACGGAAATATCAGAAAAAGCAGTTTTTCCAAATACGGCGAAGCATACAGACAGCAGCTTATCAATGCGCAAAAAATGTAAATGAAGAAGGAGATTGTATATTATGTTTGATTCTATTTATTCTTCCGCGGTAGCTCCGTCAGAGTTTTTTATCATGGCTGCGGTATCCCTCGTTGCGGGATTTCTGTATTCATGGATAATGAGTTTCCGCGTCCGTTCTACGAAACGGTTTTTTATAGTAGCCGCTCTTATACCGTTTGTTGTTGCGGCGGTTATAACGTTTGTTAACGGAAACATCGGCGCAGGCGTTGCTATAGGCGGCGCGTTCAGTCTTATCAGGTTCCGTTCCGCTCAGGGCAGCGCTGACGAGATAGCCGCGATACTCGTTGCAATGGGCTCCGGAATCGCGTTCGGTATGGGATATATCGGCTACGGCATAGTTATTCTGCTCGTGCTTTCCGTGCTTTTCCTTCTTCTCAGTTTTGTTCCGCTGTTTGAACATAAAAGCATGGCGGAAGATCAGCTTTTGCGCATAACTATTCCCGAATCCCTCGAATACAACGGCACGTTTGACGACATTTTTGCGCATTATCTCAAAAAATATGAAAATGCAGGAGTTAAAACAACGGGAATGGGCAGTATGTTCCGTCTTTCATATAAAGTACAGATGAAAAACCCGTCCGAAGAAAAAGCGTTTATAGACGAACTGCGTACAAAAAACGGCAACCTTGAAATCTCTCTTCTTCCCTATACCGAAACGCAGAATCAGCTGTAAAAAACCTTCTCAATAAATACGCCGGATGCGATTAAACCGCATCCGGCACTTTTTTTGACTGTTTTTTTTAATATCCGTCATCATTTTCTTGACAAATCTGCCGTAATATTATATAATAAAATACAGAGAACAAACTGGAGGAATCGGTTTTATGAAAAGAATAGTTGCGTCGGTACTGTCGTTAATACTTATTCTGTCCCTTGTTGCTACCGTGTCGTGCTCTTCTCAGCAGGAAGAGGTTTTCGATGTAAATCTGGAATCCGATTTTGAGGTAGACCTGACGGGGCAGACTTACAGGTGGGGAAGCTCGTGGGATCAGCAGCTTCTGCCCTCCACATATTTCAGTCTTGCCGGCGATATGATTCACAAACGCCTGAATGACCTTACGGAAACATACGGCTGCACTTTTGAGGTAATTCCCTGGGAAGACGGCAGCGGAAGAATTCTTACCGAAACCGCAGCCGGCTACAATTCGATAGATTTTCTTGACAGCCATGCGCAAAACGGCGGTATTCAGCTTTACAGGGCAAATTTACTGTATGCGCTTGACGAAATACCGAATATCGATCTTTCAGACAATAAATTCGGAACTTCGCGTTTCTTGCAGTATGGTATTTTTGACGGACGGTATTACGGTTTTTATCAGTACGCGTGGGAGTTTCCGCCCGAATATCACGGAGTTATTCATTTCAACTCGGATATGCTCCGAACTCTCGGTCTTGCCACTCCACACGATCTGATGGAAAACGGCCGGTGGGACTGGGCAAATTTCAAGGAATATCTTCTGAATATTCAGTCCGCAGCCGCAACCGCAAGCTATGAAAGCGATTTTATTCCGTTTATATGCGGCACTTCATACTCAGCGGACGCAATCGGATTTATGTTTGCAAACGGTTTGCAGATGATAGACGGCACCAACGGCAATTACACCTTCGGCTTTGACAACGCTGCAGGTCTTGCGGCGGTTGAATTCCTTGCCGACCTTTACAAGGAGGGACTGTATGTTACCCGCGGTCACGCAGAGTTTGTTAAAGAAAAAAAGTCCGCTTTAATGTCTCACGAATCGTATTTTTCAACGCACTATAACGAAAAATCCTCTTCAAACGACTATCTTCCCGCGCAGGACTACGCCTACGGCATGATAAGATTTCCGCACGGCCCCAACGGCGACGAAACCAGCGTTTCGGGCTACGTTCATCACGGCAGACGTCTTAACTGGGTGCTTAACTGCAGCGGTCACGATGTTGAGGATATCGGTCGTGTAATGAATTTCGTTTTTGCTACTCTTGACGGCTCCGAAGGATGGTCGGGACTTTTGAAAAACCAGATTTTCTACTCAATAAACGACCTTGACGAATATTCGTATATGCTTGAAAACATTAATTTCAACTACGACGGAATGTTCCTTGAAAAGGGCTACGATTCATGGATAGCCGACGTTTCATCCGCAATAACCGGAAGAAAATCCGTTTCGGAGGCGTTTGAAGCATCCAGAGATTCGATTCAGGAATTTATCAATAAAAACGTTACCTGGACTTTTGACGAAATCTCAAACGAATAGTCCGCAAATTATACGTTTAACAAAAACCGGAGCTGAGTTAATCAGCTCCGGTTTTTAATTACCGTAAATTCAATAAATTAACATTATTTTCCATCTTCCTTATGGGAGCCGTCGAGACCGAGAGTACGCTCTGCGGGGAGAGAGAACGCTATTCCGTGACCGGCGCTTTCAAGCCCCGCCTCTTCATAAAGCGCGGTCATCACTTTATCTTTGATATCTGCGGGTACGAGAATCATAACCAGCTCTTTTTCGGGCTGAACCGTTATTTTAAAAAGCTCTTCCGCTTCACGGCTGCCGGTGCCTCTGCCGTGCAAAACGGTTCCGCCGCGTGCGCCAGCCTTTTTTGCGGCATTCATCGCAACTTCCGAAAAACCGGCGTTTACTATGCAGAAAATCACTTCGTATTTTTTATCCATCATTCTTCCTCCTCCCCGACAAGACGGGGTTCATTGCTCAGAAAGCCGTAGCTCAGTTTGCCTATAACGCTGCTCATCGGTATTGTAAACGCAATACCCGTTCCGGAATTGATGCTGTGAAATTTATCTTCGAGAGCCGCAAAAACCGCGTCTGCGCGCTCCGCTTTCAAAACCGAAAAGATAACGCTGCGTTTGTTGTTTTTAAGCCCGATAAGCTCTATAAGATCGTTGTGAGCCGTGCCGTCAGCAACAAAACTCATCTGAAGATTAACTTCAAACGTTTTGAGAAAATCGGCAAAGAAAGTCCCTTTTCCCTTGTTGACCACGGTAACGAGCAATACGAGTCTGCTCGGCGCTATATTTCCCGTTGCTGCCATCACTTTGCCTCCTCATAGTCGAAGTAGATGATCTGAGCGTCGTCTGCTGAGAGTATTCTGCGCATTTTCGCTTCCGCCCGCGCCTTACGCGATACTATTGCCCTGAAACCGAGACTCTGAATTGTGATAAGCGGAGTCATCGCAACAAGCGCAACAACGCCGAATGCAAAGTCCAGCACAGCCGCTTCGCCGCGCAAAGAAACGCATGCTCCGATTGCCATGGGCAGTATAAACGAACTTGTCAGCGGTCCGCTTGCAACGCCGCCGGAGTCAAACGCCATCGCGGTGTATATTTTGGGAACGAAAAACGAAAGGCCGAGACTGAGAAGATAGCCGGGAATAAGATAGTAAAGAAGCGAAAAGCCGCAAATCAGTCTCAGTATTGAAAGACCAATCGATATTCCCACGCCAAGAGAAAGCGCAACCGTCATCTGACGCTTTGTAACCGTGCCGCCCGTAACTTCCTCAACCTGGCCCGTAAGCACGTGAACGGCAGGTTCGGCAAGCACTACAACCATGCCGATTACAAACGCGAAGGCAAGCATTATTTTATCGTTGTATTCCGTTATCATTCTGCCGAGATTGTATCCTATCGGCATAAAACCCACGGAAACGGCAACAAGGAATATTACGAGACCCACAAAAGAAAAAACAAGGCCCAATCCAAGCTGCAAAAGCTTGCGCAAAGGCAGGTGAAGCACCGCCAGCTGCAGGATTATAAAGAATGCCGCCATAAGCAAAAGCGATTTTGCAACGTCAAGCGCGGTTTCTCCGAGCAGTTGCCAGAAAGCGGAGCCGAACCCGGACTCAACCGAGTAATCGGGCAGAGGCCAGTTTATCTCGCCGCCTCCCGACGATATGGAAAGTATAAGCACCGCAAGCACTGGTCCCACGGAGCAGAGCGCAATCAGACCGAAGCTGTTTTCCCCTGCGTTTTTACCGCCGAGAGTCTGCGCTATGCCGAGACCGAGCGCCATGATAAACGGAACGGTTATCGGACCTGTGGTTACGCCGCCCGAATCAAACGAGAGCGGTAAAAAAGACTGCGCGCCCTGCGTTATGAGCAGCGATGAAAACGCGAACAGAAGCATGTAAAAAAACAGAAGCAGCGCGGTCAGATCCGTTTTTGTAACTATTCTAACGATAGCTATTACAAGAAACAGCCCGACGCCAACTCCGACGGTAACAATCAGCAACATCGGGTCTATTACGGCGGAAACCTGTCCCGCAAGTACCGAAAGGTCGGGCTCGGCTACCGTAATGAGAAGACCGAGAAAGAAGCAGACAAGCAAAAGCACGCCTATACGGCGCGACTTTGTAAGTCCTTCGCCGATATGTCTGCCCATGGGCGACATGGCAATATCCGCTCCGAGATTGAAAAGACCGATACCTGCCACGAGCAGAAGGGCGCAGACTGCAAAAACGCCCCTTTCAAGCCATGTAAGCGGAGCGAGAGGCGTAAACGAAACGGCGATAACTATCACCGCCACCGGCATTACCGAAATAAATGCCTCCCAGAGCTTTGATAACAGAACTTTTTTCATATTTATCTCCGAAATCAGTCAGTTTTTCGTTTGCTGTGCGTGCGGACAGTCCGTTTTAAGCGATAAATTCAAATCCGTTTTATTATAGCACAAAAAAACGCGATTTGCAACCTCCCGCCGCACGTTTTCGTAAAATAAAAACAGAAAGAAAACCGCTCCGGCGGCTTACCCGTCAGAGCGGCAGATGTGAAGATGTTTTCCGGAATTCTTAAACGTCAAACTCTTCTTTCACTTCGAACAGTCCTCTTATTTCCGCATGTCCGTTTTTAAGATAGAAGAGACCCATTTCCCAGCCGTTTTTGTCGTAAAGATCCATAATCTGCGGCATTGCCGCGCGAACCTTTGCAAGCAGTTTTTCGTCTTTTACAACAGTTGCAATTCCGTCGTAACGCATAAATTCTCCGCCGTTTAAGGCAAGAACCTCAACTTTCGGGTTTGCAGTCAACTGCCTGAACACGTTTTTGAACGTTCCGCATCCGAAATACAGAATATCTCCGTCCAGAAGATGAAAACCGAAAGGTCTTCCCTTGGGCTGATCGCCGTCTGTCGTAAGAAAATAGAATGTTTGAGCCTTATCAAGAAATTCGTTTACTTTCGCTGCGTTTGACATAATTATTGCTCCTTATTTATATGAATTATTTATTTGTTTTATTCTTTTCCCCAAACCGCGTCTACGCCTCTCTTGGACGGCGCAACTTCTTTTTGAATATAATCTTCAACCTGATCGATATGCGCGTCTATATACTCAGTCGGACCCCATCCGCCTTCAAGCCATTCATGAAGAGTATTCCATAGCGAAGATGCGAAATACGAAAACTGGGTATGCATATAAAGATCGTAATATATATCCGCATCGCGGCGGTCAAAGAAATATGTATGGTAAAGAAAATCCTTAACGGAATTGATATCCGGATATTCCTCAAACGGCTCATACAGGGCGTTTAGCACAATTGCGGACGCCTCTATGTTCGGAGAATAATTTGAAAGAACCGTTACGTTGCCGATATTCATGCTGGTGGTTGCAATATACCCCGGCTCAACGTCCGGACCGGACGGGGCTGCCAGAACTCCGAAATTCGGCATTTCTTTAACTATTCTCGAAATATGTTCCGAATCGTGCAAAACGCCGAGAACGGTTTGTCCGTTCACCATAACGTCTAAAAGATTTACGTCAATACTGATCGTATAGGAAAGGGGACCGAACGCAAGATCGGTCGCCTCGTTCATTGCCGTAATAACGCGCGGATCGGTAAGTCCCGAATGATAATCTCCGTCTGGTCCCTTCTGCGCCAGTATATATCCGTTTGACATGATATAGTCCCTTCCGAGATTGCCGAGATACTGATGTGTAAGGGCGTATTGCTTTACGTCCGCGCCTTCCTGAACGTAGTATTTTTCGAGGCCGTTGCGAACCGTGGCCCAGGTCCCCTGGTTCTTCGCCCAATGGTCTCGCGGGGCTTCCGCGTTCACGGCGGCACGAAGATCGTCGTGTACAAGCATAAG
>CAMZEM010000094.1 GCA_947305805.1 uncultured Clostridia bacterium | reverse complement strand
GAAATTCAGTTCGAACGTTTTATCGAGAAGCTTCATGCCTCCGAAACGGAAGGCGGCGTTAAGGCGATTGTTTTTATATCCCGGTATCTGAACGTATATATCGCGGACGAATGAAGTGAGAGTTACGGTTTTCTTATCCTTATTAACGGTTGCGAGAATCATTGAGTCTGAGCGCTGACGGGTTGACTCATACTGACGTCTGTCCTGCCCTATCAGAAGAATATTTATAAGATTTTTGCCTGTGATGGTGGCGTTGTCAAGCGGGTTGAATTTTATCTGATCGGGTGAAATTACGCGGGTTGTATCAACCTTAGGCGCGCCTGAAGAAGACGAACTTCCCGATGAAGAGCCGGAAGACGAATTATTTGAAGAATTTCCCGAGGACTGTTCTGAAGAGGTTTCAGCCGGTGATTCGGAAGGAGACTCCTGTTCCGAATTGCTTTCTTCGGGCTGTTCGGGGTCGGAGGAAACGGTTTCCTCCTCTTCGTAAGGATTCCACAGTTCTTCATCCTCATCGGGTATTATTTCAAAAAAGCCTTCCTCCCCGGGGTCGTAGCCCTCCTCTTCCTTTTCGATAATAAGGAGCTCTTCTTCGGTGATATAAGTTTCGTTGGGATCGGGACGGTTGATTTTGTTCAGCAGTGAATAAACGTAGCCGAACAAAGCGGCTCCTATAAGAACAAGGCATAAAAGGACAATAAGTATTATTTTTACCGCAAGCGGTATTTTTCTTTTCTTTTTGTTTTTGCTATCTTTCTGTGTAGACATAATAATATTGATAAAGTAACCGGTTGTTGTGTTTGGTTGTGGTTAAAGTGAAGTTAATCTTCACCGTTTACTTCTTTGGGGTCGCGGTACGTGGGAACGACTTCTTTAAGCGCCTTTTTAACTTCCCTGTTGCTTTCTGTTGATATTGCCGCTTTAAGGATTTCGAGTTTACGGGCTATTTCTTCTTTCCTGAGAGGTTTGTCGCGTTCAACAAATATCAGATCGTTATCCGTTTTATCAAGTTCTTCCGTTTTTATAAGCAGCTCTTCATATAGTTTTTCGCCGGGGCGAAGACCTATCTCGACAATATCTATATCCTTATAGGGAGTGAGGCCGCTGAGACGGACCATGCTTTCAGCAAGATCAAGAATTCTAACGGGTTCGCCCATGTCAAGGACGTAAAGTTCGCCGTTTTTTGCCATGGCGCCGCTTGTTAAAACAAGCTGAGACGCTTCGCGGATAGTCATGAAATATCTTGTTATGCGTCTGTCTGTAAGAGTTATCGGACCGCCGCTTGCAATCTGTCTTTTAAAAAGAGGAACAACGGAGCCGTTGCTGCCTAAAACGTTGCCGAATCTTGTAGCTGAAAACGACGTTGCCGAACCGGAACGGCTCTGAACTATCATTTCGCACATACGCTTCGTTGCTCCCATTACGTTGGTGGGATTAACGGCCTTATCGGTACTTACCATAATAAAGCGTTTTACACCGTATGTTTCGCATGCATTTACAACGTTGAGCGTGCCGAATACGTTGTTGTTGACAGCTTCGAGTACGTTGCGCTCCATTAACGGGACGTGTTTATGAGCTGCGGCATGAATAACGATATCGGGGGTATGTTCACGAAAGATCTTATTAACATGGTATGAGTCGCAAACATTTACTATCTCCACACGCATATCCAGTTTATCGCCGTAAATGCCTCGAAGCTCCTGCTGAATATCGTATGCTCCGTTTTCGTAAACGTCAAGAATCGTAAGCCTTGCGGGAGAGCACGAAGCGACCTGTCTTGCAAGTTCGGATCCGATAGAGCCGCCTCCGCCGGTGATGAGAACATTTTTACCGCCGTAAAAAGCTTTAACCGCAGGGTCCATAAAATGTCTTCTTTCGCGGAAAAGAAGATTTTCCATATCGATATTGCGGATACTTCGGTTTGCATCCGAGCTGTCGTCAAGCAAGGGATAATCGTAGGTTTTGACTTTATATCCGAGATCTTTATATTTATTGTAAAGCTCGAGACGTCTGTCTTTTGAAATATTCGATATGGCAATGACTACTTCCGTTACGGATAAAGCGTCAAGCTTTGCTTTAAGGTTTCCGCCCGGAGAAATGACGGGTATATCGTTGATTGTTCTGTTGATTTTTACCTTGTCGCTGTCAACGAAGCAAACGGGTTCGTATTCCGAGCCGGGATTTCTGACAAGTTCATCGGCAAGCATTGTGCCGACTTCGCCTGCGCCGATTATTGCGATTTTCGTCTGTTTGCCGTTATTTGCGTTTTGATCAAAAGATATGCGGAATAATAAATGAAGCAGTTTTAATGCCGTTTTTTCAAAAAGCGATTTTTTGTTTCTCTGCTGATATACCTTCTGATACAGCAAATGAAGAGTTATGCAAACAACGAGATTGACCGTAAACAGAAGGACGGCTTCAAAGGCCGGCAAACTGCCCGGAACAAGAATAAAAAGAAAAGATACAAGGCAAGCAAAAGCATCGGCTGCAATCATCCTGAGATAATATCCCGCCGTGGCATAACGCAAAATCTGTCCGTAAACTTTTAAGATCAGTCTTGCAACCACAAGCAATACTGCTCCGACTGCAATATGAATAAGCGCGGGAACGGGATTATTGCATAAATCAGGGAAAACGAGGAATAACAGAGCCGAAAGAGCGGCATAAACCAATAAGTCGCAAAAAATCAGTAGCCATCGGATATGCTTACGAGCATTTGCCTTCATTTTTACCGCACCTCAATTATTTGTACTGTCTTCTGTAATTATTCACAATCGCTTCCATGCTGTCCATCTTTTTAAGCATGTCTTTTGCAAGCGATATCTGGCATCTTGTTCTGACAAGATTGTGATCGGGATACAGGATTTTGAAATATCTGTCTCCCGTTATGTAGTCGTCAAGGAATCTTGTGGAAAGTTCGCACGCGAGAGTAAAGCAGCTGAGCGCGAGAGTGGAAAGTTCGTTTTCGGTGAGGGTATTATACGTTTTTGATATAAAGCCCTTTGTGAACGCTTCGAATACGTTTAGATTCACTCCCGCTTTTTCGCAATCTTTGCAGTCTTCTTCAACGAAATTTGCGGCAAATCTTATGGCGTCTCCGAAATCGTGTCCCGCAAGCCCGGGCATTACGGTGTCAAGGTCTATTACGGTAAGAGCTTTCTTTGTTTTTGTATCGAAAAGAACGTTGTTTATCTTTGTATCGTTGTGCGTTACTCTTAAAGGTAAAAGTCCTTTGTTTTTCATTTCCGTAAGCCTGCATGCCTTATCTTTTACCGAAACAAGCCATTCAAGCTCTTTTTCAACTTCTTTTACTCTTCCGCAGGGATCTTCTTTACTGTCTTTTTCAAGCGTTTCGTATCTCTTTACGGTATTGTGAAAATCGGGGATTGTTTCGTAAAGAGACGACGCGTCAAAGTCCGAAAGAAGCATCTGAAATTCTCCGAATGCCTCCCCTGCGTTGCAGACCATATCGAGATCGTCGCATACGTCGCACGTGAAAGACGGGATAAAGTTAAAAAGTCTCCAGAAGCCCGTATTATCGTGAACGTATGTTTTTTTGTCAAGAGTATGATGAAAATGAAGAGACGGTTCGTTCGGCTTTTTTGAACGTATATATTCCGTTATCTTTTCTATGTTTTCCATTACCTGCGTGGGTTGGCGGAATACGTACGTATTAAGCTTCTGAACGACATATGATTTTTTGCTGCCGTCTTTATCTAGAAAGTTTACCTTATACGTTTTATTTACGTTGCCGACGGTTATTTCTTCGTAGGAGTCGTACCGACCGGGAATTTTAAACAGCCGGCAGATATTCTGTATCTGAGAGTCCATGATAAATTATCTTCTTTTTATATAAAATCAAGCAGGCATTATTTGCCGTAATGGTATTTATATTTATAATCCTGATATGCATATTTATGATATTTGCCTATTTTCTTATCTTCCTGCTGATTTAATACGACACCAAGAAGAGGACAATTGATATTTTCGAGCATTGCCGCGCATTTCAGAACATCGTTTCGGCTGGTGACATGGGCATGGATAACAAGAATACATCCGTCGCAAATGCCGGCGATGCGAAGTCCGTCGGAAATAAGCTCAAGCGGCGGGGTATCTATGATTACATAGTCAAACTGAGTGCGAAGATAGCCGAGCAGAGTTTTGAATCTGTCTCCTTCAAGAAGAAGACTCGGGTTTTCCACGTTTGTGGTGGGAATAATATATGCGTTTTCGATATTGGTGGAGTAAATAATATCATCCATGTTTGCGCCGGCAAGATAATGGGAAAGACCTACAAAGCCGGATTCGCTGTCGGAGAATTTCATACGAAGAGTGCTTCGCATATAGCTGTTTCTCATATCGGCATCGATGAAACAAACCTGTTTGCCGGCTTTTGCAAGCTCTATCCAGAGATTTGTGGATACATAGCTCTTGCCCTCGTTAGGTCTGCTGCTTGACACCATGATGACCTTTTTATCAACGCCTGTAAAGCCTACGTTAACGCGGAGCCGGTCAAACTCCGTCTGGACAAAATAATCGTTATCAACCAGCTGTCTGATCTTTACCTGTTTCATCGGTGTTCTCCTTCTTTACCGTTTCTGTAGGATGGGAAGCTTTTTTATTTGTGCTTTTGCTGCCTTTTTTTCTGTATTCGTATGCGTATCCGCCTTTGTGCTGCGTTCCGTTTTTGGGAATTACCGCCATCGGGGCAAATCCGAGATAGGTTTCAACATCCTCAGCGGAATTGAACGTATCGTTAAGGAAATAAAGAACGGTGTAAAAAGCAAGGACGGCAACAAGACAGATCATAGCTCCGATAAGAGCGTTGCGCAAATACTTTACATTGCTCGGAGAAGTAGGTAAATCCGCCGAGTCGATGAGAATCGGAGGCTTTGTGCTCATGCTGATTACATCCGGAAGATACGTGGTCGCCTCTTCGGCAAACGTCTGAGCAATTATCTGCGCTTTGTCGGGTTCGGGTGAAGTTATCTGTATATTGACGATACGCGTATTTGTCTGGTTGGAAACAGACAGCATACTTTTCAGTTGGTTGATCGAAATGCTTTGCTGTTTTGTTCTCATAGCATTTACTACCCGTTCAAGCATCATTTTGCTTTGCAAAAGCTCAACGTAGTCTTTTGTAAGAGACGTACCGAGGTTAAGGTCCTGAAGACTCATGTCGTCCTCGGTAGATACTACGTAGATGCTGGATTTTGCCGTATACATCGGTGTAATGAAAAAACGGGTGTAAACCAATCCTGCGATAATACCGATAACAACAGCGATTGCTATGATCAGCAGATGCTGTTTCCAGACAACCAGTAAATCCAGAATATTGATTTCCGTATTGTCATCCCGTCTGCGGTCTGATGTTGCGATTTCTTTGTTCATGTAATTTACTCCTTGAACCTGTCAAATATCTAACTATATTTAAAAATATTATTTTTGCTTTAAAACTGCCCTTCCAGAAGCGAAGATGCGGTGAAATCCATTTTGTCAAGACAGTTGGAACCGAAACGTTTTTCTATAAAGCCGCGACCTTCGGCAATATTCGGTTTTCGTGACGTGCAGTTATGCGCGTCGCTGCCCAGAATAATCGGGTAGCCGGATTTTATCAGTTCAACCGCAATACGTCTTGTTCGGAAATGAAGGAACGCTTCGGCATTTATCTGATAAACTATGGGAAGCGAAGAAAGATCCTCAAGTTTTTGTCTGTTTCCGCCGTAATGCATAAATCTTTCTACATGCGCAAGAACAATCCGGTATTCCATATCGAGAGAAAGAAATGAAATATCGTCTACAATGCTGTTGGTCCAGCTTTCAAAAGGCATTTCTATAAGAAGCGTTCTGCCGTTACCGACGCAAAGCTTGGAAAGATCCGCGTGATTCATATGACGGAAATACGCAACTTCGGCGCCGCAGATAAGCTGCGGTGTTGAAGGTTTTTTTTGCAGGAGCGCAGAAAAGCTCCGATCGCGCCGGTCACAGAAAGAGTCTATTTCTTCCTTCCACGGATAGTAGTGAGAAGTTAATACCTGAATCTGAACCCCCTGCTCGCCTGACATGCGCAGCATTTCAAGGCTTGTTTCGACATCCCGACTTCCGTCGTCCATACCGGGAAGAATATGACTGTGGAAATCGATTATTAAGTTATCCGTAATCAATCATCCTTCCGTAATAAGGCATTATACCACATAATAACATCTTATGAATTATATCACAACAAATCAAAAATGTCAACACTTATATTTAATATGTAGTATGTGAATATACCGGCGATAACCCGATAAAATGCATAAAAAAGGAGTATAAACTGAAATCAGCAACGCGCTTTTTCATTGTTCCTCATATTTCATTTTTTCGTTTTTTTACAGAAAAACTTAAGAAATCAATGTTTTTCAGCTTATTTTTGTGCGAAATCACCCTTTTATTCCCGATTCACCTTGAATCGACTTTCTGAATATTCAGTGAATAATACTCATTTTTTTTAATTGTTGTTATCGGCAACAAAATTCAAATATTGTTCAAAAAAACAGCACCCGTCACGGTGAAAACAGTCGGCCTTTTTCACTGTAACGGGTGATTGTTGAAACAGTATTACTATTTGACTCGTAAACGGGCAGAGGATTTACCTTTACCAGATAAACGGAATGATCCTGTATTTTACACGTTTTTTGTACTCCGAATACCCTTCAAGTCCCTCTTCGAGAACCTTTTCTTCGTTTATTATCCTTAAAACGATAATCGGAATATAGAGGAGAAAAATGGCGAAAGAAATCGGTGAACCGAGAACGATGCCCATTGAAAGAAACAGAAACAGGGTTGAGGAATACATCGGATGACGGACGATGCCGTAAAGGCCGGTATCGATAACTTTCTGCTCATTCTGGACTTCTACTGTTCTTGAAAGATATACGTTTTCCCTCAATACCTCTCCATACATGATGTAGCTTATCAG
>CAMZEM010000093.1 GCA_947305805.1 uncultured Clostridia bacterium | reverse complement strand
AATGCTTCTGCTTTCGTTTTCAGCAATGGCAGACATAAGCGAAAAAATAAACGAAGCGGTCGGATCGTCTGTGGCAAGATGTTCCTTTTCAAACTCGACTGCTATGTTTTTATTCATAAGCAAATCCGTGTAATATTTACACTCCGCAACATTTCTCGAAAACCGTGAGACGCTTTTGCATAGAATTCTGTCGATTTTTCCGTCAAGAGCGTCTTTTATCATATTCATGAACCCTGGACGTTTTTTTGCGGTTAATCCCGAAAAACTGTCTGAGTATATACCCGAGAATTCCCAGTCTGAACGGAGAGATATTAGGGAAGAGTACACCTTTTTCTGGGTCTCGAGGCTTTCTTCCGGTTCGCTTTTATCGGTGCTAACACGGCAGTATGCAGCGACCTTCAGCTTTTTGTCATCCGTTTTTGCAGGTATTCTCGTAATCTCCATCTTTGTTCTCCTCCAGTCCCATTAAAAATCTGTTTTTATTCTTCCTGTCTCCAATCCTGACACGTTCGAGATAGGCATTGTAAAACCGTGAGTATAGGGTAGGGGAGAACTTTTCTTTCGGAAAATCCATTGTCACGACGGTCTTTTCTCCATCCTTCCAAATCACGTTTACACTGTTTTCGCCCGGATCAATGCGTTTAATATTGTCATCAATCCAGTAATAATCGACCTTATCATATTTAACCCCATATTTGTGCTCGTACGCCTTTATAACTGCCGCATCAAGAAAATCCTGAATTACAAGATAATTTCTGCATCCTCCTTTGCCGTAACAGCCCCAGCCTCCGTTGTGAATCCGTTTATTTTCGCATGTGAAATCGTTCAGACTTCCGTGGACGAGTATGCTTCCGCAGTGCGGACACCGTAACATTTCTCCGTACGGATATGAAAAATTCCCGTTTTTTACATTTTTCATATTTAAAATCTTCTGAACCTGGTCAAATAAATGTCTGTCAACAATAGGATCATGCGCGTCTTTCACATAAAACTTCGGCAGCTCTCCGTTATTGCGGACAATTTTATGCGTAAGATGATTTTCCGTATATGATTTTTGCAGGACAGCGTCTCCGACGTATCGCTCATTTTTAAGCATTTTGTCTATCTGCCAGTGGTTCCATCTTTCAGAAACTGCGGGTTTTACTCCTCTTGCGTTCAGATCATCTGCAATGGTTCTTCGCTTTTCTCCGTTTGAGTAGCGTAAATATATCTCACGAACGATCTCTGCCTCAACCGGATTTATCCGGTATCCTTCATCATGAGTATGATAATACCCGTAAATCGGAACCCTTGTCTCTCTCCCTTCTTCAAACCGTTTCCGTTTCCCCCACTTGATGTTTTCCGATATGCTCCTGCTTTCTTCCTGCGCAAACGAGGCCATGATGGTAAGAATCATTTCCGATGCGGACTCTCCCGTATCGATGCCTTCCTTTTCGAAATACACATTAACGCCTATCGACTGCAGATGCCGAACATAATTTATGCAGTCAAGCGTGTTTCGCGCAAAACGGGAAATTCTTTTCGTTATGATATAGTCTATGATTCCGTTCTCACAGTCTTCTATCATCTGTAAAAAAGCGGTCCGGTTTTTAACCTGAGTTCCCGTAATCCCTTCATCCGTATAGATTTTTACGAGCTCCCAGTCCCTGTGAAACGCGAGCCGGTAACGAAACGCCTCTACCTGATTTTCAAGACTTTCAAGCTGTGCGTCTTTATCAGTGCTTACGCGACAGTAGGCAGCGACACGTTTTCGCTGTGTAGCGACCTGAGGTTCAATTCTCGTTACAAACATTTCTCATTACTCCCTTCAAAAATTCATTGTCGTCATCGCTCCTCCTTCTGTGACTGTTTAGAAGATTTCTGTTAATAATTTCCTGTACGGCATTGTGCAGACCCGGTGAAACGATTGCTTCGTGATGGCCTTTGATATAATACCTGTCACGGTATCCGTTGTTTACAACCGCTTTCCCGGGTACAAGGCAAACTTTTTTGTGCGATATGTAATCGCCGAGGTAGACCGGGTTTGTAAGTACGCTCTTCAGCCTCGTTGTCGTCCATGTATTTCCGTTTTTCTCTTCAGAGTTCAGAACCGAAAGTATTTCCGCATATGTATTCCCTTTAACTGCAAGCAAAAACGCCTTTTTGACTGTTTTTGCCTCATTTTCATCTGTTTTCCATACATTGCTTCCCGCATTTCTGTATCCGAACGCCGTTCTTCCGTACGGCCTGCCTTCGCGCGCATACTGCTCATGGCTGGAAACCGAATGTCTGCTTATGCTGTTGCTTTCTTCCTGGGCAATGGCGGAAAAGATATTCAAAAGAAGATCGCATTTTGTATCGCGGGAATTGAGATTTTCCCTTTCAAACTGAATATTTACACCTGCGCTTCGAAGCTCTCTCACCATTTCCGCGCACTCCGCCATATTGCGCGCGAATCTGGAGATAGATTTCGTAAGAATAAGGTCTATCCCGCCGTTTTGGCTGTCTTCAAGCAGTTTTTGCAGCCCCGGGCGCTTTTTAAGATACAGACCTGACTTTCCTCTATCCCCGTATATTCCCGCAAGCTCCATGTCGGGGTTTGAGGATATGAGGTCGGTAAAATACCGCTCCTGCATTTCGTAAGACCCGTCCTGCTCTTCCTTTTTTGTTGATACGCGGCAATATGCCGCTGTTCTAATTTTATCCATACTTTATCTCCTTATTGTATATATTTATCTGTCATATATATCACTCTGAAAGGACGAAATATCAAGTATTTTTCGCTATTAACAATGGAGAATTAATTCGGATTATTGCGCGCCGAATTGTGATACATGCCGAAAGAGTGTTCTCCTACTTCTTATTGGATGGGAATTTAGCATTTTAAATAAAAAAATACACCATCGCAGAAATAATTACGATGGGATTGAGACAATTATAGCATGTCATTTGTCCGAAATTCTCAGCAAAACCGAATATTGACTATTGACATCGCCCGTGACGCCATGTATAATAATCCTATGGAGGATAGTTATGTTGCGAACATGTATTGAAGAGGTATGCTAAACGAATGTCATAGACATGCCGGACTGACGTGAGGTCGACATGGCGCTTTTTGTCAACAGTAACAGAACTGACTCAGATAAGACGGATAACAACAGAACAAAAACGGAGGTTGATATTAATGTTTATTGCAAAACCTACTGCAAAACAGCTCGAATGGCATGATTTGGAACTTGGCGTAATAATCCATTTCTGCCCGGAAATGTATCGTCCCGATCTCAGGGGATCATGGTTTAAAACATCAGCCGTGCGTGAGGCTATTGCTCCTTCGACTCTCCATCCCGCAAAGTTTGATCCCGAGCAATGGGTTAGGAGCGCATGGGAGCTGGGAGCTAAATATGCTGTTCTGGTTGCAAAACACTGTACCGGATTTGCTATGTGGAATACCGGTGTGAACGATTTTTCCATAGCTCACACAGACTGGCGCGGAGGCGGCGGTGACGCGTGCCGCGAGTTCGTTGACGCGTGCAGAAAGTATGGCATAAAGCCGGGCTTCTATTACAGCACAGGCTGCAACGGTTATTATGATATCAATGATGAGATTCCTCAGGATCTTGCAGGAGAGAAATACAGAAACTATATAAAATGCGTTGAGGATCAGGTGACCGAACTGTGGAGCAATTACGGTGATCTCGCCGAGATTTGGTTCGACGGAGGTGTCATTCCTGCGGATCAGGGAGGTCCGAACCTTATACCTATAATGAAACGGTATCAGCCTGATGCGATATGTTTCCAGGGGCCGAGAGAATGGACTCACAATGTCCGCTGGGTCGGAAACGAAGACGGTCTTGCACCGGAGAATTGCTGGGCAACGACAAACGCGGGCGAGGCACGTTATGACGGATCCGTACCGGACGAGAAAGCCGGAGTAGGGGATCCTGACGGAAAGTATTACTGGCCGGCTGAGACAGATATGCCGAACCGGACACATGCCGCTTTCGGCGGCGGATGGAGCTGGCAGCCGAACGAGGAGCATCTCTGCTACACTCCTGAACAGCTTCTCGACTGTTATATCCGTTCCGTGGGCAGAAACTCCAATCTTCTTCTCGGCATGGCAATAAGCACGGATGGCGAATTTCAGGACGAAGAACAGTTCAGATCTTTCGGAAAACTTATAAGGGAGACATTCGGAAATCCTAAGTATATTATAGAAAATCCTGAATTGAAGGACGGAAAAGTCAGGATCTCATTGGGGCAAGAGCAGCGTATCAAATATCTCGTAATCAGAGAAGATATAAGCGAGGGCCAGCGTATACGCGCATTCAAAGTGATAGCTGACGGAAAAACCGTATATGAAAGCGAATGCGTGGGACATAAGCGGATAATACCGTTCAGAGACCTTACTGCCGGTGAGATCGTATTTGAAGTGACAGGCAAGGCGGCGGAACCTGTAATACGCGACATTGCTGTTTACTGACATTGTTTCAGATCGGTCGGGAAGGGCGTGAAAGCCATGAAAAAACAAAAAAGTAAAATTCGGGCCGCAATAATATTAATTGTAATTGCAATTATGACTGGCTGTGACAGCTATATGGGCGATAATAATCCGGAATGTCAGAGCAATGTAGAGACTGATACTAATCCGTATACAAATACCGATAGCTTACATACAGAAGATAATGATAACTTATCTAATAGTTCCGAAACAAATAATGATGAGGCGGAATACGCTGACCAAGTTCAATCCTCTGATCATATGAATAAACTGACAGTCGATGACCCTGAGATAAAGATATTCCTGAGCAGTTTTGATCTTTTCAATCGGGTATCCAGTTGCAGTCGCAGTATTGAAGTTGACAGCAATCAGACAGACTCAACGGGACAATATCTGAAGGTCACCGAATCGGAAATAGACACATGGGAGAAATGGTCCGAACTGATTGATTCTGTATTTTGTGACAACTTAAAAAAATCAGCCGAAAGGCTCAGTTCAAATGTCAAAATGATTGACGATGCCGTGTATATAAAGGATCCGGCTTATGACAAATATGTCCCTTCTTTCTCATATGAACTGTTGACGGATAAAACGGGTAACATTGTCTTGAAATGTAAGGGGAGAACCGAACAGTCCATTGGCTCGGAAGTTGATGATTACCGTAGATTTTACATCTTAGAATACAGTGAAAGCGGATGGAAAGTAAAGTATATACTGATTCGCAATTTTAATGTGCTTCCTTACATTCACTATTATGACAATATAAAGGATTACAGCGAAACATAAAATAAATCTGAGAATATAAACATTTCAGAAGATGAGATATCAGATCTAGTTCGCAGATTTAATAAGTTTTATCTGTATATAAAAGAACCTGCGTCTATCTCGGTTAATTATGCCGATACCGATTTAAGCGGTTCGTATTATCTGGTAACAGATCGTGATATCAATACATGGCAGAAATGGACGGATTTTGTTTGTTCTGTTTTTGATGAAGAATTTGCCGAGTGCATTGCCAATAATCAATACACGATAATAGAACATAATTCTAAAACATACACAACGGACGGGTCGGGGAATACTTGGGATATCAGAAACGGCACATATTCAGTTTCAACAGACGATCTGGGGAATGTCTTGCTTACCTGTCATTACAGGGAAGCCGATGTCGGATCCGGAACGATGAATTATTACCTTAACAGCCTTACCTTTATTCTATCACATTCCGAAGACGGATGGAGAATCAGGTATTTCATAGGTACGGAAACAGATTATTGCACAGATACGGAAGCAGATAATATAACAATAGAATAAATAAATTAATTATGCACCTCAAAAGATGACTTTCGGGGTGCATATCATTATCCGATATTTGATTATTTGTTTTATATTGTCCGCAAAACAACTACCATCGCAAGGCCTTCTATAATCAGCGCAATGCCGCCGAGTATAATAAAAAACGGGGGATTTGTGATAATTATTATCGCAAAAATAAGCGTTACTATCGCAAAAATAAGCGAAACCATAAACATCATTCCGAATACTTTGCGAAGGTTATATGCGTTTATAAACATCATTATCGCACCGTAAAGAAGAATGAATGCGGTGATGTAATGGAAAAATGAAATGAAAAAGTCCGAGGCAAATATCAAAACGCATCCGATTGCAATCTGCAAAAGTCCAATAAACATTCCCGAGGAATTTTTCGATTTTTTCGCTAAAAATGCAATTATTTTAATAATGCCCATTACGGCGAAAACCGCGCCTGTAACGTAGCATAGAGTTTTAAGCGCTTCCTGCGGCCATACGAGCATCGCAATTCCGAGAGCGATTAAAAGCAGACCGTCAACCACGTAACTTTTAAACACCGAAGAGATTTTTTTATCCATTTTTTACCTCTTATAACGTGAAAATGATTGTGTGTTTCTATATGTAAGTATATCACATAAGATAATTAAAGTCAATACCGAAACAGCTTTTATGCAAATCTTTTTGAATATACATATTATTCAAAATAAAGACCCGAAAACATCCGTTCTCGGGTCTTTGGCTGGGATAGCTGGACTCGAACCAGCGGATGCAGGAGTCAAAGTCCTGTGCCTTACCGGCTTGGCTATATCCCAACGTTTAACTGACATTGAAAGATTATATCACATTTACCTTGATTTGTCAATACCGATGTCTCATTATTTCGTATACGAAAAAACGGACAGCGGTCCTTTGAGAACCGCTGTCCGATTATGTGTGATAATAATGTTGTCTTTATAGTTTAATTAAAGTCCTCTGTCTGCAAGAGCCGCTTTACGGGAGAAATTCGTTCTTCCCATATTGTCTGTTCCCATATATTTAACCCAGATTTCGTCTCCAACGGAAACAACGTCTTCAACCTTCGCAACACGTTTTTCATCGAGCTGTGAAATGTGAACAAGACCTTCCTTGCCGGGTACAAATTCAACGAATGCGCCGATGGGAATTATCTTTGTAACTTTTGCAAGGAAAATCGTTCCCTCCTCGGGTCCGTCAACAATCGTTTTAATGATATTGAGGGCGTTCTGGTATCGCCTTCACGTGTCAAGGATTTCCGCAAT
>CAMZEM010000092.1 GCA_947305805.1 uncultured Clostridia bacterium | reverse complement strand
TGCCGCCTGGCCGATACTCAAATATCTGACCATGGATGGCGTTATGGTTGTAAACGAAAACTATATAAGCACCCTTAATCAGACTGACCCGAGAGAACTTGTTGAAAGAGACGAGTGGACCTGGAGAACGTTTGAAGAGCTTATGCCGATTTACAATCACATTAACGATGCCGGCGATGAGGTCGTGGCGCTCTACACCAGCTATCACTGGCTTTTCAGAACAATACAGACAACAAACGGCGAGCCCGTAATTTTTAAAGATGAAAACGGGGAATTTCAGCTCGGACTGCATTCACCGATAACCTTTGAAGCCATGCAGACCGCATGGAACTGGACCTGGGGTGAATACAGAACATACCTGAGGATAGATGGAAGTGACCAGATAACCATGCTGAACGGATTCCTTAACGGAACATGCGTTCTGTCGCTGATGAGCGGCACAGACCTCTGCGGATCGGAGAAGTCGGTTGCGTACAATATGGACAATTTCGGAGTTGTCCCGTTCCCGCACGGTCCGAACGGAACGGTAAACAATACCGGTTCAACAATCACCACAACGAGATTCGTTATTACAATCCCCACTCTGTGCAAGGATCCTACGATGTCCGCAGTGATACTTAACGCCATATACGATCCGCTGCCCGGATATGAAAAAGAAGAAAGTGTAATCGAATATCTCAGAAGGCAATATTTCTTTGACGACCGGGATGTAATGAACTTTGTCAATATGTACAGAACAGAGCTTTACAACTACAGACACGAAGCTCTGACGGATGTATATATAAGTGTACCGGGAAACATATCCGTCCGGGAACGTCTTGAATCATACTCAGAGGCTGACGAAGAGAACAGACAGAAATATGTTCTGCATATGGAACCGACATGCGAAGAACTGTTCGGCTGATGGTTTGCAGTTCTGAATTACAAATAAAAATTGCCGACGCAGTATCTGCGTCGGCTTTTCTGTAATTTTATTATTTCAGACTCTTTTCCCAGTCGTCCCTCGTCATCAGATTAACGTGACCTTTGCGTATTTCGCCCATTTGCTCAACGGGAACGTTTTCGTTTGTCCGCTGATATTTAAACCCCAGTTTTTCCTGCACCCGTTTTGATTTTATGTTGCCGTCGTAATATCCGCACCATACTCTCGCAAGTTTCAGGTCCTCAAACGCGTGCCGTAAAACCTCCTTTGCCGCTTCCGGTACAAGCCCCTGTCCCCAGTACGGAACTCCTATCCAGTATCCGAGCTCCGCTTCGTCTTCGTCTTTTGCAAGGTCGTTGTGATGAAGCCCTATGCTTCCTATCGGCAGTCCCGTCTCTTTCAATACTATCGCATACGTTTCCGGCGCCGCCAGTATGTCTTTTATTATTTGACGGCTGTTTTCAACGCTTGTATGCGCAGGCCAGCCCGCTGCGGGACCTACCGTCGGGTCTTTCGCATATTTATAGCATTCTTCCGCATCCGTCTCTTCCCAACGGCGCAAAATAAGCCGCTCTGTCTGTAAAATCATTTTTTCTCTTTCCTTTTCAGACTTTGCAGGTATTCTTTCTGCTCCGGCGTAATTCTGTAGCTTTCAACTGCTTTCTGAATCGCTTTGTTGTGCGTCCACGTATCAAGCCGCCGAGTCTCAAAATAGGGGAGTATGCTTTTATACTGCTTTGCCAACGCCGTCGCAAAATACCATGCAATCATCATGTTTACATAATATTCGCCGGACCGTATTCCGGCAACTTTTTCCGCATATTCTATGTCGAAATTCTCGTCAAGATAATGCTGCATAAGCATTCCTATACCGAATCTTACCGTATATGTTTTATCCGATTTTATCCACTCATTTATTTCCGCTTCAAGCTTTTCCGTGTTCTTTTTAAACACTTTCGGCGATAGCTGGTCGCACGTTGCCCAGTTGTCTGTATACGGTAAAAACCTGTTCACTTCTTTCACGCATTCGTCATAATCCTTTATTTCCGATATTATAAACGCGTGAAGCTGATTTTCGTCAAAATATCTGTGCGGCAGACTGTCGAGAAAAACCCGCACGTCTTCTCTTTTTACAAGCGTTTTTGCGTATTTTCTCAGTTCAGGCGTCCTTACTCCTATTACCGTTTCCGCTTTCACAGTCGGTATAAGCTTTGCCTGAAATTTGCCGTATTCTTCATCCCGCATCAAAAAAAGTTCTTCTCTTACATCTTCCGTAATTCCCATTTTTCCGTTCCTATAAATCTATTTTTTCAAATCTCCTGCAGGATGCTCTCAGCGACAGCAGCGTCATTGCCGCAAAAACCTTAATTCCGCATAAAAGAAGTACTGTCTGAAGCACCGTTTCGTCCGTTCCGAACGCATTTACTTTTTCAAGTCCCGGTATATGGTGGACCGCTTCCGCAATAAATATCGCGGGA
This sequence comes from uncultured Clostridia bacterium, assembly GCA_947305805.1. Lineage (GTDB taxonomy): Bacteria > Bacillota > Clostridia > Oscillospirales > UBA644 > HGM12619. The sequence continues at coordinate 4,788 of CAMZEM010000092.1, read as the reverse complement.
AAAACAGATATAATATATATTACAAACGGAGCGCCGAATTTATACGCCGTTCTGAAAAATCCTCCTACAAAAATCGTATTGAAAAGCCCGAATATAACCAGTGCGCACGCTATTGCAAAAAAGTTTGCGTTCATAAGCGTACTGTTTAAATATACTTCCGCATTTTTAAGCAACGTCATTCTTATAATTACCACTGCCGTCATTATCAGCACCGCAAGCCCTTCAATTACGCACACAAACAGATATTTCCCTCTAACTATATCCTTTTTCGCTATCGGTAAAAGCGCCGAAAACACAATATCGTTCGCTTCTCTTGCATTCTGAAAACTATGAAAAATACCGAGCGTAACAAAAAATGCGCCGCATAAAATAGGGTAGTTGGGTATAAAAAACATCAGCCCGAACGCTATAAACAGGTAGGACAGCACCGAAGCGCTCAGCTTCATCTCTTTTCTCAGTATATTATTCATTTTTAGCGCCTCCTTCCAGTCTTAACAGCGTGTCTTCAAGGCTTTCGCCCTCTGCTGAATACTTTTTGATAAACTCCTCTTTCGCCGTTGCCGCAACAATCCGTCCTTTTGATATATAAATAATGTCGTCCGCGCATTTTTCTATGTCCGAAATAATATGCGTTGAAAAAAATACCGCCGCGCCTTCCTTTTTCAGTTCTCTGAAAGTTTCCAGCAGCTCGTTTCTCGAAAACGGATCAAGCCCGCTCGTCGGCTCGTCAAGTATCAGTATCTCCGCTCTGTGCGAAAGCGCAAGCGCAAGGTTCAGCTTTACCTTCATTCCTTCAGAAAGTTCAATCGGAGTTTTATTCTCGTCAAGCTCGAAAGACTGCATATATCTGCAGTATGATTCCTCGTCCCATGTATCGTAAAACCTTTTTACCGTATCCGCAATATCTTTTATCTTCTTTCTCGGATACCAGCTTACCGTTCCCGACGAATATCCTATCCTTTTCTTTATCTCTGTCTCGTTATCTTTAAGCGGCAGCCCGAAAAACTCCGCGCTTCCGCCGTCAGAATGTATCAGATTCAGCATCGCTTTTATCGTAGTTGTTTTTCCCGCGCCGTTTCTGCCTATAAACCCCGCAATTCTTCCTTTTTCAAGACCGAAAGACACATCTTTCAGCTCAAACGACGGATATTTTTTGCAAAGCCCCTTTATTTCGGCTGTCATTTCAAAATCCTCCGGAAATTATGCTTTATACCGTTATTATACACCTTTATTTTCTCAATGTCAACTGTATATCGCCCGACCTGCGCGCAAACAGAATGCCGACTGTCTTATGTAGTCGGCATTTAAATCTGTTTTTTAATTCTTATTCGTGGAATAACTCTTCAAGATCGTAAAGCGTCTGATATGCCGGCAGTAAATACTTTGTTGCGTTTTCATAGTGCGCTTTTTCGTAGCTCTGCATACCTCTTGTTATGCCGTTGCCGGGGAACTGGTCAAACATCGTTGAAAATCCGTGGTTGTGGTCGTGATAGTATACGTGGTCGTCCGTAGTCATCTCATAGAAGAATTCTGCGTCGCGTCTGTCTGCAAAATAGTTTTTCTGCATATAATCTATCATGCTTTCCTTCGTTTCATATCCCTTAAAGGGTTCGTATATTCTGTCAAGCACCAGAGCCGATACCTCGGGGTCTTTTGCCGTCAGAGGAATGCACATCGTGAAGTCTGCCGATGAATACGAAGTTTTATAGTCGTTCTGTCCTTTCGCATTCGGACCGACCGGCAGCGGCAATACCGCAAAATTGTCTATAAGGTATGCCAGCGAATCCGTTGTCGAAAAAATCTGCCATGAACTTATAAGCGACATTACCGTCTCGCCGTCTGCAACCATTCTGAGATTGTCTGCGCCCGATCCGTTGCTCATTACGTTGGACGTGGTCGCTCCGAAAAACCATTCGTATGCCTGGTTGTATGCGTCTACTGCGGACGGCGAGAAATATCCGAGCGTATACGATCCGTTGTCGTTAAAATAGAATACTTCCGTTCCGTTGCACATCGCAAGCTCTCTCGAAAATCCGCCGAAGCCAGACGCAAGCGAATATACGCGCTCGTTCGTTGTCTGATTTATATACGAATAATTGTTTATTGCGTGGTCAAACGTCGTCCAGTTCCATTCCGAGTTTTCAAAATAGTCTCTCGGGTCTGTTTCCTGTATGTTTGCTATGCAGTCTTCGTTTATTACCAGAAGACAGTCTATCGAGTTTGCAAGACGCATCGGGTGCGCCGCGGGCAGCACGCCGTATATGCCGCCGTTAAACATTGTTGAAACAAGCATATACTTGTTTCCCCACTTAGACTCGTCAAATACGTCCATATTTTCAAGCGTTGCAAGGTCTACAAAAGCGTTTGCTCTAACGTAGTTTACAAGAAAGAACGATTCTTCCGTAATAAAGTCAAACACGTATATTCCCGCTACTGCGGAATTATATGCAACCTCGCCCGATCTTCCTACGTAATCAAACTGAATATCGCAGTTGTATTTGCTCTTAACTTCGTTCAGTCTCTCTCTCGCAAGATCTCCGAATTCCGTATTGTTCGTATAGCTCAGCGTTGAATCTGCGCCTTCAAAAAAATAGTCCTGCACAATTCCCATTATCAGCGTCTGACCTTTAAGGTCAACCGTTGCAGTCATCGTCGAATCGTCGTATTCCGGCACTATCTCTTCGGGCGCCGCGCACGATACGCAGATAAAAATGAACACTATACAAAGAAATACCGATACGTATTTTTTCATATTTTTCCCCTTCCTGCGGAACATTGACCGTTTTAAACAGTCTAATGTTTCAAAAGCTTTAAAAAAGTGTTTTCTGTATTTATTATATACAATTTGTATTTGGATGTCAAGTGTTTTTTTGCTTTTTTTCAGCTTTCGTCCTTTTTTACTTGACAATCCCTCTGTTATGTGCTATATTTATTATGGTATATAATCTGAATTTATCTCATTATTTTATATATTTTTTGAAAGGCGGAAAACAGTATGAATAAAAAAACCGTAATTTCCATTATTTTAACCCTTTGCCTTGTTTTCGGCATCCTGCCGCTTTCCTTCTCTGCGGAAACAAAGGAGGCGACCGTTGACGGAATCAAATATTGGATTAACACCGAAGTCGCCGAAGCTGCCGTCGCCAACCAGGATGGACAGGCCAGCGGCGATATCGTTATTCCCGAAAAAGTAGAGATTGACGATAAGGAATATACCGTAACGGGCATAGATTCAGAAGCGTTTAGAGTTTGCAAGTACCTTTATTCCGTCCATATTCCTGCCACCGTCACAAGTATCGGTGGAGGAGTGTTTGTGCGTTGTGATGATCTTTTTTCAATCACCGTGGACGAAGCAAATTCTTTTTATGTCTCAAAAGACGGAGTTCTTTTTACAGAAAGCGGCGATACGCTCATCTGCTGTCCCGCAGCTAAAGGCGGCGATAGTTATGATATCCCCGACGGAGTAAAATATGTTGCGGATTATGCGTTTTCTGACTGCGATCTTAAAAAAGTCACTTTTCCTTCTTCCGTAAAATCAATCGGAGAACATGCATTCCATGCTTCTTCCATTAACGAAATCACCTTCGAAGAAGGTCTTGAGAGTATCGGTAACTTAGCTTTCGCGGAATGTTCTGGTCTCAAATCACTGGCTCTTCCCTCCACTCTCAAAATCATAGGCGGTTTCGCGTTTAACGTCTGCAAAAATTTGAAATCACTGTATTTTGCCGGTTCAAAAGAAGCGTGGGGAAAAGTGGAAAAAGGCAAATACTGGTCTCAGGTTACCCAGCTCGGCGATGACCCCGCGGCAAAGCAGGTCACATTTAAAGTGGCAAACGGCTCCTGGAATGACGGCACAACCGTCAATAGAATAATCACCGTTATCGGCGACAAGGCAGTCCTTACTGAAAAAGCCCTCCCCGCAGTCGGCAAAAAACCTTCAGAAAACTACGTCGCCGGTTCATGGGATCCCGATCCCCTCAATACCGATATTACCGACGGCGCCGTGTTCACTTATTCCTATAAAAAACCCAAGGTCACCATTACCGTCTATGATCAGACATATCCCTACACCGGCTATCAGCAGGGCGAGGGCGATACAGCATATGAAGATCCGTCAGCAATAGAAAATAAGGTCAAAGTAGAAGGCCTTATGAGCGAAGACAGAATCGCGAGTATCGTTCTGGACGGCGAAGAAACAGATGTGGGAGTGTATGCCGATGAGCTCATCGCAACCCGTGTTATAATAATAGACGCTAAAAACAATGACGTTACCGGAAAATATGATATAGAAATCATCCCAGGCACTCTTACCATATTTTCCGTATCCGTCCAAATCAGCGTTGTTGATGTTGCAGGCGGCGAAGAACTCGCAGGCGCAACTGTTCAGATTCTCGACGGTGAAGGAAACATAATCGAAGAGTGGGCTTCTGCAACCGAACCTCACGGAATTGCGGGCCTTAAAACCGGCGAGGAATATACTGTTCACGAAACTGTCGCTCCGGAAGGATATATCATTGCAACGGATACAAAGTTTGTTATTTCTGAAGGCGGCAGCATAACGTCAACCGGATCCGTAAACGAGGATGGCGTTCTTCTCGTTGAAAACGCAAAAACGTCCGTCCAAATCAGCGTTGTTGATGTTGAGGACGGCTACGAACTCGCAGGCGCAAAAGTTCAGATTCTCGACAGAGACGGAAACGCAGCCGAAGGATGGGATTCAACAAACGAAGCTTACGGAATTGCGGGCCTTAAAACCGGCGAGGAATATACTGTTCACGAAACTGTCGC
>CAMZEM010000091.1 GCA_947305805.1 uncultured Clostridia bacterium | reverse complement strand
AAAGCGTAGCATACCACATCGATTTTTTACATTGCTGTTAGAGTTTCAGCCACCTTCAGACGGTCTTCCATTATCCAGTTTGACGTTTTCAGCTGCGATTCAGAGGTATAGCAGCCGGTAAACGTCGGGCCGAGCTCTTCTTCGAGAATCGGGAATCTTTCTCTGTATTTTTCAAGCATTGCAAAGTATTCTGTATAGGTAGAAAACTTTACAGTGGGCGCAACGGGCCACGATTGCATGTCAACAAGCATCTGAATGTCTTTTCTTGTCGGACCTCCTCCGTGGTCGCCGACACCGTATACTTTAATCATTCCGTCTATTCCGCCGTACATCTCGCAGAAAGGAATTACAAGCGAAAGATATCCCGGGCGTATCGGATCGTTATACCACGACGGCTCGTTAACGGTAAGCACTTCCGCGCCCGATGGCGCTTTCCATCTGTAAACGAAAATGCCGTCGAGTCCTCTGCAATGGTAAAAGTATTTAATTCCTCCTGCATTCAGAAGCTCGGGCATAACCGGAGTATGACCGAATGAATCGGGATGGAAATCCGAATTGATGCTTTCGGGTTCAATTCCTAGTTTTTCGGAAAGAAATCTTTTCGTTACGAGTATATGTTCAGAAATACTTTCCGCAGACGGAAGATTTCTGTCGCTTTCAACACATGACGAACCGGCGAATTCCCAGCGTCCCTCTTTTACCCGCTGTTTGATTTCCTCAAACAGTTCGGGATCGTATTTTTCAACCATTTCGTACGTGGCTGCCTGCGACTGCGAAAACTTGAATTCGGGGTATTCATTCATCATGTCAAGCATTATGCGGAAAGTGCCGAGCACTATCGCCACGGTTTCGTGATATCCCCAGAGCCAGTCCATATCAATATGCGCATGCGCTATGCAGTACATCGTATATTTCTTTGCGGCAGGGGAGAGAGGAAGAAGTATTTTTTCCGCTTCGGCGCAGTCTTCGTTTGTCAGAGCGCCGTTTTCCGTGAATTTGCCGTAAAGGAAATCCACTGCTTTTTCAAGCAGTTCGTTTGCTTCTCCGCCTGAAGGCAGCTTTGCCAGTTCTTCAACAACGCCTATCTCGCCGAATATCCTTTCATACATCGGAAACATTTCTTTGTGCGGGGACCAGTGGTCCTTTCTTTCGGGCCTCATTTCGGCCAGTTTGTCGTATCTCGTCATAAGATTTCAGTCCTTTCGGAGAAAATATTTGATTCCACCTGCTGAATTATAGCACATATCCGTCGGTTTGTCCATATAAACATCGGAAAAATCGGTAAAAATTCTGAAAAATATGAATATCGATATTGACTTTATAATTATATTCTGTTATAATATATTTTATGATACAGATATTTACGCAAACCGAAATAAATCCGAAGGAGGTTGTCTGATGTCTGTAAAAAACGACAACGGTCTTACTGTCGATTCCGAAACTCCCGATAAGGCGGTTGAGGTAATAAAACTTATCGCCCATCACGAAGAAGAAGGAAAAAAACGCCGCGAATACGCAGAGTCCGAAGCAAAGCTCATAATAAGCGAGGCTTCCGAAAAAGCCGAAAAATCGGCGGCATTCGAAAAGGCAAAGGCCGATGAAACAATCAAGAAAGTAAAAGAGCTCACCGAGCAGAAGGGCAGAGAGCTTGCAATAAATATTCTCACGCAGGTCAACGAAGAATGTGAGGAGCTCAAACAGAACGCCCGCGCAAACAAGCAGGAGGCTCTTACCGCCGTCGTTGAAAGGATCGTGAACGAATGGCGATAGTCAAAATGAAAAAAGTCACCGTCGTTGCGATGGCTGAAGACAAACAGTCGGTACTTGACGATCTTATGTGGCTTTCCGCAGTTGACGTAAGTCCTTTATCGGAAAAACTTGAGGACGAAAATCTCGCGTCGCTCGTCAGCACAGACAGCGTTTCGCAGAGCGTTGACGATATTAACGGTAAAATTTCGATTCTTTCCCAGGCACTGAAAACTTACCGTCAGTATTCTAAAGAAAAACGCTCGTTTTTCACTCCGTATCAGGTTTTAAACCGCTCCGATTTTGAAGCGTTCCCCGATAAAGAAGAAAAACTTCTCTCAAATGCGGGCAACTCACTCCGTGCTTCGTCGGAGCTTAATACGACAAAATCCGAAGAAAACAGGATTGACGTTCTTTTTCAGCGGCTGTTGCCGTGGAAAACGCTTCCTTTCAGGCTTAACGAACCGGTTTCGGACAAAGCCGATTATTTCTTCGGCTCAATTCCCGTAAAAACCGATATATCTTCCGTTACCGAGGGCGTCATCGATGAGGAAAGCGGCGAAAAAGCCGCCGCCTGGACAGGTGTGCTGTCAAAAGACAAGGAGTATTCCTACAATCTTGTTATCTGTCTTGCAGGACAGGAAAAACAGCTTGTTACAGCTCTTTCCGATATCGGTTTTTCAAAGATTTCCTTCCCCGATTTAAACGGAACCGTTGAGCAAAACCTTGAAATTCTTGCGGAAAGAAAGGAAGAGCTTGCGGATAAACGCGAAGTGCTTTTAAAACAGATTGCAAGATATTCCGAAGATCTTTCAGAAGCCGAAAAAGCAATAGATATTCTTTCCAACAATGCCCGTCTTACGGGCGTTCGCGAAAAACTGCTTAATACGCAGTCCGCGTTCATCCTTCAGGGCTGGACACCGGAGGACAGAGTAGACGAAGTAGGGGCGCTTCTTGAAAAATACGGCGCATTCTTCTGCGCGGAAGATCCGTTAGACGAAGACGAACCGCCAATTAAACTGAAAAACGCAAAAATAATTCAGCCGTTCGAACCAGTCACCGAGATGTTCGCGCTCCCCACTTACAGGGGACTTGACCCGAACTTCATGGTTGCTCCGTTCTATTTCCTGTTTTTCGGTATGATGCTTTCCGATGCCGGATACGGGCTGCTCCTTGCAATAGGCGGATTTCTCATCCTGAAATTCACCAATATCCGCGGCTCGATGAGAAACATGGTAAAAATGTTTGCGATATGCGGCATTTCCACCGTCGTCTGGGGCTTCCTTTTCGGAACGTTTTTCGGAGACGCCGTAGGCGTTATCGCTTCAACGTTTTTCGGCAGCAGCTTAACCCTGCCTCCGCTTTGGTTTGATCCCGTAAACGATCCGATAACTCTTCTTATCGTTTCGTTCGTCGTCGGCTTCATCCATATTCTTGTCGGACTCGGGCTGAAAATGTTTATGCTGATCCGTGACGGACATTACTTCTCCGCAATATTCGACGTCGGCTGCTGGATGCTTCTTCTTATCGGTATTCCCGTCGTGCTTTTCAGCACTCCCGTCGGAATTGCATTAATTGCTGTCGGAGCCGTCGGACTTATTCTTACTCAGGGCCGCGATAAAAAAGGCATACTCGGCAAAATCATCGGCGGAGTTGGAAGTCTTTACGGTATAACCGGATATATGTCAGATATTCTGTCGTATTCAAGAATCCTTGCGCTCGGACTTTCCGCCGGCGTAATCGGCAGCGTATTCAATAAGCTCGGCTCGCTCGGCGGCGCAAATATAATAGGCGTCATCCTGTTTATCGTCATTTTCGCCGTCGGACACCTTCTTAACCTTGCGCTCAGCACGCTCGGCGCGTACGTTCACGCTTCCCGTCTGCAGTTTATAGAATTTTTCTCAAAGTTCTACGAAAGCGGCGGACGGAAATTTGACGAATTCGGAATTCAGCTGAAATATACCGAACTCGGTCAGTAAAATGAAAAATAATAAATCACGTATATATTTTCGGAGGTTTTAATTATGTTTTTAACTTTTCTCACCAGCGGAATGCCTTCCTCGGTAGGCGGACAGGTACCGCAGGCCGTTGAGGCGGCATCTGAAGCAATCGGCTCAAACGCATTCGCATTTCTCGAAAGCGGACTTTTCTGGGGTTTTCTCGGCGCCGCTCTCTGCGCTCTTCTCGCGTTCATCGGTTCTGCTAGAGGCGTAAACATTGCCGGTGAGGCAGCCGCAGGTCTTGTAACCGAAGATCCCTCAATGTTCGGTAAAATTGTAATTATCGAAAACCTTCCCGCAACTCAGGCAATTTACGGTCTTCTTATCGCTTTCGTTGCAGTCAGCAAGCTCGGTCTCTTCGCTCCCGAACTTTCCGAAGTCACTCTCCTTCAGGGCGCGCTTCTCTTCCTTGCCTGCATGCCTATGGGTATAGTCGGTCTTATCTCGGCAATTTATCAGGGCCGTACCGCTGCCGCAACAATAAGCATCCTTACCAAAAATCCGAACGAGACGTCCAAATGTATCCTTATCACCGCAATGGTAGAAACGTTTGCGATTTTCGCGCTCCTCATCTCGTTCCTTCTTGTTAACTTCATCATCAAATAAGGAAAACACAATGGGAATAAACAACATTCTCGAGCGTATCGACCTTGATGCCGAAAAAAGCGCGGGAGATATTACCTCCGAGGCGCGCAAAAAGGCAACGGAAATATACGCTGAACGGACTGCCGAGGCAAAAACGGCAACCGCAGCGCAGATAGAGGCTGCTGAAAAAGAAGCTATCGATACCATAAACCACATCAAAAGCACCGCTTCTCTCGAGTCGAGAAAACTTGTTCTTGCCGCTAAAAGAGAAGTTATCGATGAGGTTTTTGAAGATATTCCCTCGGCATTCCGCAGAATGCCGAAAGATGAGTATGCGGCATTTCTTGCAGGCGTGGCGGAAAAATCGTCCGAAAAAGGCACTTTGTATTTTGCAAACGCAGATTATGACGTTGCCGACAAGGTAAAAGAGCTTTTAAAAGATAAACCGCAGTATAAAGTGGCCAAAACTACCGTGAAGGACATTTCAAGCGGCTTTTGCATCAAATACGACAACGTAAAAATCGACTGCTCGATAGACTCTGTTGTGGAAAACATGAGACCCGAGCTCGAAGCTATTGTCGTGTCAAAACTTTTCCCTGAAAAAACGGAGAAAAAATGAGCAGATATAAAGATACCGATTATCTGAATATTTCCATGCGGATAAAATACCTCGAAGCCCGTCTTATGGGATCCGAGGCGTTCAGCCGCGTGCTTTCCTGCAAAACACCCGAAGAAGCCGTTGTTCTTATTTGCGAAAGACTCGGTTTTGACGGCCCGGTCTGTCCGACACCGTACGAATTTGAGTCGGTCATAGCAAGCGAAGAGAAAAAAGTATCCGAATTTCTTCGCAAAAACGTTCCCGACTCCTCACTTATCGATATTTTCGACATCCGTCGCGATTTTATGAATATCAGAGCGCTTATCAAGGCGGATATAAGAAACATATCGCCCGATCCGATGCTTGTTTTCGGAGGTACTCTGACTAAGGACGGAATTAAAAAAGCTTTCAGGGAAAGAGACGAAAAAGTTCTTAACGGATATTTTATGTCTGCGGTAAAAACTTCGCAGCAGGCATTCGCGCAAACCGCAGATCCGCAGAAGATCGATACTGTCTGTGACAGAATCTGTTTCGAGTGTCTTAAAAACGCCGCGGATTCTTCTCCGTTCGACTTTGTTTCGGGCTTTTTCGGAACAAGAATAGATATTATCAATATCATTTCTCTCATCCGTCAGAGTCTTATGGGCAAGGACAGCGGTTTCTTTTCCGAAACCGTGCTTCCCGGAGGCAGACTTTTTACCGAAAAGCAGCTTGTTCCGTTTACGTCACGTCCTCTCGGGGATTTTACCGAGTTTATCTCGCATACGGAATATGCGGATGTTACAAAAGGCTTTGACGTGTCTTCTCCGGATCCGTCCGTGCTTGAAAAAAATGCGGATAAGTTTGTGTGCAAGCTCGTTAAACAGCTCAGAAAAACACCGTTCGGTCCGCAGGTCGTTGCGGGTTACATACTTGCAAAAGAATACGAAATAAAAAATATACGCATTGCCATGTCGGGTATCTTATCCGGACAGGACAGTGAAGCGATAAAAGAAAGACTGAGGCTCGGTTATGAATAAAATCGCCTGTGTCGGAGACAGAGACAGCGTTCGCGGATTTATGGCAATCGGCTTTGAGGTTCATACCGCAGATACGCTTCAGGAAGCGGAAAAAACAGTCAGAGAGCTTGCCGAGTCCGAAGAAGGCTACCCCGTTATTTTTGTCACCGAAAAATATTTCAACGGCATGCAGCCGCTGATATCCTTATATGCCGAAAAAACAGTTCCGGCAATAATCTCCATTCCCGGCAAAAACGGTTCGCAGGGTACGGGAATGGCGGCAATAAAAGCACTTACCGAAAAAGCGATAGGCGCAGACATAGTGCTGAATTCTTAACAAACTATCAAGGAGTTTAAAAATGGCAGCGAATAACGCAGAAGGAAGAATAATCAAAGTCGCCGGACCTCTCGTTGTTGCGGAAGGTATGAGCGGTGCGAATATGTACGATGTCGTGCGCGTCGGAAAATCCCGTCTTATAGGCGAAATAATAGAAATGCGCGGCGACAGGGCATCTATACAGGTTTATGAGGAAACTGCCGGACTCGGTCCCGGCGATGAAGTTGTTTCGACCGATATGCAGCTGTCGGTCGAGCTCGGTCCCGGTCTTATCAAAAATATTTACGACGGCATTCAGCGACCGCTCGAGGCAATCCGTGAAAAATACGGCGCTTTGATAGAAAAGGGCATAGATATGCCGGCGCTGAGCCGCGATGTTTACTGGAATTTCGAGGCGTCCCTTAAAATAGGGGACACCGTTAAGGCGGGCGATATCGTAGGCACGGTTCAGGAGACTCCCGTTTTTGTACATAAAATAATGGTTCCTCCGGACGTTGAGGGCGAAATTATTTATATAAAATCCGGATCTTATACGGTAAATCAGATGGTTGCAAAAGTAAAGAAGCCCGACGGAGATTCCGTTGAAATCAAGCTTATGCAGCGCTGGCCGGTAAGAAAAGCGCGCCCGTACAGAGCGAAAATGGCTCCGACCGCACCTTTTATTACGGGACAGAGAACCATCGATGCGTTCTTCCCACTCGCCAAAGGCGGAACGTCGTGCGTACCCGGACCTTTCGGAAGCGGAAAAACCGTTGTTCAGCATCAGCTCACAAAATGGTCAGACGTTGACATAGTCGTTTATATCGGCTGCGGCGAACGCGGAAACGAAATGACGGATGTTCTTCTCGAATTCCCCGAAATAACCGACCCCCGTACGGGACAAAGCCTTATGAACAGAACGGTGCTTATCGCAAATACGTCCGATATGCC
>CAMZEM010000090.1 GCA_947305805.1 uncultured Clostridia bacterium | reverse complement strand
CATGTCCATTGTTGATATTGTTAGCAGATTGGCCAGAATAAAAAACAGGATGACCGATTTACTAGATCATCCTGTTTTTTATTGATTGTTATCTTTGAACTCTTCCGCTGCCGTCTCCGTTCATGAGCTTTAAAACTTCCGCTGCGGATACTTCATTAAAATCGCCCTCTATTGAGTGCTTTAAGCAAGATGCGGCTGTTGCAAATTCTACAATGTCCTGATTATTGTAATTCTCGGATATTGCATATATTAAACCGCCGGCAAATGAATCGCCGCCGCCAACACGGTCAACTATATGTATATTGTATTCTTTAGAAAAATAAAACTCATTGTCTTTATAAAGCATTCCCGACCATAGATTATCCGAAGCCGAAAGGCTTTTTCTTAAAGTAATCGCTACTACGGGTATCCTGAAGCGGTCATTCAATGCTTTTGCAACATATTTATATCCTTCTTTTGAAAGCTCGCCCGATTTTATATTCGAATCTGGAGCCGATATACCGAATACTTTTTCGCTGTCCTCTTCGTTTGCAATTAGAACATCAACATATTCCATCAGTTTACTCATGGTTTCTCCCGCATCTTTTGCGGACCATAACTTAGACCTGTAATTAAGGTCACAACTGACTTTAATTCCTTTTTCCTTTGCTGTTTTGCATGCATCCAGGCATATTTCCGCAACGTTTTTCCCGAGGGCAGGGGTTATACCGGTAAAATGAAACCAGCAACAGTCTTCAAATACTTTATTCCAGTCAAAGTCTTCTCTTGCCGACTCGGAAATGGAAGAATGCTTTCTGTCATATATAACGGTTGAGGGTCTTTGAGATGCGCCTTTTTCAACAAAATAAAGGCCTAAACGTTCTCCGCCGAAAACAACGTCGTCAACGTTAACTTTATGAGCTATAAGCGACCTTAGCGCAGCCTGAGCAATAATGTTTTCGGGCATTTTTGTTATGAAAGCAGCATTTTTGCCGAAATTTGCAAGAGAAACAGCAACATTTGCTTCTCCGCCGGCATATGTTATCTCAAAATTGTTTGTCTGAACAATTCTTTTGAAGCCAACAGGGTTTATTCTTCCCATTATCTCGCCGAAACATACGAATTTCATGCCTTTTACCTCTTTTAATGAAACAGCAGTGATTTGCATTTCAAACCACTGCTGTTATAATGGTGGACGGTAAGGAACTCGAATCCCTGACCCTTCGCACGTCAAGCGAATGCTCTACCAGCTGAGCTAACCGTCCGTTTTGCCGATATTTCAACCGGCTAAAATATTATACAATATTCCAAATTAGTTGTCAAGGTATTAATTGTTAATTTATTGTTACAGTCTTAATACCCTTCAGGCAACTCAAATCCGCATATCTTCCAGGAGCCGTTTTCGTTCTTGAAAGTAAGCGTGCAATAAGTTCCTTCTACGGGAACATCCAATATAGTGAACTGAACTTTTACACTTGTGTCGTCTATATATTCCCATACTTTGGGATCAATACCGTAATACCCGTATCCTCGTGAACCGCGAACCATAAGCAGATTTCCGTCATCCTCAATAAAATCTTCTTCAATCAGTTTGCTGTCCAGAAAAGAGGCGGTTATAAACTTCAGCATGTGGTTTTTGACTTCTTCAACAGTTTTAAAGTTTGTAACAAGCCAATACCCCGCGTTTTCATCCGTTTTGTAAGGGCCAGACATAATATCCAATTCAGCTCCGAAGCGCTCTACGAGGACATCGGAATATACAGCAAGCAGGGAATCTACGTCTTTCTCGGGGATTTTGGAAACAGTTTGTGAATTTGAGCACGCAGATAGAGAAAAAAGAAACAGAGCGATGAGCAAAACACATATTTTTTTAAAGTGTATCATAATATAAACCTCTGTTTTTTGAAATCAACTATATTATATCACAAGAGGAAGCCAAAAGTAGAAATAAATTGCAACAAAGCAAATAAATTAGTGAGTTTTAACCTTTGCAAGCAGTGTCTCAGCGTTTTTGAAAAGTATTTTTTCTGTGATTTCCGGGGAAAATCCGAGCTTGTCAATATAATTCAGTTCATCGGATGCAAACCACATGGGAAAATCCGAACCGAATAAAAATCTGTCTTCTCCGTGTTTTTTTATCATTTCCCTTGCTTTTTCAATGGGCAGCGAAAAGAAAGACGAAGAGGTGTCAAAGTAATGTTTTGTCGCAAGATATTCGTCGTCAACTTTATCCCATTCACTGTAAGCTCCGAAGTGTGAAGCAATTACTATCAGGTCGGGAAACAGCTTTGCAAGCTTAACAAACTTATCGGGATTGGAATATCTGTAACGTTTGTCTCCGGCATGAAACATAATCGGTATTCTGTCTGCCTGAGCTTTTTCATAAACGGGAAAAATTCTCGGATCATCAATCGCAAACCTTTGAAAATCATTGTGAAATTTAATTCCCGTAATCCCGTTTTTGCGTATTCTGTCTATTTCCGCAATAGGGTCTTCCGTTTCAATGTGTATCGTTCCGAATGCCGTGAATTTGTCCGAATCGTTTTTTACGGTTTCTATCAAAAAATCGTTAATTGCCTGAACCTGATTTTTCGTTGTAGCGGTGGAAAGCAGAAAACAGTGTCTTACGCCTGCTTTTTCCATCTCTTCTTCAAGTCTGGTTTTAAGTCCTACGGACGCCATTGCAAGTCCGTAAAAGTCTCCGATGGACGCGGTTGCTTTCTCTGCGATTTTTTCAGGGAAAATATGGGTATGAACATCGATTATTTTTCCGTAATATCTATTCATTCATTGCCTTCCGAATTAAAACTGATATTATCTATTTTGTGAAGTCTGTTAAGGAACATAACGCCGCAGATTATCGGGATATAGAATGTAATAAACCTCCAGATAAGCATTGCCGTGGCGATATATTCCGATTCCGAAAAATACATACTGAAAAACAGCAGAAAACTGCCTTCCGCACCGAGTGCGGCGCCGGGTAGGGGCACAAACGACGATATCATCAATACAAACGAACTCGAACACAGCACATTGAAATACGAAAGGTTTTCGGCTCCGAGCGCTACACATATAAAATACGGAATCGAAAAATAGGCAATCAGCTGTATTGCCGTCAGCAATGACATTTTAATTATTGCGCCGGTATACTTTTTCAGTTCGCACATTCTCTCATAGAAAAGGTCGATTTGGTCGTTTGTTTTTTCGATTAATTCATCTTTTGATTTTATGAGTTTTATTTTGCTGAGAAGAGAAATAATCGCTTTTGCTGTTTTTTTAGTACCGTTTCTGAAAAACGCAATCATCAAAAGTCCGGCAACAACCGCAAAATTGACCAAAAACCCAATCAGAACAATATAACCGAGAGATGAAACGTGAGAAACAAAAAAATCCAGTCTGAATATCAGTGCGATTATCGAAAACAGCGTCAATACTATCTGATAAACTATAAATCTTGAAAAAAGGCTGAAAGTCGCCAGTCCGGCAGGCATTCCTCGCTGAACAAGCACAAAGGCCTGCATCGGCTGTCCGCCTGTTGCAAACGGTGTTATACAGTTGAAGAGCTGGCCGATCATTACTGTTTTAACTGAATGTTTGAAAAGGTGGGGCGGATGTACTTTTTTTGCCATCACATAAACCGTCAGCGATTCCATAATCCAGTAAACTACAATCATCAGAAATGCGGTAAACATCGGAATAAGGCTGGCGTTTTTAAATGCATTTATAAAATTGTCGAGACCGTCAACAAAGAAAAGATAGAAAACAAGGAGCAATGTTACAAAAGCAATAATCACAATGTTAATAATAAGCATTTTCTTTTTCATTGCTGCGACCTCCTTTTTTTATCCGTGTTTTATATTATACAACATTTACAGGTAAAATGCAAGTACTTTTACCGAAAAATTACATTTTTATAAAAAGAATCATCTTAACATAATGTATATAAGAAGAATTTGTTTTCTATTGACTTTTTACAATAAATATGATATAATAAAAATAATATAATGCGATATTATGGACTTTCTGGGAAAATACTATTTTTCTAAATGTAAATTAATCATCTGAATATTTTTGAAAAGGGGATTTGTTATTTATCTATGAAAATTTCAACTATTAAAGAGCTGCTTGATGCTGACGTATTATGCTGCGAAGAACTGCTTAATTCTCACGTTTATTCTGCTTGCGGTTCCGATATGATGAGCGATGTCCTCGCTTTTGTTAAAGACCAGGCCGTACTGCTTACAGGTCTTGTAAATCCTCAGGTTGTCAGAACTGCTGAAATGATGGACATTCATTGTATAGTATTTGTAAGAGGAAAAGTCCCCGACGAAACGATACTGTCTTTGGCAAAGGAAAACGACATAGTTGTCCTTGCAACCTCTGAAAGAATGTTTCCTGCATGCGGAAAACTTTATGCTAACGGCTTGATTGGAACAAAAACAGTAAAATAATCAGGAAGATGGAGAATTGCAATGGCAGACGTTTTTAAACTTCGTTATGAGGTCGACGGCGATAACTTCATGGCTGCCGGCGCTGCTTCGTCGGACGTAAAAAAAGTCCTTCGTCAGCTCGGAATAGGCGCTGAAGCAATCAGAAAAGCCGCGGTTGCTATGTATGAAGGTGAAATCAACATGGTCATACATGCAGGTGGTGGGGTTGCTGACATTACAGTTGCCGACGACTATATTGAAATTATTTTAACTGATAAAGGTCCGGGCATTCCCGATGTCGATCAGGCAATGCAGGAAGGCTGGTCAACCGCACCTGATAACATCCGGGCTCTCGGTTTCGGCGCAGGCATGGGCCTCCCTAATATGAAGAAGTATTCCGACGAAATGAAAATTGATACGGTGGTCGGTGAAGGTACTACCATAACTATGAGGATATTTATCTGACGGTCAAAATCAATCTGTCGGAAAGATCGGAGTTGATTTGGTGAACATTGTTTCAAGCCATTCCGTAATACTCGATACGGATAAATGTAAAGGATGCATTAACTGCATGAAGCGTTGCCCTACGGAAGCAATACGCGTCCGAAACGGCAAAGCACATATAATAGACGACCGCTGCATTGACTGCGGCGAATGCATCAGGATATGCCATAACCATGCTAAAAAAGCGGTTTTTGACAGCTTTGATGCAATAAATGATTTCAAATATAAGGTAGCTCTTCCAGCTCCTTCTTTATACGGACAGTTCAATAACCTGACGGATATTGACTATGTTTTAACAGGCCTTAAGCAGATCGGTTTTGACGACGTTTGGGAGGTTTCCCGTTCTGCCGAAATAATATCAGACTTAACACGTAAACTATTAAACAAAGAAAATATTGTCAAACCTTGCATCAGTTCGGCATGCCCTGCTGTTGAAAGACTGATTGCCGTACGCTTCCCCAACCTTTGCGACAATATTCTTCCCGTTCTTGCTCCCGTTGAAATTGCAGCAAAAAAAGCAAGGGCGGAAGCGGTGAAGATTTCAGGCCTAAAACCGGAAGAAATCGGTATTTTCTTTATCTCGCCCTGTCCCGCAAAAGTAACGTCCGCTAAATTCCCGATCGGTCATGACGAACGGCTTATTGACGGCGTCTTAAGCGCAAGCGAAGTATATTTCCGTCTCGTTCCCGCAATGGGCGAAATTGATTTTCCTCAGCAGCTTTCGTCATCCGGGCTTGTAGGAATAAGCTGGGCGTCTTCCGGCGGAGAGTCTTCGGCACTTCTCAGGGATAAATATCTTGCGGCAGACGGTATTGAGAACGTAATTAAAGTCCTTGAAGAGCTTGAGGACGACAAGCTCAACGATCTGGAGTTTATTGAGCTTAATGCCTGCGCAGGGGGATGCGTAGGGGGCGTTCTTAATATTGAAAACCCGTTTGTTGCCCGCGCTAAAATTCAGTCCCTCCGAAAGTATCTTCCGGTTTCTCTTAACAGATTTGATCAGAGAGACAATTCCATAGACGATTTTATGTGGACAACTCAGCTCCAGTATACTCCCGTTTTCAGACTTGATAACAACAGGTCGGTAGCGTTGCGCAAGCTGAAAGAAATGAATGCTATATGTGAATCGCTTCCCGGTCTCGACTGCGGTCTTTGCGGCGCTCCTACATGCCGTGCCTTTGCGGAAGATATTGTAAAAGAAGATGTCAGCATCGACCAGTGCGTAAAAATGCAGATACAGGGAGGAAAATGATTTGAAATATACCAACGTTTTTACTGTAAACGATTTAATATGTTCGGGAGGCGCAAAAGCCGAATTTCTGGAAGACGGCGAAAGAGCCATAACAGGTGGGTTCGCAACCGATCTTCTCAGCCATGCCATAGGTAATGCTTCAAGCGGAGATGCATGGCTTACCGTTTTAACAAATCCGAATATTACAGCCCCTGCATCAATTGCGGATGTCTCTTGCATTATTGTCTGTGACGGCACTCCAGTTACGGATGCTCTGAAAGCCAAATGTGAGGTTATGGGCATTTCCCTTCTTTCATCAGACCTTCCGATTACCGATCTATCTGTATTTTTATATAATCTTCAGGCAGGCTTAAAGTGAATAATACCGATAAAGGCATTGAGCTTTATTACGATTTTCACATTCATTCATGTCTCTCTCCGTGCGGATCGGACGAAATGACTCCGCAGATGATAGTTGACTGCGCCCTTGCAAAGGAATTAGACTGCATTGCAATAACCGATCACAATATTTCAGGTAATTGTCTTACAGCTATCAGATATGCAGAAGGTAAAGATATTGTTGTTCTTGCCGGTATGGAATTGCAGACTGCAGAAGAAATTCATGTCATTTGTCTTTTCCCGGCCATTGATAACGCATTAAATTTCGAGTCGTATGTCAGATCAGCGTTGCCGCCGATAAAAAACGATATAAGGTATTTCGGAAATCAGACAGCTATCAGACCTGACGGCTCGACATATGAGGAAAATCAGATGCTTGCCGTTTCATCCGATATTCCTTTATACGGACTTTATACTCTCGTCAGTTCCTACGGAGGGCTTGCTATACCCGCGCACATCGACAGAACATCATTTTCAATAGGTTCTGTCTTAGGCGTTCTTGATAAAGATATGGGGTTTCCTCTTGTCGAAGTCTGGAAAGACCCGACACTTGCCGACAAAGCGGGTATTCCGTATATTCAATCGTCAGATGCTCATAATATCGATGCTTTTTTTGAACGGGAATATCATTCCTTTCTTGCGGAAGAAAAATCT
>CAMZEM010000089.1 GCA_947305805.1 uncultured Clostridia bacterium | reverse complement strand
ATACATCAGAAAATGAACGCCGAGCACAAGCACGTGTACAGGTTTGTTGATTTTGTCTTCGATTTTTGAAATATGCGTTGAAATACTTACGACAAATGCGGTTTTTGTAAATTCCGAAGTCTGGATATTGACTGATCCGAACGTGAGCCAGTTATAGTTTCCTCCCTGACTGTCCGCAAAAATTGCAGTGACGAGAAGAAGCGCGGAGGAGACAATAGTTATGGGAATATAAAATTTGCAGATGAATTCGTAGTCGATTCTTGCAACAATGAACATTATGACGAAACCGCCCAGTATTCCGATAAGCTGCATGGGAATGCAGCGGGCTTTTGAAGAATCGGCGATTACCGCAGACGATATTGCAACCATTCCGCAGGCGGAAAGAGCGGTAACAAGAATAAGTATCGGCTTATCAAGACGCCGAAGATACGATACAAGACCGTCTAACAAAGCCGGACGGCTGCCTTTCATAAGCACAATACCTCCTTTGCGCATAATAATTCATTATATATTATTATACGACAATAATCTTAACGTTGTCAAGCTAAAATACAAAAAAACATAATTTATTCATATTCTGTTTTGCCGGCAGAGAAGCGTATTCCTTTTTTGCCGTAAATATTTTGAGGGTTAGTTTCCCGTATGTTAATAAGGACATAAATATCCTGTAAAACGCCCTGCGAAATAGTAAATATTTGTAAACTGACTTGAAAATGCGGGTAGATTGTAATATAATGAAAATGTATATATATTTGTGCGGAGCCGGAACGGGAAAATAAGATGATAAACAATATAGATAAAATACTTTCTTCGGTTTCAAAGCCGTCGTGGTATATAGGAACCGAGCTGAATGCGGTCCACAAAGACAAAGAAAGAATACATACGCGTGTGGCATACTGCTTTCCCGATCTGTACGACGTCGGAATGTCCCACCTTGGGATGAAGCTTTTATATCACTTGATGAACGAGCGCGAGGATCTCTGGTGTGAACGTGTTTTTACGCCGAACACCGATATGGAAGAGCTTTTGCGCAAAACGGGAACGCCGATATTTGCACTTGAATCGAAGGACGAACTTAAAGAATTTGACTTTGTTGCGTTTACGCTTGTATATGAACTGTCGTATACCGGAATAGCGACCATACTTGACCTTGCGGGGATACCCCTTTACGCAAAGGACAGGACCGACGATATGCCGATACTTCTTGCGGGCGGTCCGTGCATGTGCAATCCAGAACCCGTTGCGGATTTCTTTGACGTTATAGATATAGGCGAGGGAGAAGAGAATTTAAACGAGCTTTTCAACCTTTATAAGGAATGCGGAAAAAACAGACACGAATTTCTCGAAAAAGCGAAAGACATTAGAGGAATTTATGTGCCGAACCACGGAGAAAAACAGAAAAAAGTAACTCGCGCGATAATAAACGATCTTCCGAACGTTTATTTCCCCGACAGACTGGTTGTTCCGTTTGCTCAGGTTGTTCACGACAGAATATCTCTTGAGATAATGCGCGGATGCATTCGAGGCTGCCGCTTTTGCCAGGCGGGTATTATTTACCGGCCGTACCGGCAGAAACCCGTGGAAAGGCTGAAAAACGATGCGGTTAAGCTGTGTCAAAACACGGGATACGACGAAATCTCCCTGCTTTCCCTTTCAACAAGCGATTTTCAGAAACTGCCGGAACTTGCCGAGAGTTTGAAAGAATACTGCATTCCGCGAAAAATCAGTCTTGCCGTTCCCTCTCTGAGAATTGACAATTTCTCGAAAGAAATAAGCGACGAGATAAGCTCGATACGCAAGACGGGACTGACCTTTGCCCCCGAAGCGGGCACTCAGCGTCTGCGTGACGTTATAAATAAAAACATAACGGATGAAGATATTGAAAGGTCCTGCAAAATCGCCTTTGAAAACGGCGCAAGCGCCGTTAAACTGTATTTTATGATCGGGCTTCCGACGGAAACAGACGAAGACATAGTGGGTATAGCAAAAACGGCGGAAAAAGTGGTTGACTATTTCTATAAATATGCGACAAACCGTTCGCGCGGAATAAACGTTACAATCTCGTGCGCAACTTTTGTTCCGAAACCGCACACCCCGTTTCAGTGGGAACAGCAACTTACGCTTGAGGAAATACAGAGACGTCAGGAGCTGCTGAAATCCTCGATAGTATCAAAACGCGTCCATTACAAATACCACGATGCGGATACGACGGTGCTTGAAGGCGTGTTTGCGCGCGGAGACAGAAAGATAGCAAAGCTGATAGAAGCCGCATGGCGGCTCGGATGCAGGCTTGACGCATGGTCCGAACACTTTGACTTTTCGAAATGGCAGAAAGCCGCAGAAGGATGCGGAATAGATTTTTACTCCTATACCGCAAGAAAACGCAGTTTTGACGAGGAGCTTCCGTGGGGATTCGTTGATTCGGGCATTACGAACGAATTTCTGAAACGGGAGTGCGAAAAGGCGTACAGAGGCGAGACTACGCCGAGCTGCGCGGAAAAATGCGCGGGATGCGGCGTAAACAGGCTGTGCAAGGGGGATGTTTGTCCGTGACAAGAATCGTTTTTTCCAAAACGGGATACGCAAAATACATCTCGCACCTCGACCTTACACGCTGTATGGCGAGAATAATGGCAAGAGCAGATATTCCGATATGGTATACACAGGGTTTTAACCCTCACCCGTACATGGTGTTTTCCGCCGCGTTGCCGATAGGAGTTTGCGGGGAGCGCGAACTTCTTGATATAAAGCTTGTTGATCCTCCGGAATATTCGATATTGCTTGACAGAATGATTAAAAACTCTCCTGACGGAATTTCTTTTTCCGGGATTTACGATTCCGATTACGATTTCAAGTATATAGAAAAGGCGGTTTACAGACTTATTGCTCCGTCCGATGTTTCGGAGAGCTTTGAAGAGTTTGTTTCAAGCGCCGTAATTCCCGCAAGCAAGAAGACGAAAAGCGGAGAAATAAAGATTGACCTGAAAGAGGAAATGCAGATTAAAAAAACCGGCGAAGAAAAAGACGGCGCCGTTTTTGAAATCATTGCTCCGTGCGGAAACGAACGCAATATCAGTCCGACGCTTCTGACCGGGGCGTTTGCGGAAAAAACGGGGAACAGCGCGGTTTTCGACATTGTAAGGACGGCTTTTCTGGACGGAAAATCCGATATTTTCAGATAATTTTTATCTTGACATATTTTTAAGGAGTAACAGATATGAAAAAAGTAACAAAAGGCGTAATACTTGCCGCGGGCCTCGGAACAAGAATGCTTCCCGCAACAAAATCCGTGCCCAAAGAGCTTTTTCCGATTGTTGACAAACCTGCGCTTCAGTATATTGTTGAAGAGCTCGCAAACAGCGGAATCGAAGACATTATGATTATTATTTCAAGAGGCAAAACCCTTATTGAAGATCATTTTGACAAGTCTCCGGAGCTTGAAGAACGCCTTATAGCGGGAGGGGAAAAGAAAAAACACCTGCTTGAAAGCGTACGGAATATTGCAAACAACGTAAGAATCGTTTATACAAGGCAGAAAGAGATGCTCGGAACGGGTCATGCTCTTTTGCAGGCAAAATCTTTTACGGGAGACGATCCGTTTGTTGTATGTTACGGTGACGACGTTATAATCAACGATGAATATCCCGTTGCGAAACAGCTTACCGATATTTATGAAGAAACAGGCAAAGGCGTTGTGGGCGTTCAGGCGGTAACGCTTGAGCAGATACTTATGTATTCGACTATGAAAGTTGAGAAAATACACGACAACGTTTACGATCTGACAGATATGATAGAAAAGCCGAAGCCCGAAGATGTTTTCTCACTATTCTCGTGTCTCGGAAGAATGGTTTTACCTGCAAAGATATACGATATACTCACAACCGTTCCGTTTAACAACGGAGAGCTGATGCTTACCGATGCAATGAAGGTCCTTTCAAACACGGACGGAATGATTGCCGTTGACTTTATAGGCAAACGGTACGATATGGGCAACAAACTCGGTGTAATGAAAGCACAGGTGGAGATGGCGCTGAAACATCCCGAAATCGGAGAAGGTTTCCGCGAATATCTTAAAGAATTCTGCAAAAATCTGTAATCGGAGACGCTGATATGGAATATATTCTTGAAAACGGTTTTCTCAGACTCTCTCTTTCTTCTCTCGGCGGAGAGCTTCGCTCGGTAATCAACAAAAAAAGCGGAAGAGAATATCTCTGGCAGGGCAATCCCGAATTCTGGACGGGCAGGTCCCCCAATCTGTTCCCGATAGTAGGAAGAATTAAAGAAGGCAAATACAGATTCGGCGGGAAAGAGTATTCAATAAAGAGTCCGCACGGATTCGTACGCATTTCGGATCTTGACGTTAAAGAAAAGACGGATAACTCTCTGACTTTCGCAATCTCGTCATCGGCAGACACGCTTGCGGTTTATCCTTTTGAGTTTGATTTTGAAGTTTCATTTACTCTTGAAGAAAACAGAATAGCCGTAAAATACAATATTTTCAACACGGGCGATAAGACGATGTATTTCTCGGTCGGCGCGCATCCCGGATTTAATATTCCGATTAACGATGGGGAAAAATTCGAGGATTATTCGATAGTATTTGAAAACGAGTGCGAACCGAACGAGGTTGTATGCGAAAACTGCTATATAACGGGAGAAAAACGTCCCTTCGTACTTGAAGGAAAACGGATATTGCCTCTTCGCCATAACCTTTTTGACAACGACGCTATAATACTTTCGGATATGAAGTCAAGAAAGCTTTCCGTCTGCTCGGAAAAATCCGACAGTTCGATAACCGTTGATTTTGCGGACTTTGACTATCTCGGAATCTGGCATAAACCGATGACCGAAGCGCCGTATATATGCATAGAACCGTGGAACGGACTTCCGTCGGAAGTTGTAAGCGACGAGGAGCTGACAAAAAAACCGGCGATTATCGCTCTTGACCCGAACAAAGAGTATTCCGCCGCATATTCGGTTGAAATCCGGTAAGAATTAATTGAAAAGAGGACGGAGAAATGAAAAAGTCTGTAAAGATAGTTTTACTTGCCGCAATTATGCTGATAGCTTCGATTGCGTGCGCAACCGAACAGCCGGAAACGTTTGACGTTGACTTTGAATCCGGCACTCCGGGGGAATATGAGGATCTGAACGGTTACTCGATGAGATATGCGGTAACCTGCGCAACGCTCTTCGGCGATTCAAATGCCGAAAACATACTCGGTTTTACCTCAGGCACTCTCTTTTCCGATCTCGCAGCCAAAAGAAAGGCGGAGATAGAGAACAACTATAACTGTAAGATTGACGCTTTTTATCAGGCTGAGGGCGCAAGCGAAAACGAATTTACGGTATGCTCCATGTCCGGCGCATTTTACTGCGACGTTTTGCAGGGCAGCACACACGGCCTGCGCTCATCGGTAAAAATCGGATTCTTCCAGAGCATAAATACGCTTGATAAATACATAGATTACAGAGATTCCGAAAAATGGGGCACTCCGGCAATGCTTGAAGAGATGTGCTGGGGAGGAGAACTTTACGGAATACTCCCCGCCGCGTGGCCCGAACTGAACTATTCTTCATTCGGATACATCTTTATGGCGAATATGAATCTTGCTTCCTCACTCGGAATTCCCGATATCCGCGAAACGGTTGAAAACAAAGAGTGGACCTGGGATAAGTTTGAAGAGACGCTGACTATGGGCACGGTAACGGAAGGCGGAGAAACAACCGTATACGGAATGTCCGCCCATCCGCCGTATTTAGGAGAAATGATGCTCCGTTCAAACGGTGACTCAATTATTATTGACAAGGGCAACGGTGAATACACCTGGGGTTATGCGGACCCGCACGCGCTTAAAGCGCTTGAAGAGTTCAGAAACGTTTATAACGGCGATTATGCTTTTGCTTTCGACCATGATGTAACAAGCCCCGATGCGGTTGCGGATGCGTTTATTGAGGGAAGAGCTACGATGACGGTTGTAGATACGGAGCAGCTTTTCGGCTACAACGGAAGAATTTCAAGATACGTTGAAAACTATGCGGTCCTCCCCGCCCCCAACGGTCCCGACGTTGCGCCGGGATATACGTTTGCGGTTCACGAGAGTTTCCGCTCAATGATTGTTTTTTCAAATTACAGCAAAAACTTCGACGCTTCGGCGTTTATCATAAACAAGATTTACGAACCCTTTGAAGGATACGAAACAAAAGACAAAATCAAGGAATTTATGACGTACAACTATTTCTTTGACGACAGGGATGCAGACGTATTCTTCGATATGTTTAAAAACACTCAGTACAATTACTTTATTGTAGGCATGAGACAGTTTAACGAGTGGGTAACGGAAAGAAAGGGAAAGACGATTCCCGAACTTGTTGAAATATACCATGACTTCAACCAGAGACTTATAGATACCGAGGCGGTTTCTCCCAGAGAGACTATTAAAACTCTCTGGCCGAACGGATAAAGAAATAAACGCATAAAAAATCCCCGACTGTTGTTCGGGGATTTTTACTGATTTTAGCTGATAGAAGGCATTAAACTGCGCTCTGATTCATTTTATCGCGCAGATTTTGCGCCGCGCGAAGAAGTCTTTTCAGAATTTCATCGCGTTTTTCGTCGGGGGCTTCAAGGCTCTGGTGATGCGCTTCCAGTACGCAGTCTCCCGAATAACCCGTTAAACGGAGAGAGTCTGTAAGAGCATCCCAGTTGACGGTTCCGTCGCCGGGAATGAGGTGAGAATCGTTGCCGTCTCCCATATTATCCTGCAAATGAAGTGACAGCGGCGCGCATGCGCACTCGCAGAGTACGGAAGGGTGATATCCGAAACAGTTTGCGTGTCCCGCATCGTAACACCAGCCGAAAAACGGAGAATTAATTTCTTTAACAAGCGAAGAGATTATTCGGGGATCTTTGGACGCTCCCCACAGAAGATTTTCGGAAAGGATTGCAACGCCGCATTTTTCCGCGGTTTCAAGGATCGGACGGACCGAATTTGCATTGACTGCGATAAACTGTTCCGCATCTTCGATTATCGACCCGTTTTGCCGGCAAATCGGGTGAACAACGATATATTTCGCGCCGAGAAGTCCCGCAGCTTCGATTGAGCGGGAAATAACGGGGCCGCCATAGGAATCGAGCGGAGCATGGGAATGAGTATACGGTATTCCTGTTTTTTCGGCATATTCGCGTAGTGAAACGGCCCATTTGCGCCACCCGTCTTTCATAAACGGAGAATCGGGGAAATACCAGTAATCAAGA
>CAMZEM010000088.1 GCA_947305805.1 uncultured Clostridia bacterium | reverse complement strand
GTTTGCTGAGGGAGCGATCCGGAGCCGGGAAGATGCCATGAAGGCGGCAGCCGAATATGCGGGACTGAAAGTCGAGCAGGTAAAGTTTACCAAGGTGCAGCAGGATTGGGACGACGGACGTCAGGTTTATGAGATCGAATTCTATTATGAAAATACAGAGTACGATGTGGAAATCGACATCAGGACCGGAAGAGTGACGGACTTCAGCGTCGAACGGCACGGGCGCTACGATCGGGACGACTATTACGATCATGACGACTACTACGACCGCGACGATTATTACGATCACGACGACTTCGACTGGGACGACTGGTTCGATTTCGACTGACAGACAGGGAATACGGAAAAATCCGGGGGATACTGCGAAACCTGCAGCGTCCCCCGGCTTTTTGCCCGGAACGGAAGGTATGCCGTCCGAGAACTTTGCAGAAAAGACGATGGCAAAAATCCGCGCAGCAAAAAAACCGCTGATAATAAGAATTATAAATCACCCCGCAGTAAAAACCGCGGCGGCAGCCGTTGCAGTGCTGCTTATTGCCGTATTCGTATTCAGATCCGATCTTTTCGGTAAAATTGACGGCGCAAACGGTATAGCGGACGGAATGATTGCAACAGATACAAAGAGAGCGACAGGCGTTACGGAAGAAACCTCGAGTCTGTTTGCAATGAATCTGCCCGAAGCACCCGAAGAGACCGAAGACGCCGCCGAAACCGATACATACTTAACTTACAACGCCGAGACCGGAGAAACGACAGAATCTGAGCAGGAAGATTATTTTGCAGACGATTCAGACTACGCATATAACGGCGGATACACCGAAAGCTATATTCCTCCCGAATTGCCGACAGCGGAGGAAGAAACCGTTATTGAAGAACCGGTTGCACCTTCGGGAAAAAGCGCTTACGGTGCAAACGGCACAGCCGAAGAAGCGCCAAATGCTTCCGTTCCCGAATCTGCGTCCGCATCTTCAAGCGGAAGCGCATGGGGCGAAGAAGAGTCGGCCGTTATTGAAGAGGTTTTCCCCGAAGAAGCGGCAGACGAAATTGCAATAGCCGAAACGACCGAAGAATCATGCGTTGTTACGGAAGAGGCGGTTATAACCGAGGCGACAACCGAAGAAGGTCCCCCGACTTCAACAGCCGAAACGTTCTACGTATCACCCGAGACAAGAGCGGTTTACGGTCTTTACGCAACAGAGAAAGACGTTGAAACGGCTCGCGCGGTTGCGGGAATACTTGCAAAAGACAACCCCGGCGGAGAAGTTTACACAAAAATAATACTTGTTTTGCCCAATTACGGGGAAGATTTCAACATAAACCAGGATATCTATAATAAAATCGGTCAGACCGAATATGACGGATATATTTATACCGCATACGAATGTACGGTTTACGACGGAAACGACACGGTAGCCGCAGAGTACGGAAGCAACGCAATGGAAATATACCCTGAAATCGTTACGGAATACTCGGACAGAGAGATTTTGCTCGTATTGTTCAGAGAAGACAAATAAAATAACGAAACACCCCGTATATTAAGGTATACGGAGTGTTTTTATATATTCAATCAGAGAAACGGAACCGAAAATGGACGAAAAAGGATTTTATATAGAGCCGATAGCCCGTATTTACACGGGTTTTCCCGAAAAATTCGGAATTCCCAGGCAGAGCGGGCTTGTAAAGGAACTGACGGGAAAGATAGTTTTTGAAAAGAAATACAGACGCCCCGAAGCGGTCCGCGGTCTTGATGAATTTTCGCATATATGGCTGATCTGGCGGTTTGAAAACGACGCCTCAGACGAATTCCGTCCGACGGTGCGTCCTCCCCGTCTCGGTGGAAACGAGCGCATGGGCGTGTTTGCAACGCGTTCCCCGTTCCGTCCGAACGCGCTGGGGCTTTCGTGCGTAAAGCTTGAAAAAACGGATATGTCCGCAGGCGACGCGCCCGTGATATACGTTTCGGGGATCGATATGCTTGACGGAACGCCGATAATAGATATAAAGCCGTATATTCCCATGGCGGATCTGCGTCCCGACGCGACGGAAGGTTACACGGAAAAAACAAAAGAGCACTTGCTTGAAGTTGTTTTTGAAAACGGAACAGAAAAAATACTTCCCGAAGATTTACTTGCCGCAATTACCGGAATACTTCGCAACGATCCGAGACCGGGTTACGCAGACGATCCCGAAAAGATATACGGTCTTTCGTATGCGGGGTATGACATCGGTTTTTGCACGGACGGAAAAACGGTTTTTGTAAAAAGAGCAAACCATCTGTAAATCCTTTAAACAAAAGACGAGATAACGTTATGACGAAAATAAAAATCATTCCGACATTTTACAGCCGCGATAAAAAACCGACGCTTCGGCTTCTGCTGACGCTGACAGCTGTAGCCGCGGTTATTGTTACCTTGCTGATTGCGCTGGGCGGGGAGAAGTATTCTGCGGCTGTGGGCATAACGGTTGCAGTCTATTCTCTGTGCGCGGCTGTCGCCCTTTTTCGGGCGTTCCGTCAGCAGCTGCAGTATTCACCGTATTCCTACAATACGATTTTTTATATCGGATTTGCGTTGTTTGCGCTATCTGTTTTGTCCGAATTTACCGTCCTTTCCGTTCTGATGCTGAAAG
The DNA here is from genome assembly GCA_947305805.1 of uncultured Clostridia bacterium. Lineage (GTDB taxonomy): Bacteria > Bacillota > Clostridia > Oscillospirales > UBA644 > HGM12619. The sequence goes on along the minus strand of CAMZEM010000088.1, from coordinate 4,638 downwards.
CGCCGGATGTTTATCAGGGATTCACATTAATTCATACGCTTCTTGCTTCAGCGCATAACTTTATGTTTTATACTTTTCCTTTTATATTTATTTTTTCACTCATGCTCTGCATATCGAATATATCGCTAATCAGGCATGAAGGATGGCGGCCCGTAAACCTGCTGGGAATTATACTTTCGTTTATACTTGTAGGCGGATTTATGCTTCTTTATTTCTTCAATTATTACGCAAGCGGCAGCGAAACGGAGGTAATGATACACGATCTTTTCACAAATCTTTTTGCGGCAATTTATCTGTATTTTGAATGCATGATGATAGGTACGGTTATTTCTTCCGCAATTACGTCGCGTTACGAACCCGAAAAGAACATGGATTTTATTATTATTCTCGGATGCTCGCTGAGAAAAGACGGAACCCCCACTCCCCTGTTAAAAAGCAGAATCGACCGCGCGGTTAAGTTTTATGAAGAGCAGAAACAGCTGACGGGAAAAGAAGCGGTTTTTGTAACTTCCGGAGGACAGGGTACTGACGAGGCGGTTGCCGAAGGCGCGTCCATGAAACGTTATCTTACGGAAAAAGGCATATCTCCCGAACGGATAATCGAGGAGGACAAATCAACGAACACGCTTGAAAACATGAAATTTTCAAAAGAGAAGATTTCCGCAATAAATCCGAACGCCGAAATTGCTTTTTCAACGAATAAATACCACGTATTTCGCAGCGGGCTGCTCGCCGCAGGCATTGATATGCGCGTAACGGGCATAGGCGCTTCAACAAAATGGTATTTCTGGCCGAATGCCGCGGTTCGAGAATTTGCGGGTCTTATTTCAAAGCAAAAAGGAAGACAGCTGACAATACTTGCGCTGATGATTGTTTTTTACGCGGTGCTGACCGTAATTGCGTATCAGCTTTTCTGATTTTCCCGAAAGGACCGACCTTATGAATTTTATAGCCGTAAAGCCGCAGGACAGAGAGCTTTTCTTTAATATCAACCAGAAGTATCTTTATGAAATGACGAATTACTATAACGACGAACTTGACGCAAACGGAATACTGCATTACGGATTTTTCGATGAGTATTTTACGGATCCGAAGCGCATGGCGTATTTTCTTTATAACGAAGATACGTTAGTCGGATTTGCGATGATACACCCGTATTCGCAGATAAACGGAAAACCGGATTTTGTTCTTGCCGAATTTACCGTTTTTCCGATGTACAGAAGAAGGCATCTGGCAACGGAGGCTGCAAACGCGCTTTTTTTGAAATTCCGCGGAAAGTGGGAAATCAAGTTTAACGAAAAGAATACGGCGGCAAAAGCGTTATGGGAAAAGGTAACCGAAAAATACCGTCCAGAAAAGACTTTTTTAAACTCGACCGAAACCGTCCTGTCTTTCAGTACGGAAGAAATATAAAAACTAAGACCGTGCAGGAGTATATCACCGCATGGTTTTTTGGCTATTGACAACTCATTAACAGGATGATATAATAATGCCGATGAATTTTATTCATTTCGGAAAGGAACCGGGCAGAATGAAAACAGCCGTTAAATCATTTATTCTCATTTTTCTGTCTCTTGTTGTATTCGCTGCGTGCGGAGCACACGAAGAAGAACTGTTTGACGAAGATTTCGCTCTGAAGGGTGATAAAACCGATCTTGAAGGCGCAACGATAAAATACGTGCGTGAATCGGGAGGACTTGCCTTTAACGTAGGAGACGAAGAAGTGCTCGGTTACGAGATGAACACCGTGCTCGGCGACCTTGCCCTTCAGCGTATAAAAGACGTTCAGAACAATTTTAACTGCAAGCTTGATATTGTGTATTTTTCGGGCGACGCGCAGTATACAAATTATCGTTTAAGCAATGCCGCGGGATCGTATTACTGCGATATTTTCTGCGGAATATCCGACAGATTCCGCGAATATATGAAAGCGGGCACGATTGTGGGTCTTTCGCAGCTTGACGGTTTGATTGACTACCGCAATGAGGAAAAATGGGGTACGCGCAACGTTCTGGAGGTTCTTTACTGGGAAGACGACGTTTACGGACTCATACCTCTGGCGTGGCCGACCTCTTCCGTATCATACACAGGTCTTACAATCGTTAACGAAGATCTTATAGCGTCTTTAAATACGGAAGATCCGCGCGATCTGTATGAAAACGGAAAATGGACGTGGGAAACCTTCCGCGACTGTCTTGAAAAATACTATGCTCAGGAAGGCAGCGAGGTAAAACATTACGCGCTGGCATCGGTGCCCTTTGATTTCGGCGCGAATTATCTTTTGTCAAACGGATACAGACTAGCCGAAAAAGGTCCGGACGGCAATTACAGATCGGGGGTTAACAATCCCGCCGCTCTTGCCGCAATGAACGAGGCCCTGGATGTTTTTAACGGCCCGCTGTCTTACACAATCGACCGCCGAAACATTATTCTTGCGCCGGTAGAGGATCTTATAGCGGGTCAGACGGTAATGGGCGTTATGCACTATGCGGAATACGTTGCAGACAGAATTGTTAAATCGATGACCAATTTCGGCGTTCTGCCGTGGCCGTCGGGTCCGGCGGTAGAACCCGGATTTATCTCTTCTTTTCACATGAATCTTGAAAGAGCGGTTGTAATTTCGAGCTTATCAAACAACCTTGAAGCCACGGCAATCGCATTAAATGCGCTTTATGAACCGTTTGAGGAATATCCCGATATAGAATCCATAAAAGATTTTCTGCATCATACATACTTTTTTGACCGCCGCGACGCAGATATCTACTATGATATGTTCCAATGCGCCCAGTATTCATATTTTTCAACGGCGCCTTTTCAGACCCTCGGCGAATGGGTTGCAAACGGACAGACTCCGACGGAATATATCGAGTCCCGCATAGACAAAATCGAGGAATATATCGCTCAGGAAATTGCGCCCTCAAAGAGAGGAATAGACAACGTGTGGAAAGACGAATAAGCCTATAATAAAAACTGTCTGACGGATTGCTCCGTCAGACAGTTTTTGCGTTATTGACATAAAAGAATAAAAGTGGTATCCTTACATCAGTCTTCAATAAGGTTATCTTCGTTTACATAACGGTTTAAAATGCTTCCCACCGACCACATAAGCTCTTTGCCGTTGTCGGGCATATGCTCGGAAGTTACGCGCGTATGTGAATAGCCGTCCTTAAAATTTAAAACGTAATACGCACCCGTAATTCCGGAATAGTCGGGATTGGAATTCCATTCGCGGAAATTGCATTTTTCTATTGCTTCATAGCACTCGTCTATTGCTTCTGCGGGAACGGCGTATCTTTTGTGAGTTTCGCCCTCTCCGTCGCCCCGGTATGCGTCGAGATAAATCTCCGTTCTGCTCGGATTTGCGAATAAAACAAGCTCGTAATACTCATCACCGTCAACCGTGGCAACCGTTGCCTCGTAGTAGTCAATGAGCATTTCGGGGGAATCATCGATATACATCATGCTGTTTACGGATTCGTACCATACTTTAACCGAATTCGCGGGCATGGTAAACGAGATAATATATCCTTTGTCGTCTGCGTAATCTATTTTGCAGTCTGCACCTTCAACGTAAAAGCTGTAATTCGTATCGGTAGCAACATACGGGAAATACAGCTCGACATTCTCGCCTTCCTCGTAGCTGTCTTCGGCGTTTGTAAAGCTGTCTTTCTGTCCGCAGTAGTCAACTTCGTATTTCGTTTTGTCGCATCCTCCGAAAAATGCCAAAACCGCCACCCCCAAAATAAGAATAAACGCTATACACAGAGCTTTTTTCATTTAATATCACTCCCTGATTTTTTCCGATTTTATTTTAACACACATATCGGAAAAAATCAACCCCTTTTAATAAATTACGATTATTTTGAAAAGAAAAGAATGTAAATATGAAACATACTGTAATTACCGGACATTACGGTTCGGGAAAAACGAATATTGCCGTTAATCTTGCGCTTGAAGCGGCGGAAAAAACCGACAAAAAAGTTTATCTGATAGACGCAGATATCGTAAACCCCTATTTCCGTTCGGCAGATAACGAAAACCTGCTTTCGGCAGCGGGCGTTGAGCTTATTGCGCCGATGAGCGCAAACACAAATCTCGATATTCCCGCTATGCCCGCAACGGTTATGAAAGTATTCAATACGGACTGCGCGGTTATCTGGGATATAGGCGGTGACGATTCGGGTGCCGTAGTTTTGGGACGATACTCGGAAGATATAAGCAAACAGGGCTATGAGATGCTTTATACCGTAAATTTTTACAGACCGATGACAGCAACCGAAAACGATATGACATCTCTTCTTTACGATATCGAAAAGGCTTCGCACCTTAAAGCGACGGCAATAGTAAACAACTCCAATCTCGGTGAAGAAACCGACCGCGAGGCCGTTGAGGCAACAACTGAAAAAGCGAAAAAACTGTCGGAAATGACGGGGCTTCCTTTAAAGTTCACCTCCGTTGACGAAAAGCTTGCGCGCGACCTTCCAAACTGCAAACCGATAAAAATGGTAACGAAAAAGCTTTGGTAAAACGATTAAAAAGACCTTGCATGCCGCAAGGTCTTTTTACTTTTATCATTCTATTGCAATAATATCTGTTGCCTTATGCGTTTTCGGGAGCGGGAGACGTATCAAACAGTGC
>CAMZEM010000087.1 GCA_947305805.1 uncultured Clostridia bacterium | reverse complement strand
ACGCCGCAGCGATCATTTTTGAAACCCTTGTGAAGAACGGACAGATTACGGTTCCAAATGTAAAAGTGCCCATGACGATTTGGGGAGTCAAATGAATCCATCGGTTAATAACCATAGTTTTCAGTAAACTATACGATAAAGGCGGGGAGTTGATCTCCCCGCCTCGTGCGTTTATCGGTATATGATTTCGTCCAGCACAACCTCTTAGACGCGGTTGCGGATGTTGTTCATACGCTACACCCATTCAAGCTGATCTGTGCGTTTGAGGGATTCTGTGACGTATTCCTCTTTTGCGTACTGCCTGACGAGTGTTTCAAGCATTACAGTTGCTTCCTGATCGACGTCTTTGAGATAATTCTCCAAAGTATTGTTCAAACGCATAACGCCGACGGTTGACGGGCGGTTTCGATTGAGAAATTCATAATGCCGGGTCTCGCCTGCCGGCTCGGTCAGCGCTTCTGCCTTCGGCAGAGGTGTCCACCGGACACCCGCGCCCCCAGACTCCGATGTTACCGATGTTCAGATTCATATTCTTGACCTCCGTTTTTCAATTTGGTTTTTTTTGCCTGAGGTCAAATTCGGATCGCCGAAATAAACGACAAATCCGAACCCTTCGCCAATCGGCTTAGGGTTCGGATTTGTACTGTTTGGTGCGGGCGACAGGAATTGAACCTGCATGTCCTTGCGAACACAAGAACCTGAATCTTGCGCGTATGTATGCGCCGATCATCACCGAGTTATTTGATAACGAGGAAGAAATGGCGAAATTTCAAAAGTGGCGTGAGGAATATGAGGAAAAGGAACGTTTGGAGAAGGAGGATAAATCAAAGAAGAAAGCGGGAGCGACAAATGTTGCGTAATGGAGAAGCCACGGCAGGGAGTTTCCTTGCCGTGGCTGAATTTGTTTATCCTCTTGTGAATACGTAGTAATGAATTTTTCCGGCGAAAGAATAATCTCCCGACTTCCACTCGAGGATCAAGAAATCTTTTCCTTCGTGTTCAACGATTTCATATGCGCAAGCCGTTTTACAGTATTTATTGAGTTCAAGTCCTTTTGTCCAGTTGAGCATACTTTCGCGGCTCTTGGTGACGGTTATCAATCGACCGTCAGAAAGGAACTCAACGCGCTGTAGGAATAATTCTCCGCCTTTCCAAGTTTTCCTTGTCGGGTCGAGATTATCACGGTCTCTGATAAAATCAAATACATTCCAAACGCCGAGAACCTGTTGGTCAATTACAAAAGGATGATCGATATTATCGCAAATTTGAATTTCTTCTTTGGATGCAATGTGGCAAGAGTTGGTTTGTTCATATACCCAAAGCTCCGTTGCATCATTTTCGTTCATTTGAATTTCGAGGAACATCAGCTTTCGACCATCAATGGTTTCGATGGTATACGGATGCTCAATGAGATTATCGCGGTCGCCTGTAAGCGTATATACTTTTCCTTTTGTCCATCCCGGGAAGACCCAATAGGGTTGACCTCCGTCAATGAAATACAGCTTCTGCAACCATACCGAATGCCAACATTTCGGCTTTCCGTATACAAAATGCTCGCGTGTGGGAACAATATCCAAAAACTCCCACGTTCCGCAAGCTTCGGGATCGTCAACGAAAGAAATTTCTGCATCCTTGGCATAAAGCTTTTGTTTCTTGTGTGGGCAAACAGGAAGTTTTAATTCTACGGTTCCGTCTTCATAATAGATTTCAAAATATGCACCGCAGGCTTCGTAATTTGAATCATCAAGGTGTTTGATTATTGCCTTATAAGCATCGTCAAGCTCGCCGGATTTACAAATTAAAGAAGCAACGTTCGCGCCAAGGGAGACCGTCTTTTCTCCATATTCGCAGGACACCGGAAGTTTCCCCACAATCTCCATACAAGCGGCAAGATCAAAGTCGGTTTCTCTGTACTCGGTTTCGTAATTGATGATGATTTTTCTTTTACCAAGAATCGTTTTTGGCAGACTGCTTTTGATTTTTTCAATATCGTCAAAAGCATTGGATTTGGATAAATAATTTTTTCTAATGTAAGCAACGCGCATTTCATCGGTTGCTCTGACAATAATATTAAACATTTTCGACTCTCCTTTTGTCAGATTGTTTTTGATGGATTCAATCGTCCTTAACTGTGTTTGCGTGGTTTTAATCAATTCTTGCAGTTCGTCGAGCTTGGCATTTAACGAAGCTGTAATTTTCTCATTATCGTTAGTTGTCAACTGCACACATATCTCATCCAAAGAAAAACCAAGTTCCTTCAAGGCAATAATACGATAGCAATCCTCAAGCTTTGAAGCCGAATAATAACGGTATCCCGTAAATTTATCAATTTCATCGGGGATAAGCAACCCTTCGGCATCGTAATATCGTAAAGTCTTGACCGAGATATTGCACAGCTTAGATAATTCACCTATCTTATACATAGCGTTTTCCTTTCATTGAGATTTTGCAGAATAGAAACAGCGCTATTTCTATCTTGCAAGCAAAGTATATCATTACAGTTAAGGGGAGAGTCAATAGGGTTTTGAATATTTTTTTGATATATTTATTATACCATAAAAATATGTCTTTTTCAACAACGCGCAAGCCGATACCATAGTCAAAAGACCATGGTATCGGCTATTTTCATTTCTTGCTATTAAAATTAGGATACTCGAATAAAACAAATAATCCGAACGACTCTCCAAAGAAGAGAATGTTCGGATTATTTTCATGTGGTGCGGGTAGCAGGACTTGAACCTGTACAACCTTGCGGCCATTAGAACCTGAATCTAACGCGTCTGCCAATTCCGCCATACCCGCTTATAAATTGCTTGGATATTATAGCACAAAAAAACATGTTTGTCAATATGTTTTTTGAAATTCTGACCCGCCGTCTTCACTGTTACCTATGATTTTTTTTGAAGAAAAATTAAAATTTTAAAAAACGGTGGATTTTTTCATAAATATGTGATATAATATAAAGAATATGGAAAATATTATATTTTATTAATTTTAGGAGGATATGTAAATGCTTAATATCGCCAAATCAACAGAAAACGGAAAGGCAATTCTCTCTTTGGACGGACGTCTCGATACCGTTACGGCGCCTGATTTTGACAAAACAGTCAGAGAGGTTATTACGGGTATTACGGAGCTTAAGCTCGATTGCGAAAAACTCGAATATATCTCTTCTGCGGGACTTCGTGTTCTTCTCACCGCGCAGAAAATCATGAATACACAGGGTGTAATGAAGGTTTGCAACGTAAACGAAACAGTTATGGAAATATTCGATGTCACCGGCTTTTCGGATATTCTCACAATTGAAAACTGATTTACCCGTTTGAAGTTTTGGGAGGATAAACAAATGAAATCAACATCCGTAAAAGTTAACGAAAAAGGGAAAGGCATCTCCGAAGCTCTTGCATTAACCGAAAATATCGGTAAAGAATGCGGTCTTGAAAGAAAACCGCTTCTTCACCTGCGTCTTCTTGCCGAAGAAATGTTCGGAATGCTTCGCGGTATTGCCGGCAATGTCGAGGCAGATTACTGGGTTGAAAACGAAGGAAAGCATTTCGAACTTCATATGAAATCCGATATAGATATGACGTTCAGCCTCAAAGATCAGTTCATCGCCGTCTCATCCAGCGGTAAAAACGAGGCGTCAAAAGGTTTTATGGGCAGAATAAAAGTTATGATAGCCGATATCATGCTTTCTTCCAAAGAAACCATTCCTTATGCGCTGGTCAATACGGCAGTTTCCTATCCGATGGGCGCAACGTTTGACGCAAGCGCGGTTGTCTGGTCAATGGCGCTTTACAAAGAAGACGTCCAGAACCATATAAGCGAAAACGAAAAAGCATCAGAGGCATGGGACGAACTTGAAAAATCCATTGTTGCAAACATTGCCGATGACGTAAAAGTTAAAATAATCGGCAACGACGTTGAAATGAAAATAATTAAATCGTTATAGGCCTATCTCAAATGAAAGAAAAAGAAAACCGTTTTTTCGTCAACATTCGCAATAAACTGGCAGGGGACGAAATATTTCACGAAACGGAAGTTCACGCAAACCGCCTCGGCGCAATGATTCTTGTTGTCAGCGGCATTATTCTGCTGATAATAATGATTCTTACCGCCGTGGGCGTTTTCCCTCTTCCGTTTGAATCCGTTTTTTCGCCCTCTGTTCAGGCAATAGTCGAAATTCTTATTCTTATCATACTTTGCCATGCCGTTAAATATGATTCCTGGTGGCTGAAATACGCTTTGATGATAGGTTTTGTGTTCGTTTACGCAAGACTTGACAGCATGCTTACGCACAAGGTTCCTATTTTAATGGTCCTTCCCGTTGTTTTAAGCAGCCGCTACTTCTCAAAAAACCTTACCCGTTTTACATCTGTTCTGTCCACCGCCGCATTTCTTTTTTCCGCAATCTGGGGCGCAACTCACGGTTTTATAAACCTGAATATCGTTACCATGGAAAAGGGGACTGAAATGATAGCAACGGGCGGCTTTCTCGGCGAAGCTGTTCGGAATGCCGGCGTTTCGGACGGTATGCTTATTTTAAATACCGTTTTATACGATTATCTGCCGAGATGGCTGATGTTTTCCGTAACTGCAATTATCAGCAGCAATATTGTTCACAGGGGAAGGGAAATGGTCATCACTCAGCATGAAAAAGATGTCAAAAACGCCCGTATCGAGTATGAACTTAATCTTGCAAACGCAATTCAGACCGATATGCTTCCGAATATCTTTCCCGCCTTCCCTGAACGAAACGAGTTCGATCTTTACGCATCAATGGCACCCGCAAAAGAGGTCGGAGGCGATTTTTACGACTATTTTCTTATCGATGACGATCATCTTTGCATGGTTATTGCCGACGTTTCCGGAAAAGGCGTTCCCGCCGCTCTTTTCATGATGGCGTCAAAGATTATCATCGCAAACAACGCAAAAATGAATAAATCACCCGCGCAGATTTTAACAGATACAAATGAGGCAATATGCTCAAACAACCGTGAAGAAATGTTCGTTACGGTCTGGCTCGGTATTCTTGAAATTTCAACAGGCAAACTCACCGCCGCAAATGCAGGTCACGAATATCCCGCAATCAGAAGTCCCGGCGGACGTTATGAGCTGTATAAGGATAAGCACGGCTTTGTTATCGGAGGAATGAGCGGAGCTCAATACCGCGAATATGAAATAATTCTCGAGCCCGGGTCCGAACTGTTTTTATATACCGACGGCGTTCCCGAAGCCACTGATTCAAACGGAAATATGTTCGGCACAGAGCGTATGCTTGAAGCATTGAATGAAGTATCATCTTCAGGTCCTTCTTCAAAACTTAACAGAGTAAAAGAAGCGGTCAAAGAATATGTAAAAGATGCGGAACAGTTTGACGACCTTACAATGCTTTGCTTAGAATACAAAAAGAAAACAGACAAACAATCGGAGTTAAAAAATGAGTGATAACAGTATGTCTCCCGTTAAAGTATCTCTTTCGGGAAGAATAGATTCCGGCAATGCCGCTCAGACGGAGCAGAGCATTAACGAACAGCTTGCGGGCAAAGGCAACATCCCCGTTGTTATCGACGCCGCAGATCTTGCGTATATTTCGAGTGCCGGACTTCGCGTTATTCTTCGAATTAAAAAATCATACCCGCAGCTCAAAATAACAAACGTAAATTCCGAAGTATATGAAATACTCGAAATGACGGGCTTTACCGAAATTATGGACGTCGAAAAAGCCTACCGTGTAGTTTCCGTTGAAGGATGCGAAGTTATCGGCGAGGGCTTTAACGGAAAAGTTTACCGCATAGATAAGGATAACGTTGTAAAAACATACAAAAACGCAGATGCTCTTTCCGAAATTCAGCATGAGCGCAAAGTAGCAAAGCTCGCTCTTATTCTCGGCGTTCCAACCGCAATTTCATACGATGTCGTAAGGGTAGGGGACAGTTACGGCTCGGTATTTGAGCTTCTCAATTCACGCTCTTTTTCAAAAATTCTTGCCACCGAACCCGATAAGTTTGACTGGTGCGTTGACGAGTATGTTAAAATGCTGAAAAAAATACACAGCATCACCGTTCCCAAGGGCGAGCTTCCTTCCATTAAGGAAAAAACGCTTAAATCCGTTTTAAGAATGAAAGATTCCCTTCCGAACGGACTCGGCGATAAGCTTGTAAAAATGATTGAAGATATTCCGGAATCCGATCATATGATTCACGGCGATTATCATACGAAAAATATAGTTCTTGCCGGTGACGAAGTTCTCGTAATTGATATGGATACTCTTTCCGTAGGACATCCCATTTTCGATCTTATTCATATGTATAACGCATATGTCGGTTATTCCGAATACGATCCGCAAATTGTTCTCGGTTTTCAGGGTTACAGTTCCGAGGTTTCGCGCAAATTCTGGCATGATTCTCTCAGGGCATACCTTGAAACGGATGACGAAGACAGAATTGCCGACGTTGACAGAAAAGTTCGCTGCCTCTCTTATGCGGGGCTGATAGACTGGGAAATCAGGCATCCCGACGCGGATGCTCAGAAGGCGAATGCAACGATAGAGTTGTGGAAAACAAGACTTATCGACATTTTGCAAACAATCGACACGCTCGATTTTGAAATCGGTATTTCCGATGCGTCCGGTTTGTCCGAACTTAATATCGATGCAACAACGGACAATCTGGAAAAAGTAATCGATTTTGTGAATTCACGCCTTGAAGCGGTAGACTGTTCACCTAAAGACTGCATGCAGCTTGATATCGCCGTCGAAGAGATATTCGTTAATATCGCAAATTACGCCTATGCTCCCGAAACGGGCAAAGCAGGAGTTCGTGTTGAGGTATCCGGTAATCCCGTTACGGTAACAATTACTTTTACGGACAGGGGAGTTCAGTACGATCCTCTCAAAAAGGAGGATCCCGATATTACCCTTTCTGCGGAAGAGCGCGAGATCGGCGGACTCGGCATCTTTTTAACAAAAAAAGTTATTGATTATATTTCATACGAATACAAAGACGGAAGAAACATCCTGACGCTGAAAAAAGAATTACACTGAATAATTTCTTGAGGAATGTAGCTGAAAGAAGGCATATCAGTATGAGCGAAGTGAAATACAACAATCTGAAATATCCCCTGGATGAGAGAGTCGAAGACCTGATGAGCCGTATGACTCTTGAAGAAAAGATCCTCATCCTCATCGAGACTTCCCCCGCAAACGAAAGACTCGGTATCCCGAAGTATTATCACGGCAACGAAGCCCTGCACGGCGTGGTCCGTCCCGGGA
>CAMZEM010000086.1 GCA_947305805.1 uncultured Clostridia bacterium | reverse complement strand
TGAGCTGACGCGTGGTTTCGATATCGATAATATCGTCTACGTGTCCCCTCTTTGCGGCTTCAAGCGGAGAAGCGATTGTCTGTCTGTATTTTTCTATTACGGCGTTTCTTCCGTCTACAGGGTCGCCTTCGGTTTGAATTATTTCCTGAGCGCACATGAATACTGCTCCTGTTTCTGCGGGAAGAGCTGCGATTTCGGCGCACGGATATGCGTAAACGATATCTGCGCCTGTCTGTTTGGAGCACATTGAGATATAACCCGCACCGTATGCCTTGCCGATTATGAGCGTTACCTTGGGAACTTCGGCGTTCATATATGCGGTAACGAGAAGTGAGGAATTAAGAATATTCTCTTTGCTGTCGCACTCAAATCCGTCTGTATCAACGAGTGTGAGGACGGGAATGGAGCAGTTATCGCAAAAAGCTACGAATCCTGCGGCTTTTTCCGCGGCAGATGACGTGAGAGCGCCGTTATTTGCAACAACGCCTACGGGGCTGCAATCTATGTTTATAAGCGCGGTAACGATATTGGTTGCATAACCGGGATTAAGCTCGAGAGATTTTCCGTCGTCGGCGATTGAGGCGATTACTTCGCGGACATCGTAGCCCTCTTTTGAAATAATATCGGCTATTTCGGGAGTAAGCCTGTTTATATCGTCTTCGGTGACGTATACGTCGCAGGTAAATGATATAAACTCTTTAATTTTTTCAACAGCATCTTTGTCGGATGCGCATATTGCGCTGACCGTACCGTTTTCGTATGCGTTTTGCGCAGTTCCCGCATTTTCGTTGCCGAAGCGCGCCTTTACAACATCGGGAGAAGAAAGGAATAGCTCTGCGTTTTCTGTAATAACGGAATAGTCTGACATTGCGGGAATAAACGAAAGAGCGCCGGCGCAAGTGCCGAATACGGCGGAAATCAAAACGGTTTCGCCCGCCATAGAGTTAAGTTTAGCCAATATGCTGCCGTAGCCTGCAAGGGCATCCATGCCCTCCTGAAGCCTTACTCCGCAACTGTCAAGCATGCAAACAAGCGGAGCGTGAGCTTTACGCGCCATTTCGGCGATATTGCAGATTTTCTCTGCGTTCATCTCGCTGACTGCGCCTTTAAGCACTGAAACATCCTGTGAAAAAGCGAAAACAAGCACACCGTTTACTGCGCCGTAACCGGTGACAACGCCTTCTGCAGCCGCATCAACGGCTCCGAGCTCCGTTGGACGCTGTTTAACAAAAGCGCCGATCTCAACGAATGTGCCTTCATCGAAAAGCAGCGATATGCGTTTTCTTGCCGCAGACTCGTTTGTTCCTTCGATGGATGCGCGGAGCGAGCGGATGCTGTCCGTTCTGTCTTTCAGATCCATTCTGAGTCCTCCGATTTCTGTATTTTAATTATGAAAATATTGTAATTGGAACATCCGGTATGAATAATCCCAAATTTTTCACTTATACACATTATATCATAATCCGTCAAGCAATTCAAGTGGAAAGGAACTGTTTTTTTTAACAAAATTACGACTTTATTTTTTTATTTAAAAACATAAATAAATACAGTATCATTTTTAGAAATATATTGACAAAATAATAAAATAGTATTATAATACAAATGGGTAATTACAGATGAAAGGAACGGTTTAAATGAAAAAATATCTTTCGATCGCTCTGCTTTTATGTATGATATTTGCGGTTTGCTCATGCTCACAGCAGTCAGAAGCGGAGGCGGCGCCGGAATTCAGCTCAGACCTCGGAGTTACGGACTTAATGGGTGTTGATTTCCTTTTCATGCACAACAATACGGAACATTCCTCGGGCGAAGAATTTTTCGGATATATTGTTGACACCGAATTTGCAGACTTAGCTATGAAACGCATAAAAGATGTTGAAAACACATATCATGTAAAAATCACGGAGCAAAAAGCAACGGACATATCAAACAGGGTTCAGGCAGGAACCGTTGCGGGTCTTGTACCGATTGATGCGGTTCAGGGAAGCTCCGGATCGCTTACCGGACTGCTCAGAACAGGATATTTTGCTGATATTACTCAGCTGCAGGAATATATTGACTATACAAACAGCGCAAAATGGGGCAATACGGAAAATCTTAAGCCGCTTTTCTGGAATAACGGACTTTACGGAGTTATTCCCGCTGCGTGGCCGATACATAAATACCGTTCCGTTGACGGCGCGGTTGTTGTTAACGAAGACATAATAAGCAGGCTGAATCAGACAGACCCGAGAGAGCTTGTTGAAAGAGACGAGTGGACCTGGAGAACGCTTGAAGAGCTTATGCCTATTTACAATCACATCAACGACGCCGGCGACGAAGTTAAAGCTCTTTCCACAACCGTTCACTGGCTTTTCAGAACTATGCACACGACGAACGGAGAACCTGTTATAATCAGACAGGACGGCGACTATCTTCTGAGTCTCCACTCCCCCGTTACTTTTGAAGCGATGCAGACGGCATGGAACTGGACTTTCGGTGAATATTCAACATACGTTAATATCGACCTGTCAAACGTATGGGAAAACATGCTTGAGCAGTTTACGCAGGGAAAATCCGTATTGACAATTATGAACGGAACCGACCTTTGCGGCTCCGAGTATTCGATAGCGTATTCGATGGATAATTTCGGGGTTGTTCCCTTCCCGCACGGTCCGAACGGATCTCTGCAGAATACGGGCGCTACGATAACCGATACAAGATTTTCAACCTGTATTCCCGCGCTTGCAAAAGACCCTGCAATTTCCGCATTCGTGCTGAACGCTATATATGAGCCGCTTCCCGGATACGAAGACGAAGAGGCAATGATAGATTATTTCAGAAGATTCTATTTCTTTGACGACAGAGACGTTACGAATTTTATGAATATGTACAACACGGTTCTTTACAATTACAGAAACGAGGGCGTAACCGACGTTTACATAGGTATCAGAGACAACCGATCGATGCAGGAAAGCCTTGACGCATATGCCGTAGCAGACGAGACAAACAGACTTAAGTATATAGTTAATATCGAATCTTCAATTGACGAGATATTCGGAGAATGACATCATAAAGCATAAAGACAGGGACAAAAGTCTCTGTCTTTTTTTGTTTGAAAGATTTCCGTCTCACCTAATTTCCGAGAACCGTAACAGATTCGTAAGAATTGCGTCTTAAAAGAATCAATAAATCCGAACAAAGAGCAATATGAACAGTCCTTTTTTCGGCGCTTGGTTAAAAATCTTTGACGCAAAAAGCAAATGTTAACGCCAAAGCGTTATTTTGTTGACAAACTTCTCAAATTCTGATAAAATTATTAACAGTAAAAAAGGAGTTGAACGATATTGATACCACACAGTTCATCCGCCGAGGACGTAATTCTGTCATTTAAGTCCGACGAAGAAGAAGGACTCTCTTCAAGTGAAGTTTTGCGTTTACAGAGCGAATACGGCCCTAACGTGCTTGCCGAAAAGAAGAAAAAGACGCTTTTAGGACGGTTTTTTGATCAGTTCAAAGACGTAATGATAATAATACTTCTTATTGCGGCAGCCGTTTCTTTCGGAGTTATTTGCACCGAACAAAACTGGGGCGAGCTTTTTGAGCCCGCGCTTATTCTTATAATAGTTGTGCTTAACGCAATAATGGGTGTTTTTCAGGAAAGCAAAGCCGAAAAAGCACTTGAAGCGCTGAAGAATATGTCCGCACCGCACGCAAGGGTAATCAGGGACGGCGAGGAGCATATAATTGACGCCAAGCAGATCGTTCCGGGCGATATTATAATAGTTGAAGCGGGAGATTTTGTTCCCGCAGACGCAAGACTCATACACAGCGTAAGCTTGAAAAGCGAAGAATCCGCGCTTACGGGAGAGTCTGTACCGACTGAAAAGGATGCCGACGAAATCACGGATGAAAATGCTCCGCTCGGTGACAGGGTAAACATGATATTTGCCGGATGCAGCATAACTTACGGAACAGGACTCGCAGTTGTAACCGCAACCGGTATGAAGACCGAAATGGGCAAAATTGCAGGTCTTCTTGCTGGAGAAAAGGATACGCAGACACCGCTTCAGCAAAAGCTTGCCCAGTTAGGTAAATATCTTGGTATTATTGCCCTTGCTGCATGCGCGATTGTATTTGTTATTGGGCTTATAAGCGGAATTCCGATACTTCAAATATTCATGACGTCAGTTTCGCTTGCGGTATCGGCAATACCCGAAGGACTGCCCGCGATAGTAACCATTATTCTCTCGATAGGCGTTCAGAGAATGGCAAAGAAAAATGCGCTTATTCGCCGTCTTCCCGCAGTGGAAACGCTCGGATGCGCATCGGTTATATGTTCGGATAAAACGGGAACTCTTACGCAGAACCGTATGACGCTCGTTAAAGCATACGTTGACGGAGCCAAAGAGCCGGAAGACATAAGTGAGTCCTGCACGGAAGACGTTAAAAAACTTCTCACATACGGTACTCTATGCTGCAACGGAACTGTCGTTTACGAAAACGGTGTTGAAAAACATATCGGAGACCCGACAGAGACCGCAATAGTCCTTGCTGCGCACAAAAACGGTATAGAACAGGAAGATATTGAAGAAAAATACGAAAGACTTGCGGAAATACCGTTTGATTCGGACCGCAAGCTGATGTCTACCGTAAACAGAATAGACGGAAAGAATATTGTTATCGTTAAAGGCGCATTTGACAATCTATCGCTGCGCTGTATAGAGGGAGACATTGAAAAAGCACGTATAATTACCGAGGATATGAGCAAAGATGCGCTCAGAGTGCTTGCAATTGCGATAAAAGAGATTGACACGGTTTCGGAAGAACCGACATCGGAGGAGCTTGAAAACGGTCTTACGCTTGTTGGTCTGATAGGAATGATCGACCCGCCCAGACCGGAGGCGAAAGACGCTGTTGAAGTTAGCAAAAAAGCGGGAATAAAAACCGTAATGATAACCGGAGACCACGTTGTTACCGCTGCCGCAATAGCAAAACAGCTCGGTATTTACAGTGAAGGCGACAGGGCGATAACGGGAAAGCAGCTTGACGCCATGAGCGACGAAGAGCTTGAAGAACATATTGAAGAAATCAGCGTTTATGCAAGAGTTTCGCCCGAAAACAAAATACGGATAGTTAAAGCATGGCAGAACAAAGGTCACGTAGTTTCCATGACAGGCGACGGAGTAAACGACGCTCCTGCGCTGAAAGCTGCAGATATCGGCTGCGCTATGGAGATTACGGGAACCGACGTTGCAAAAGGCGCCGCAGATATGACGCTGACAGACGACAATTTTGCAACGATAGTTGACGCAGTTAAGGAAGGACGCGGAATTTACGCAAATATTAAAAAGGTTGTAGGTTTCCTTCTCGGTTCGAATACAGGCGAGATACTTACAGTATTCATTTCAATGCTGCTTTTCAGACAGTCCCCCCTGCTTTCGATGCAGCTTTTGTGGATAAACCTTGTTACGGACTCACTGCCCGCAATTGCGGTAGGTATGGAAGCCGTTGAGCCTGATATAATGGAGAAAAAACCGAGGCCTAAAAACGAAGGTATTTTTGCAAACGGACTCGGGCTGAACGTAATAATTCAGGGTATAATGTTTGCAGCGATAACCCTTGCGGGGTTTTATATCGGTAAAACAGTTATGGGTTCGCTTGAAGCGGGACAGACCATGGCGTTTATGATACTGTCGCTTTCGCAGGTAGTTCACGCATTCAATATGCGCTCGCACCGTTCGCTTTTCAAGATAGGATTTTTTACGAATAAAACATTGAATATTGCGGCGCTGATATCGGTTGCGCTGATGGCGGTTGTACTTTTCACCCCCGTAAGACATGCATTTAAACTCGTTTTACTTTCTCCGTGGCTGTATGCCGTTGCGCTTGGGCTGATACTTGTTCCTCTTGTTGCAATAGAGATAAAAAAAGCGATAACAAACAGAAAATAAAAACAGAAAAAGACCGCAGGATTGACCTGCGGTCTTTATTTATGCCGGATTATTCTACGTATTCAATCGGTGCTTCGGGAGCGTTTTTCTTAACGCTTTCAATTCCGTTAAGGCAGCCGGGTTTTGCAACATAGCCTTCGGATACGGCGATTATCTGACCGTTGGTAGCTTTGAGACGGAAGCGGAATTCGCCTGCTTTGTCTACATAAACTTCGAATTTGGGGTTCTTTGCAACTTCGAAGCCTTCAACTGTCTGATCCTCGATATTTGCAACAGCGGCATTCTTTCTTACGCTTGCAAGGCCTTTTTCGCATGCAGCTTTGGAAGAATAAACTTCGGATGTAGCGATTACTTCGCCGTTTCCTGCCTTAAGATCGAATTTGATTCCCTTTGCTGGAGGTTTAACAACAAATTTTCCCATTACGTGAGACCTCCGTATAAAATATTTGATTTACATACTGATTATAGCACATACGGGAATAGTTGTCAAGAGCTAATAATTATTTTTTTCCGTTCCAGCAATATGTGCACAGTTCGCATTCGTCCAAACCGGTGGCGGCGATAAGATCGTCTATACGGTTATAGCGAAGCGACGTGAAGTTAAGCTTGCCGGAAATGTCGTTTACCATCTGCTCGTATTCCGCGGTATCGGGATCAAGATATGGAGCGAGATCCTTCTCTTCGGTAATGCCCTTTTCTGCGAGAACTCTGCGCGCGATGAGATCCAATTCGGATGTCGAACGCGAGAAATTAAGGTATTTGCAGCCGAACATAATCGGCGGACAGGAGCTTCTTACGTGAACTTCCTTCGCGCCGTGCTGATAAAGGAATTCCGCCGTGTCGCGCATCTGTGTTCCGCGGACTATCGAATCGTCGACGAGAAGGAGTTTTTTATCGGATATAAGCGACTGTATGGGTATCAGCTTCATTTTTGCTACAAACTCGCGCTGAGACTGTATCTGCGGCATAAACGAGCGGAGCCACGTTTGCGTATATTTTATAAACGGACGCGAAAAATTGATGCCCGAACGGCGTGAATATCCGATTGCGCTCGGTGTGCCGGAATCGGGAATTCCCGCAACGATATCGGCTGACACATTGTCTCTTTCAGCCATTGCCTCACCGCAGCGGTAGCGAAGTTCTTCAACGTTCAGCCCTTCGTAAGTTGAGGAAGGGTATCCGTAATATACCCACATAAAGGTACACATTTTCTTGGTTTTTTTCTTTTCCGCAACTACTTCGCATTTATCTTTTGTTACTTTTACTATTTCTGCGGGACCGAGCTCTTTATAATCCACATAACCGAGATTGAGATATGAAGAACTTTCCATTGCAACGCAGAATGCGTTTTCGTTTTCTTTTTTTGCAACGAAAACGGGAGTTCTTCCGTAATTGTCACGGGCAGCATAAAGGCAGTCCGGAGTAAGGATAAGAAC
>CAMZEM010000085.1 GCA_947305805.1 uncultured Clostridia bacterium | reverse complement strand
CTCCTGCATAATACGTGAATTTGAGTTTTCCCACTGAACGATATTGATTTTGCATTGCAGAGTTTTCTCAACTTCACGGTAGTGTGCGCGAATTTTGTCTCCGTCACTGCTGAACCCTTCTGCAGGACACATCTGGGATGACCAGGCGCTGCCCCAGGTAAAAGTCATACCGGAAAGGTCCGCCTCGAAATCTGACTGAAAATCAACGTCAAACGATTCCTCTTTCCGGCCTTCGCACGATACTGCCAAAACGACAGAAACCAGCAAAGCAAAAAGCA
This sequence comes from uncultured Clostridia bacterium, assembly GCA_947305805.1. GTDB lineage: Bacteria > Bacillota > Clostridia > Oscillospirales > UBA644 > HGM12619. The sequence continues at coordinate 7,114 of CAMZEM010000085.1, read as the reverse complement.
GGAAATAAGATAAGATCCTTTTCATATACTACTCCCCTTTTTACCGAATTCGAACAGATTTGTCTATAAGTATTATTTTTGCACGAAACAATTATCCGCTGTTTCTGTTATTATACAGCAATCTGGACGATTTGTCAAGCTATTCGAAAATAACGATTATCGGGACGATTTGACGGACCGACTTCCGTTTTTCAGTGATACGACGTTCTGAGTATACTTTCCGAAACGCTCAGGATGACGCCTTCCGAATCGGTGACGAAAATCCGGTATTCACCGGGCTGAGAAGGGGTTTTTATTTCGGAGGAAGTTCCGGGGCACATGGAAACGGTGCCGCTTTCGGCAAAAGACTGCGTTCCCTCAGGAGCGATCCATACCGTCTTTCCCTCTCCCGCGCGGCGTATTGGGATGACAGTATCCGTTACGGTATAGCATCCGGCAGGAAAAACGTAATCGGCGTCGGGAATAAGACCGTCGGGAATTATATCCCGGTATTCTTCCCGAAGTCCTGAACGAAGGCATATTTCGTACTGTTCCTGAGGCCATACTGCGTCTTCCACTACGACAGGAGGATCGATTTCGCAATTCGGAGGGTTCTTGCCCATTCTGTTAACGGTGGAGTACGTGCGCTTTATAGTCATATGGTGCTTTACGCCCCATTCCTCGCAGTTTATGGTATACGTAACGTTTTTGTCGATATCAAGAATATTGTCTAACTCCTCAATCCATGCGGTGCCGTCATCGTTATGAAGACCGTAAGTGGGTGCTCCGACCGCCCCTGAGGGTATTCCTTTGACGTAGTTTTCGTTTATGACAGTGCCCGGCATCTGACCTATCGTATATATGGCTCCCGTATCGTGAAGGCGGTATACGGCATCGATTATGCGGTTCCGACAGACAGTATTGTTTCTGCACGTTGACGACGCAAGAAACTCGCTCCATCCCCCCCCGAGAGAGATTCCGTTAAATGCGGTCTGTAGTATGTGGTTTTCAAGAATATTTACGTTCTCAACGTAAAACGCCGTAATTCCCGCGCAGCCGCCGAATCCGTGAGCCATTCCCGTATTATAGATAAGATTGTTCGAAACGGTGATATCCCTGCAGAGACCTTCGATTCCACGCGGGAACTTTTCGCGGTTAGAACCGTCCCCGTCTCCGATATATACGTGCTGAGGGTTGCCTATGGTGATACCGGAAGACGTGATATCGGTAAATAAAATACCCGACACGGTGCAGTTGACGACGTCGTTTGTCATTGAAAGTCCGTCGGCTCCGGTATGTTTGATTACGTTATCCGTAAAGTTGAGCGATTCCGCGTTCGTAACGTTTATAACGCCCGGGAAAGTATCGCACATCTCGTATTTTTCGCTGTGCCAGTTAGAATCCGCAAACACAGTCGTAGTAAGCGCAGCCTGGACGGTCGCCTTGCCGTGAGATCCTTCAACTTCCGTCAGCAGATAGTCTGTGTGAGCGAAAGTCAGTCCGCTGAAAGTCAGATTTCTGACGCGGTCTTCGGTTGAATTGCCCGATATGACAATCAGTCTGTCGGCATAAGGCACCTCAACGTCGGCATCGGACATATCTTCGCCTTCGAGCGGATAGTAATAAAGCATATGCCCGGTTTTATCATAATAGAATTCACCGGGAGAATCTACGAAAGAAAACGCATTGTAGAGGGTGTGTTGACCCGTGCACTGAAATTCGCATCCCCAGCCGGGAGTTTGAGCTATCGCTCCGTAAGGTTGCTGTAAAAGAACGACTGCCTGACCGTTTTCATATATAATATCGCGCGCGCAGGCGATATTCTCGTTCCAGGTGGTTCCGTTTACGATTTCGATATCGTCAAAACCGGATACGATTTCACCGATACCGTCGGCATTATAGATGACGCCGTCAAACTTCGTCCCGGATATCCACGCCCAATCTGCCTGGCCTGCTTTTATGCTGTATTCGCCGTAACCGCCCAGAGCTTCCGTCTGAACGATGCCCATATTTGCGCGGTGGTCGTTTACAAACAGATTTCTCAGTTTTACGTCACGGTCAAGCGGCGCGGCATAAAGACAGTCGTTATACCTGCTCCATCCGGTAACACGTTCAGCGCCGGAAAACACGGGTTTTTCGCCTTTGAACGCCGTATAGATAATACGGCAGCCCTCCGGAGCGGAATCGCGCACGTCGAAAACGACCGGTTCCTTCATACGGTATATACCTTCGCGAAAATATACGATTATTTCTCCATCGGTCATTCCGTCCTTGATTTTTCGAACAGTATCCCTTGCGCCTTCAAGAGTTCGAAGCGGTTTTTCTGCCGTGCCCGGATTCATATCGTTGCCGTCCGGGGAAACGAACAGTTCCGCGTAATACTGTTTGGAACTATCCGTGAACGCGCAGCCGACGGGAAAAGCCGCCGCCGAAACAGCTGTAATCAAGCCGAAAAGAAGCGCTCTGCGCAGATGTTTGCTTTTCTTGATACCGTGTTTTCCTTTGTTTGGAAGCATTTGTATCCCCCCTGTTTTTCAGACCTAAGCACGTTTTAACTTTTGACTATAATATACACTTTAACGCGGCAAAAGTCAAGCGATATCGCAATTGTTTTGCAAATTACACTTAAAATACCGCTCGCGCGTTTCCATTTCAGGCACAATCTTTAAAACAATTAAACATAAAAATACCGCATCACGTGATCCCGCAATGCGATATTATTGATTGGTTCAGGTTTTCCGAATCATCTTTCTCTTACCGACGGCAAAGGGCAGGAATTTATTAAGCAACCACGCCGCTACAGTCATTGTAACACAAGCATATACCATCATAATAATATATCCGATTTCCCCGTCCGGAAGTGACACACGGAGGATACCAAGAACCTTTGTCAATGCGGTTCTCGCCGCGTAATGGAGCATATAGAAAACCAAGGTGTTCTGCCCAACGTAGACAATCCATTTTGGAAATATCTTAATTTGCGGGGCAAAGATAAATAGCAGGAACAAACTGATGCAAATAAGCGGAATGCAAATCGCATAATTATAGTAATCGTTATGATGAACATCTATAATCTGTTTTGGATACACAAAGTAACTGAGAACAATCAACCCGATATACACGGTAAGTAATATCCAAATATGAGAAGGCTTTGTTTTCTCGCGTAAAAAACTCTCATGACTCTTAAATAAGAATCCGAACATCATGAAAACCTGCGCTGTACATGCAACGTCAAACAGCGCAAAACTGCCGACCCCGAAATGAGTCATCAATAGGCCTGCAATTGAGACAGCAACCATTATAAGGCATCTTATCGGTTCTCTTTTAATAAATTTCCGTATAAAAAACTGAATGCATTCAGCGAGAATGCAACAAGGCATAAACCAGAAGCTCTCTCCGGATATAACGCTGTAAAGATGATGTAAGATATTCTGAGGATTGCCGGTTATTACCGAGTATCCGATTTTTAACCACACCAATGACAACAGAAGCCATGGAATTATTATTCGAAGCAAAAGGACCTTTCCGAATTCTTTTACGTTGCCATCCCGATCATTAAATAAATATCCTGTAAGCGCAAAAAACAAAGGCAGTTTGAATGGACTTGTAAGAAGAAAAAAAGGATATTCTGTTTTCGCTATATGTCCCCATATGACAAGGAGCATAGCGATTCCCCGCAGAAAATCAATCCATTCTTTTCTTTGTTTGACTTCCATCGCCACTTCCCCCACGAATCATTCTATCACTTTGTTCCCGAAATCAGAGCGTAGTATCGTGCTTGTAACTCCATCTGTGTGCGGAAGAAAAACGACATCCACACAATGTTTAGCCATCTCTTCCCTTGTTTTTTCCCAACGTGGATTTCCCTTCCAGTCATCTCCGATAAAAATAACATCAAAATGCAGGTTTTGCCAAGCCACTTCCTTATCCAGCGTGGTTGCAATCACACACTCGTCTACCGCTTTGATATTCGCTACAATAATACGACGTTCTTCCTGTTTGATTACAGGTGTCTTGTGCTTGTAGGACTCAACAAGTTCATCGGAGTTGACTCCGACTATGAGATAATCACAATATTTTTTCGCATTGTTGATCAGATTCAGATGTCCGATATGAAACATATCATATACGCCCTGGGTGTAACCGATTTTATAGTGCTTATCCATAACAGCACTCCCACCTTTATCTTCTAAAAATCTTTTTCTTTACAATTTTTATCTCTTTTAAAGCCAAGTTCCTCACATATTTACCTTCATTGGTTTTAAAGGTTATCAGAAGCAGTACGCCCGGGACAGTGATTCCGCATATAATGGCGTGAATTATAACTGACAGCCATCCGTGACCTGTAAAGAAATTGCTGCAGATAAACATATCCGCTGCGCCAACGGCAACAGATGTGAAAAAGTATAGCAGGAATTTTTTATAATATCTGAAAACATATTCTTTATGACCAAATCCGTGTTGATGAATTACAATAGGGTCATACCACATGTACGTTAACCAGTCCATCGCGACAGTACCGACTAAAACACCACAGATTCCCCAGCTTCGTACCAGTGCAACAGAAAGAATCAGATTAATTAACATTCCGGCTATCGGTCTGAATTTGGCTTGCTGAAACAAACCCATTGTTGTTCTGTATTTCCCTAACGCTGTTCTTATTGCCAACGTGTATAACTCAAGACCCATCAGTATAGCAAAAGGTTGCGGAATAAGCCAATCAGATCCTATCCATCTAAGTACAAATTCGTCTGCGACAACAGAAATTCCTACAAATGCCGTTCCGCCTAATATGGCAGAAATTAGCATTACACATTCAAACACAGAGTACTCGTGTTCAAAGTCATGGGTAGTATGCAGATTTCCGAGACTGTGGGAAACTGCTCCGAATATTTTACTGAATAACGTATGGATAGTCGTATAGAAAACGTAATAGTTGGAATACATACCAACCATTTCTATACCGATAAATGTTGAAATAACAATATTGTCTGTTGCTTTTGCCACAACGCCATTGATTCTATAAAGAAACAACGCCGAACAGTCTTTCAATACCTCTTTGATTTCTTTTTTTTCTATCCGCTCAGCATTCTTGTTATTAATGTATGGATATAGCTTATTTGCCATCCTTGCGACGAACACGTTCTGCAAAAGAATCTGAAGAATCATTACCGTAACGTATAGTTCGAACTTAGGATAAACAAGCAGCAAAACAATCTGAATTACAGATGCGCTAAATGTAAAAATATAGCTTATCAAATTGATAAGATATTCTTTTTGATTAGCTTTAATAATTGCACTTTTATAAGCAAAGAAAACATATGATGAAATAGATTTTGCCAAATACAAAACGAAAATAAAAGCCGCATTAAGATTTAAGGCTATAAGTTTATCATAATCTTTAATCAAATGCGGAAGGAAAGGAATAAGGCATAAACCGAGTACGGCGACAGCAGCACCTATAATTCTATAAACATTCTTATAGAATCTCATAAGCGTTGCTATTCTTCTCGTATTACCATCGGCAATAGGCTGATATAACTTAAACAGAATTGCGCTTCCGACACCCAATTCTGTTAACGAGAGCATGGAAAGTATATTTGAAAAAAGTCCACCAATGCCCAGGTAAGATTTACCAAGCGTATTTATAAATACAGTTCTTACAACGAACTGCATAATCATTGTAAGGAGTTGTCCTCCAATGGATGTTGTGAAATTGAAGATCGTGTTTTTTGTTCGTGAATTGGACAAAAGCAACTACCTCGCGTTTCTTACTTATATTTATCCGGTATTTCTTCCAACCTTTTCGGTCTGAATTCATTGACATTTTTTACCACAGTATGCGGGGGAACATCCTTCGTTACCGTAGCACCGGCTCCAATAATTACATCGTCACCGATTACCACGTGTCCAACAATCAGACAACGTGCACCAAGAATCACATCATTGCCTATCCTGGCATGCCAGGTTAATCCCTGTTCCTTTAGCTCGTGATCTCCTTTCAAAGAAGACACAATAGTAACGCCCGGATATATTTTACAGTCATCACCAATGACGGTAGTTTTCCCGATATGTATACCATGGGGGTGCGCTATATACAGATTATTTCCTATTGTAACTCTTGGCGAAATTTCACATGCGAAATCCCGGTGAACAATATGGCTGATTCTTATCCCACGGTTTCTATTCAGATTTCCACCTTTGTGATAGAGAGAGATGGACTTTTTAATTAATCTCTCTCCGCGCCTGTCATAGTTATCAATATTGAGGAGTCTGAATATCAGTTGCTTTAAACTCATTTTGTTTTCCCTTCAAATTTATTCCAATAGCCATTAATATACTCACACACAGCTGATGCCGATTCTCCCGTTTCCGTTGTCCCGAAAAAACGCTTTATCTCCTGACAATTGCTTTTGTATGTTTTCTCATTAGTAATATCGATAATATGGTTCAATTCAGCCTGATCCTTTGCAATAATAAATCCCACTTTCCCGGGATCCACATAAAAGGATCTCTGTTCTTCCACATATTGGTCTAAATCAAATTGGGCAAGAATCAGCGGCTTATCCCGCAAAACAAAATCCCCCGCGCTGGAGGAATAATCCGTAATAAGCATATCGGCAATCATTAACAGATCGGCCATATCGGGATAACGGGACACATCAACCACCAAATCTTCGTTATCAACCTTCAGCCCCAGTGATTTAGGATGAGCTCTCACAAGGCATATCCATTCGTCGCCGTGCTGAGAAAGATGCTGAACCGTTTCTCTGATATCAAGCAACCCTTGGATAATTCCGTTACCCCTTCTTAACGTAGGGGCATACAGCAGGATTTTTTTGTCATGGGGAATGCCTATTGAGTCCTTAATGTCTGATCCGTCTTTAGGAAAAACAAGGCAATCATTACGAGGACAACCTGCCTTCAGGGTCTTACCGTTATACTCAAAAGCAGTCTTTATTCTGTTTTCCGCATAATCGGAACCTACTACAAACAGATCTGTCAGATTGCAATCTAATATTTCACTTTTTCTTTTACCTTTTTCTCTTGCGTCATACAGGATTTTCTTTATACCTCTGTCTCCATGCCAGGTTTGAATATAAACCTGCTCCGGCCATAGATGAACAAATTCCGG
>CAMZEM010000084.1 GCA_947305805.1 uncultured Clostridia bacterium | reverse complement strand
AATCTCCTGAAGGCATTTTTAAAGCCTTGAAAATAATATCCTCAAATTAATAATTTTACTATCTTTATATAAGGAGTTGCTCATGCGCGACGTTAAAAATGCGAAAACTGATAAAAAAATATCAGAAAAAAAATTGGCTTCGGTATCGGCAGTCTCCACCGATTCCGATTCCGATGCTCGCATTTCTCTGAAAACAAAAAAAGATATTAAAAACCAGTATAAAAAGGCGGAAAAGATTAAACACCATTATTTTCGCACTTTTTATTACTCTTTTGCCATAACGTTTGTAATTCTCGGTGCAATTGCCATTCTGTATTTTATGTATCAGCAAGATAAAAATGTCTTCGGTTTTGCTGACAGATACTATGATCAGGCGGTTTCACATCTTGAAGCGGGAAACAGAAATCAGGCTGTTGAAGAGCTGAAAGAATGCCTTGAATTCGACCCCGGACATACGCAGGCGCGCCTGTTGCTTGCGCAGGTATATGAAGAACTGTCTCAAAACGATGAGGCGGTAAACGTTTTGACCGAGGGAATAGAAATTTCGCCCAGAAACGAAACGTTTTACCAGAAAAAGATTCAGCTTCTAACAAAATCCGATAAAATATCCGATGCAATGGAGTTTATAAATTCCATTTCTTCATCGTATATTATAGTTAAGCTTTCCGATTCCAGACCCGCAACCGTTGCCATGAGCCCTGATCCGGGGACATACGATTCGTCCGTTAAGGTTGAACTCGTCAGCACGGGCGGCGCAACAATTTATTATACTCTTGACGGATCTTCTCCGACCACAAAAAGCAGGGTATACGATCCGGAACATCCCATTGTTATTGAAAAGGGAACTGCTACAATAAGAGCGTTTGCTATGAATAAACAAAATATGATAAGCGACGAATACAGCGCCACTTACCGTATTTACAGCGCAAACTCGCCTTATATCTTTTTAGACGATAAAGTTGAACAAATGGTCAGAACATCCATCAACAAACCGACCGGAACTATTTATTACCGTGACCTTCAAAACGTTAAACGTCTTTCCAGCGAAGAAAAAGGCGATGTTAAATATTCGGGAAACATCACAACACTGAACGACCTTATTGAAATGGTCAACTTAAATGAAGTTGTTCTTGTTAACGAGCCCTATATCGAAGATTATTCACCGCTTTTGCAGCTTAAATCAATGACTTCTCTGAATGTCTCCGGTTGCGGTCTCGACGATGAAAAGGCAAAACAGATTTATGCCATTTTGTGGCTTAATATTCTGAAAATGGACGATAACCTCCTCTCAAATATAGAAGGCGTTAGAAATATGTCAGCCCTTCGTGAATTCTCCGCAGCGGGAAATGCGCTTAAAAATGTCTCTGTTGTCGGGAACATGACGCTTCTCAGAAGTCTGAATCTTTCCAACAATCTGATTAGCGATATTTCGTCTTTTTCAAATCTCTCGTCTCTTAAAACACTTGATATTTCAAACAATCTTGTAAGCGATATTTCATCTCTTTCATATCTAACGATGCTTACAGACCTTAATATCAGCACAAATAATATAAAACAGCTAAACGCTATATCACGTCTTCAGAATATTGAGATTTTAACCGTAAGCAACAATCCTATTCTTTACCTTCTTCCCATTGAAGAATTCACGTCATTAAAAACACTTAAAATTGACGGTACTTCGGTCAAAACTCTCGGGGCGCTTTCCGATCTTGTAAATCTTGAATCTCTTGACTGCTCGCGAACCGCAATAACCGATTTTTCTGCGCTTGCAAAAATGCGTCTTAAAACTCTTGTAGCAGCGCAGGCAAACATTTCGGATGTCAGTGTGATTTCTCTTGCAAATTCGGTAAAAATGCTTGATTTGTCGCTTAATTCCATTTCTGATGTTTCACCTCTTTCAACTATGACAAACCTTACTATTTTGAATATTTCAGGCAACCCTGTCTCAAACTTCAGTATTTTACAGCTTTGCACAACCCTTGAAAGCATAACCTGCGCAGGTGTTCCGATAACATCTGCAGATGAAGCTGCTTTTTCGGGAACCGGCATAAGACTGATTAAATAATATATTATGAAAGGATTAAAAATGGACGAAGTAATTACTATAAAAGGCAAACCTAAACTAAAATATATCTGGCCTGTGCTTATTATAGTGCTTTTGATTTTTATTGTTTCAACAAGCATCTATACTGTCGGTGAAACCGAGAGGGCGGTAGTTACCACATTCGGCAAGGTAACGTCCGTAAACGGTGCGGGACTTCATTTTAAATTGCCTTATCCGATTCAGGATCTTGAAAAAGTTGATATGACAACACAAAAACTGACAATCGGTTATGTTGAAAACGGCTCGGTTATATCAACAAAGCAGGACGAGTCCAAGATGATTACGGGTGACTATAATGTAGTTTCCGTTGACTTTTTCATGGAATGGAAAGTAAGCGATCCTCAGAAATATCTTTTTAATTCCGAATCACCCGTAAAAATACTTAAAAATATCGCTCAGGCGGCAGCAAGAGATGTAATGGGCTCAAAAACCGTTGACGATGTTTTAACAACGGGTCAGGTTTCCATTCAGACCGAAATAAAAGATATCATGGTATCCCGTCTTGAACAGTACGATATAGGCGTTCAGATAATAGAGGTTAAAATTCAGGATGCAGAACCTCCCACAGAAGCCGTAATCGGAGCGTTTAAAGCAGTCGAAACCGCAAAACAGGAAAAAGAAACAACAATTAACATTGCAAAGGCTTATGAAAACTCCGTTATTCCCGAAGCAAGGGCACAAGCTGATAAACTGCTGAAAGAAGCCGAAGCATACAAAGAGAAACGCATAAACGAAGCAACAGGCGAAGCGGCAAAGTTTAATGCTATGTATCAGGAATACAGCCTTAATAAGGATGTTACACGCAGAAGAATGTATCTTGAAATGATTGAAGACGTATTGCCCGGAGTTGAAGTTTACATTGACAGCGGTTCGGGTATGGAAAAGATAATGGTTGTCGGTGAAGAAGCAGATGTTGCCGCTCTTACGGGAGGTGCAAACTGATGAACATGAAAAAATATATTCCCGCAATTATAATAGCAGTAGTCGTCATTTTAGCCGTAATACTTCTTTTTTCTTCTGTTTACACCGTAAGAGAGGACGAATACGGTATCGTCAAAATGTTCGGCAAAATAACAACCGTACGAAACGAAGCCGGTCTTTATCTTAAAGTTCCTTTTGTCGAAGAAGTATCATCGCTTCCGAAAAACAAACTTATGTATGACGTTCCTTCAAGCGAACTTCTCACAAGCGATGCAAAATCTCTCGTTGTAGATAACTATGTAATCTGGGTTATCGAAGACCCGACCCTGTTTACTCAGCGTGTCGGCACTGTTTACGAAATGGAAAAACGTCTTGACGCCACTATTTACAGCGTTGTTAAAAACACAATGGGTACAAAGCTTCAGACAGAGATTATCTCAGCTGGAGAGGGCAACAGAAACGAAGTAAACAAGCAGATCACAGAACAGGTTAACGCAAATCTCAGCGCTGAATACGGAGTTTCCGTTCTTTCCGTTGAAATCAAGAAGCTCGACCTTCCGTCTGATAATGAAAGTGCTGTTTATGCAAGAATGATATCCGACCGCGAACAGATAGCGGCGGCATTAAAGGCTGAAGGCGAACTTGAAGCCTCCAAAATAAGGAACGAAACAGACAAACAGGCAACCATCATTGTCAGCGAAGCAAAAGCCGAATCCGATAAAATTATCGGTGAGGCCGAAGCGGAGTATATGCGAATTATGGCAGAGGCGTATGACACCGCCGAAAAACAGGAGTTTTATGAATTTATCCGTTCGCTGGAAGCAGCGCGCATTTCAATGGCTGACGGTAAAAAAGTTTTAATACTTCCGGCAGAAAGTGTAATAGGCAAAATCTTTATCGATGATTAAAAATTATTATATAATGAGGTGTTAATATGAGTTCAAACAGATATGCAGCGCAGTTATACTGTTTCAGCAGCGTTACCGCTCCCGATCTTTTCGAAAAACTTGGTGCTCTTGCAAAAGCAGGTTATGAGGGTATAGAGTTTTGCGGAGGATTTGATAAGTCTCCCGAGGAACTGAACGTAATAATGAAAAAGGCCGGACTTAAACTGATAAGCTGGCATATAGGTATTGACCGTTTTATGCCCGATCAGTTTGATGCAACCGTTGCTTATTTAAAAGCTCTTGACTGCCACAGCGCAGTTGTTCCCGGACTTCCGGGACATATGACATCCGATGCAGAAGCATGGAAAAACACCGCAGCGCTTTTCGATCAGTTATCATTAAAGCTTAAACCTCACGGCATCAAACTCGGATATCACAATCATTGGGGCGAGTTTATCAAATATGATGACGGTACATGCCCTTTCTCCGTGTTTTTTGACAACACAGATCACGATATAACCTGTCAGGTTGATATCGGACACGCCTTAAACGGCAGAGGAATGTCTCTTGATGAGATTTTTAGCCGTTATAAGGGCAGATTCAATTCCGTTCACCTTAAACCGTACAGTTTATCTCTCGGTGCTGAAGACCATGGCAAGGGCTATCAGACATTCGTCGGTCAGGACGACATCCCGTGGCAAAATGTTCTTAAAACTCTGAAAAATGACGGCAGCACGGATTGGTATATTGTTGAACTCGAATATTCCGGAGAAAAAGGACCGATCAAAGTTCTTACAGATGCTATAAACTATCTTAAAAACTGCGAAAAAACAATCTGATCAATAAAAAAACAGGCTGATGCATTTCGATTATAAAATCGTTCTGCCTCAGCCTGTTTTTATTATAGTGTTTTAACTGTTTTTCAATGACTCGTATACTTCCGTATATGTTGCATCATAATAGGGTATAACAAAATACTTACCGAAAATCGGTATAATAAAACTCAAAATAAACCAACCTGTGAATGAAAGATTCAAGGCTAATAATTCCAACTTATGCCCGTTAGTCATTTCGCTGCTTTTTCTTAAAGCTTCTTTCCATCCTATGTTTGGATTCTCAGCAGCAATATACGGAACAAAACAGAACACATATGATAAATATATTCCCGGAATTATCATTATTAAATATCCCGCAAACACTGCAATATTTCTTGCAAGCATAATTGTTAGCGTTTTTTCATACCTTTCATTCCTTAAAACATCTAACGCATCCAATGCCTTAAATGCATCTTTTCTTGCTTTTATAAAACAGTTCGATTTAGCAGCTTTCAAAGGTCCTACAAAAAACACGCAAAATACGATAATCAATAAAATCGATGCGATTAGTGCAATATAATTCAGAATATCTACCGTAATGTTATTCTCTGAAAATCCTATTTTTTCAATAATAAAACTGTAGTCCGAAGGTTTGTAGAATATAAGTGTTAAAACAAAAGCTATTTCAGCACCGATATATCCGGTAACGAAATAATAAATCAGGCAAAAAAGACAAGCGGAAGGATAATTCGTTTTTAATACGTTTTTTGCATTAAGTTTTAATTGACTTCTGTTCATTTGCAATCCTTTAATATAAAATAAGTCGGGCACCTACGGAAAGTAGATGACCGACTTATGGTCCGAGCGGCGGGAGTTGAACCCACGGCCTCTTGAACCCCATTCAAGCGCGCTACCAAACTGCGCTACGCCCGGACAGGGGAGATATAATGGAGCTGATGACCGGAGTCGAACCGGTGACCTCATCCTTACCAAGGATGCGCTCTACCTACTGAGCTACATCAGCATCTTACAGTTGGGTTTTCATAGAACGCTTAAACATTATACACTATTTTTTTTGATTTGTCAACCCCTTTACAGAAAAATTTTTATTAAAAATGAATTATATCTTCTGATTTTAAATAATTGTGAATTTTAATTCGCCTACTTGTATTATTACGGAAAATATGTTATAATTTTTTAGTAAAAAACAGTAAATCCGATTAATGCGTTATCGAAAAAAAATATCAAAGGAGACCTCAATATGGAAAGAAGAGTCGGAACCGTTTCTCGCGGAATACGTGCGCCGATAATACGTGAAGGCGACGATCTTGTATCTATCGTTGCCGAATCTGTTCTTCTGGCTGCTGAAAGTGAAGGATTTGAGTTGAGAGACAAAGATGTCGTAGCAGTTACAGAAGCAGTCGTTGCAAGAGCTCAGGGCAATTATGCGTCTATAGATGCCATAGCTGCTGATGTTTCTTCGAAACTCGGAGGGGAAGATATCGGTGTTGTATTCCCGATTCTTAGCCGTAACCGTTTTGCAATTTGCCTTAAAGGAATTGCCAAAGGCGCAAAAAAGATATTTTTAATGCTCAGCTATCCTTCCGATGAAGTCGGAAATCATCTTGTTGATGTCGATATGCTTGACGAAAAGAATATCGATCCGTATTCCGATGTTCTTACACTTGAAAAATACCGTGAGCTTTTCGGCGAAAACAAACATCCGTTTACAGGAGTTGACTATGTTGACTATTATTCAGACCTTATCAGAAGCTGTGGCGCAGACGTTGAAGTTATTTTTGCCAATAATCCGAAAGTAATACTTAATTATACTAAAAATGTTCTTACCTGTGATATACACACACGTAAGCGCACAAAACGAATTCTTAAAGCGGCAGGCGCTGAAAAAGTACTCGGTCTTGACGATATTTTAACTTCTTCCGTCACCGGAAGTGGTTTCAACTCTGATTTCGGGCTTCTCGGCTCAAATAAAGCTACTGAGGATAAGGTGAAACTTTTCCCGAGAGACTGCACTCCTTTTGTTAATGCTGTTCAGGAAAAACTGATTAAAGCTACCGGAAAACACATCGAAGTAATGGTTTACGGAGACGGAGCGTTCAAGGATCCTGTCGGAAAAATATGGGAACTTGCAGATCCCGTCGTATCTCCGGCTTACACTTCCGGACTCGAAGGAACACCGAACGAAATCAAGATTAAATATATAGCGGATAATCAGTATGCAAATCTCAAGGGTGACGAGCTAAAAAAAGCAGTAAGCGAATTTATCAAACATAAAGATTCCAATCTTGTCGGATCAATGGCTTCCCAGGGAACAACCCCCCGCCGTTTAACCGACCTTATCGGCTCATTATGCGACCTTACTTCGGGTAGCGGAGACAAAGGAACCCCGATAATTCTGATTCAAGGCTATTTTGATAATTATACTAACTGACACATTTATAATTTACGGACGGAGCAGGAGCATTTGCTTCGTCCAGTTTTTTTTGAACTATTTTTGTCTTTTTTTATTAACTACTTGAAAAATCTATTTTTTTAATGTATAATATTAGTTAGTTAACTAATTATAATTGAAAGGAGCCTTTTCTTGAAGAGAATTGAAAAAAAACCGCAAAGCCATGAATTTAGAGACGGGATGCCTCTCGGAA
>CAMZEM010000083.1 GCA_947305805.1 uncultured Clostridia bacterium | reverse complement strand
ATCTCCGAGATCCCTCTGTTCGTAAAGGCAGGAAGCATTATTCCTATGACAGAGCCCGTCCGCAACACCTCACAGTCGTCGAAAGCAGATATAAAATATGAAATCTATCCGGGTAAAGATGCCGATTTCGCTCTTTACGACGATGACGGAGACGGCTACGGTTACGAAAACGGAGAATACAGAATAACAAAACTTCACTGGAACGATACGGAAAACAAACTTGAAATAAACAGATAATGTTAAACTGGATACAGTAAAATCGAAAATAATAAATATGAGGTGTTCTGAATGAAATTACGTCCTCCCGCATATCCGCTTATTACGGTAGATCCTTATTTTTCTGTCTGGGCAATGACCGACAAACTTACAGATGATGATACAAAGCACTGGACAGGCAAAAGCAATATTATTCGCGGCAGTGTTACCATAGACGGCGAACAGTTCGGGTTTTTGGGCAAAACAGGTCTTGAAGCGCTTGATCAGGTTTCCTGCGAAATCGAGGCAATGACAACAAGATATGTTTTCGAGTCTCCGAAAATACGTCTCTTTGCATCTTTCTTCTCACCGAGAATTCTTGACGATCCCGAATTGCTGTCCCGTCCCGTGTCTTATATGTTTTTGCAATATGTTCCTCTGGACGGAGAGGAACACGATGTAAAAGCCCGAATCTGTGTTTCGGAAGAACTCTGTCTTAACGAAAAAGGACAGTCTCCGGTAGTATCTGAGACGTTTGAACTCGAAAGCGGTATCGTAGGCGCAAAAATGGGCAATTCCGTTCAGAGTATACTCAACAGAAGCGGAGACGATGTAAGAATCGACTGGGGGTATGTCTATCTCGCATCAAACGGAGAAAACGCCTATTCAGAAGTTTTTAAATCCGAAGACGGTATGAATTATATTTGCGTTAACAGCGATATCTGCGATTGCTGCGGGGCTATGTACGTTTTTGCGTACGACGACATATATTCTATCGAATATTTTGGTAAAAAGCTCAAATCCGTATGGAATAAAGACGGTAAAACAGTTGAAGAGCTTCTTCCCGAGGCATTTGACGATTACCCCGGTATTTATGCGGATGCAAAAATTATTTCTGACGACATTTTTGCCGATGCGGTAAAAGCAGGCGGTGAAAAATATGCCGAAATGCTTTTGCTTGCATACAGACAGTCTGTTTCCGCCCATAAACTTGCCGTTGACGAAAACGGAGAAATTCTTTTTATTTCAAAAGAATGCTTTTCAAACGGCTGCGCCGCTACGGTTGACGTCAGCTATCCATCAATTCCTCTGTATCTTCTTTTTAATCCCGAGCTTGTCAAGGGAATGATGCGCCCGATAATCCGTTTTGCAAAGAGCGATAAGTGGATTTTCGATTTTGCGCCTCACGACTGCGGACAGTATCCTCTTTTGAACGGTCAGGTATACGGCGGAATTGATTCCGAAAAATATCAGATGCCCGTTGAAGAATGCGGTAATATGCTCATAATGCTGGCAAACATTTGTATTGCCGAAAAGGACGCTTCATTTGCGACAGAAAATGGGCTAAATATCTCCTCGAATTCGGAAGCGATCCTCAAAATCAGCTTTGTACCGACGATTTTGCAGGACATCTTGCTCATAACAGCAATCTTTCCCTTAAAGCGGTAATGGGCCTTGCGGGACTTTCAGTTGTTCTCGATATGCTCGGAGAAGATGAAGAGAGCGAATACTATTATGAGCAGGCAATAAATATGTCAATAGAATGGTGCGAAACCGCTGCCGACGAAAACGGCGGCTTCCGTCTTGCTTTCGATCAGAAAGGCACGTTCAGCATGAAGTATAATATGATCTGGGATAAGCTCTGGGGAACCAATCTTTTCCCGAGACAGGTAATTGACGCAGAGCTTTTATCAAACGAAAGTCATCTTCGTCCGTACGGACTTCCGCTTGACTCCAGAAAAGACTATACAAAGTCGGACTGGCTCGTATGGACAGCTTCTCTTTCGTCAGACAGAAGAGTATTTGAACGCTTTACCGATCCTCTCTGGAATGCATACAACTTTACGAAAAGCCGTGTTCCCCTTACTGACTGGTATGATACCGTTACGGCGGCGCAGGTCGGATTCCAGAACAGAACGGTAATCGGCGGTCTTTTCATAAGACTTCTCGATTATAGGGGAACGGTTAATATGTTTAATTAAGCAAAGGAATATCTGAATCTTATTATGTTTGATACACACGCTCATCTTGACGATGTAAAATTTGATGAAGACAGAGAGTCGGTTATTGATTTATATACCCGCAGCGGCGGAACGTATCTTCTTAACGCATCGTCGGATATTCCCTCGTCACGCAAATCACTTGCGCTGGCGGAAAAGTACGCTTTTATCTATGCTGCGGCGGGAGTTCATCCTCATGAAACGGATAATATGACGGATGATTCGCTTGATGAAATCGCAAGGATGTGGAAACACGAAAAATGCGTTGCAATAGGGGAGATCGGTCTTGATTTTTATTACGATTTTTCTGATCGCAATACGCAGAGAAAATGGTTTTTCAAACAGCTGGAGCTTGCAAAACAGCTTGATGCTCCCGTTATAATCCACGACAGAGAAGCGCATTCAGAGTGCCTTGAAGCCGTCAAAAAAACGGGAGTACGCGGAGTTTTTCACTGTTACAGCGGTTCCTGGGAAACAGCTGAGGAACTACTGAAAATCGGTTTCTACATTTCATTTACCGGCGCGGTAACTTTCAAAAACGCAAGAAAAACCGTTGAGGTTGCCTCAAAGGTTCCCATTGACAGAATAATGATAGAAACAGATTGCCCGTATATGTCCCCGGAACCTCTTCGCGGTACGCGCAACAATCCCTCAAACGTTATCTGGGTCGCAAGAAAAATCGCGGATTTACGGGGCGTCAGCGTTGATTATATAGTTGAAAAAACCGAAGAAAACGGAAAACGGCTTTTCGGCATTGAATAGTCATATAAAACGCCTGAAAACTCTTTTGTCATAAAAAAGTTTCTTTTACCTATTGCATTTTTTGATTATATGTGATATACTGTTTACATAAGAGCGGTTCCAACCGCTCTTAACAGTTTATTACGGAGGAATTCTGTCGGATGTCAACCGTTGAAACAGTCAGAAAAGAAGCTGAACCGATAGTAAAAGAGCTCGGTCTTGAGCTATGGGACGTAGAATTTAAAAAAGAAGGGCCCGAATACTTTTTACGCGTATATATAGACCGTCCTGAGGGAGTCTGGATAAGCGACTGCGAAGACGTTTCGCGTAAACTTGACCCGATAATCGACGGACTGTATTCAATAGACCATTCGTTTAATTTCGAAGTTCTTTCCGCAGGACTTGTCAGAGAACTGAAAAAAACGGAGCATATCAACCGCTTTGTGGGAAAAACCGTTTCAGTCCGTCTTTTTAAAATACCGGAAGACGCAGCTTTGAAAAGCAAACAGTTTGACGCCGTAATTGTTTCCGCAGATGACGATTGCGCAATATTCGAAATAAACGGCAACAGGATAAGCATAGACAGAAAAACAATCTCTAAAATAACGATCGATCTCGTTTGACATATAACTCGGGCATAAAACAAAACACGGAGGATTAAAATGAAATCTGAATTTTACGACGCACTTGAGCTTATACAGAAAGAAAAGGGCATACCCAAATCATACATGCTTGAAAAGATAAAAGCAGGCATCGTGTCTTCCATACGCAGGGATAAGCAGATTCCTGCCGATAATGTTGATGTTACTTTTGATGAAAACGCAAAAACAGTGCGTGTATTTACAAAGAAAACCGTAGTCGAAGACGTTGTCTATCCCGCTACCGAAATCTCACTCGAACAGGCCCGGCAGATTGATCCCGCATACAGCGTAGGGGATACGGTAGAATTCGACTGTGACACATCCTCTGTCGGACGTATTGCCGCAAAGGTGGGTAAAAACGTTATAATACAGGCCATTAACGAAGCCGTAAACGGATCGCTTCTTCAGGAATTCGAAGAAATGAAGGGTACGATTGTTACCGGCGTCGTTTCCCGTGTTGACGAGCGCGGAAAATGTATTTACATCTCCATTAAGGACTACGAAATGCAGATGTTCGAAAAAGATCTTATCCCCGGTGAAAAACCCAAGGACGGAGACAGAATAAAAGTCTGCGTTTCCGATGTTAAACGCGGGGCAAAAAGCCAGGAAATCGTTCTTTCACGTTCCAATGCTGAATTTCTGCGTTGCCTTTTCGAGGTTGAAGTTCCCGAAATAGCTGACGGCACGGTTGAGATAAAATCAATTTCAAGAGAGGCCGGATCACGTTCGAAAGTTGCCGTTTTCTCAAACGACGTAAATGTTGATGCGGTTGGTTCTTGCATAGGACCCAAGCAGGCGAGAATAAACGCAATAGTTTCAAATCTTAACGGCGAGCGTATCGACCTTATAAAATACAGCGAAGATCCCGAGGAATTCGTTGCAGCCGCTCTTTCTCCCGCCAACGTCCGCATCCACGAGCTTAATACAGAGTCAAAATCATGTAAAGTAATCGTACCCGCAGATCAGCTCTCTCTCGCTATCGGTAAAACAGGACAGAACGTCCGTCTTGCCGCAAGACTGACGGGATACAGAATAGATATTATTGCCGAATAAATGAAAAAAACAAAAGAAAAGGGCGCTTTCCTGCGCCAATGCGTCGGTTGCGGAAAAAGAGGACTTAAAAACGAATTTATCCGCATCGCAAAAACGCCTTCGGGTGTAATCGTTATAGACGGAACTCCGTCAGCAGGCGGCCGCGGAGCGTATATATGCAATAATTCGGAATGTCTGAAAAAATCGCTTAAAAACGGAAGACTTTCCAAAAACCTTCGGGCCGAAATACCTGAATCAATTCTTCAGACACTAAAACTTACAACAGAAGAGAATAAAGATGAACAGTCAGTCTGATATGAAAATCAGCGAACAGTTCCTTACAACTCTCGGTCTTGCAAAGCGTGCCGGAAAACTCGTTATCGGTTGGGACAGAATTTCAGAATACAAAGTTGATATTCGTCTGATTATCGTCTCGTGCGATGCGTCCGAAAGAACCCGAAAAAACGCAGCGTGCAAAGCCGAATGCGTATTGACCGATATCGATATGACGCTTCTCGGTTCCGCTCTCGGAATTAAGAGAGCCGCTCTTGTTGCGGTTACGGATAGCGGTTTTGCAGACCTTCTTAAAAGAAAATTGGACAACGGCAAACAGTAAAATTATAAAGTAATATGTAATTTAACATACGGGGAGTAATTTAATGGGATTACACAGTAAGTACAGAGTTCATGAGGTCAGTAAGGATTTCAATCTTAAAAGTAATGATATCCTTGCGCTTTTAACTGAGAAATTCGGCGAGAGCGGCAATTCACACATGACTGCGCTCACCGATAAAGAGCTTGACTACATTTTCGATTATTATACCCAAAACGATAAAATAAAAGACTTCGCCTTTTATTTCGCTGAAATGGACAGACTTGCGTCCGAAAGAAAGGTCGAAGAAGCTAAACTGCGCTCTGAAAAAGAAAAGCAGCTTAAAGCTAAGGAAGAAGAGAAAAAGCGCAAAGAGGAAGAGGCAATAAAAGCAGCTGAAGAGAAAGCAGCTGCGGAAAAAGCAGCGGCAGAAAAAGCGGCTGCGGAAAAGGCGGCAAAGGAAAAGGCAGCAAAAGAGAAGGCAGCAGCAGAGAGAGCCGCAAAGGACAGAGCTGTTGCCAGAGATGACCGCAATAAAGATAAAAAGGCAAAATTTGAGCGTTTTTCAGTTGAAGAAGCAAAAAATCAGCAGAAAAAAGACAGCAGAGACAGTAAAAAATCAAAAGAACGTAACGACCGTCAGAACAACATAGTTCCCAGAAGGGTCACCAACGATTCCGATGAAAAGATTACCGTTATCGATAAAGATATAACCAGCGATAACGTTAAGGTAGTTGACACCCGTACCGCTGTTAACGTAAATCTCTCCAAGTACGACGAACGTTTAAACGATATAGTAGGCGAAAGAGCAAACAGAGATTACGATAAGAGCAAACAGAAAATCAAAAATAAGAATAAATCCAAATCTCAGTATGATACAAAGCGCGAGGATGAAGCCGCAAAGCTTAAACGCATTGAACAGTATGAAAAGGACAGAAAAAAACATCTTGCAAATGTTGTCCTTCCCGAACAGCTTTCCGTATCCGAACTTGCAGCGACACTTCGTATGACAAATGCCGAGGTTGTTAAAAAACTTATGCTTCTCGGTATTATGGCTTCTGCCGCGCAGATAATCGATTACGATACCGCAGCACTCGTTGCCGAGGAATTCGGTGCAAAGGTTTCAAAACAGGTTGTTGTAACTATAGAAGACAAACTTATTGACGATACGGAGGATGCTAACGATCAGCTTGAACCGAGAAGCCCCGTTGTTGTTGTAATGGGACACGTTGACCACGGTAAAACTTCTCTGCTCGACGCTATACGTCATACAAACGTTACGCAGGGCGAAGCAGGCGGTATTACTCAGCATATCGGCGCATATACCGTTACGATAAACGACCGCAGCATTACATTCCTTGATACTCCCGGTCACGCAGCCTTCACGTCAATGCGTGCGCGCGGTGCGCAGGTTACCGATATAGTAATCCTTGTTGTTGCGGGCGACGACGGAATTATGCCTCAGACCGTTGAGGCGATTAATCACTCAAAGGCTGCTGGCGTTCCGATAATCGTTGCGGTAAACAAAATGGATAAACCCGAAGCGAATTATGACCGTGTTCTTCAGAGTTTAACTGAATATGAGCTCGTTCCCGAACAGTGGGGCGGCGACACAATCTGCGTTCCGGTTTCAGCCGTTACAAGAGAGGGTATTGAACAGCTTCTCGAAATGGTTCAGCTTGTCGCCGACGTAAGAGAACTGAAGGCAAATCCCAACAGAAAAGCAAAGGGTACGGTTATTGAGGCAAAACTCGATAAAGGCCGCGGACCCGTTGCAACCGTACTCGTTCAAAACGGAACGCTTCGTCCCGGAGACGTTGTTGTTGCGGGTACATCCGTCGGACGTATACGCAATATGCTTGACGACAAGGGAAGACGTATTACGGCGGCAGCTCCGTCAACTCCCGTTGAAGTTACCGGCTTTTCCGATGTTCCTTCGGCAGGCGATCTTTTCTATGTTGTCGACGACGAAAGAATGGCCCGCGAACTTGTTGAACAGAGAAAACACGAGAAAAAAGAAGAAGCGTCAAAAGTCAACACGGCAGTATCTCTCGACGATCTCTTCTCTCAGATAAAAGAGGGCAACATAAAGGATTTGAATATAATTGTCAAAGCCGATGTTCAGGGTTCCGCCGAAGCAGTTAAATCTTCTCTTGAAAAGCTCTCAAACGAAGAGGTCCGCGTTCGCGTAATCCACAGCGCGGTTGGCGGCATTAC
>CAMZEM010000082.1 GCA_947305805.1 uncultured Clostridia bacterium | reverse complement strand
CCGAGGCATCCCGCATACTTCTTTCCCGTTTCGGTTTCCGTTGCGGTATTTACGATAAAGAGAGTTTTTTCCTCTCCCGTTGAAAGCGTTACGGTAACGTGAAGAAGTCCACCTCCGAAAACCACGGTAACGTCGGAGGCGTAAAAAAGCGTGCAGTCAAAATGGTTTCCGTACCCGTTAATAGGGAAAAACGTATCTTTGCATAAAACGCCCGAAAGATAATTTGAGGCGTTGTATATTGCGGACATCATAACGCCGTATTTTACCGAAAGCGGAGGGGATATGGGTATGTCTACGTGAAAACCCGCGCTTCCGTAAAGGGACGAAACAAGTCTGTATGAAATTTCAAGTCCGGTAACGGAGTTTATAAAGTCTACGCAGTTTGATATCCACGATTCCATTCCTCTCGCCATTCCCGAACGCAAATCACTTTTTACCGTTGCTCTGAATATTGGCATTTAATCACCGTATTTAAAATATACACGAATAATATCACTTAATGTGTTAAATGTCAATACGATTTTTCCGCATTGCGGATATTACTGCGGCAACGCTTGACAAAAAAGATGAAAGAGATTATAATATAAAAAAACAATAAACGGAGCAGATTATGAACAGAATCGACAAAAAAAACTATTATCTTGATATTGCGCAGACCGTTGCCGAAAGAGGCACCTGCATACGCAGGCTTTTCGGCGCGGTAATAGTAAAAAACGATTCGATTATAAGCACGGGATACGCGGGAGCGCCGAGACAGCGCGTTAACTGCTGCGACCTCGGTGAGTGTCTTCGCGAAAAGCTGAAAATTCCCGCAGGAGAAAGATACGAGCTTTGCCGCTCCGTTCACGCCGAAGCAAACGCCATTATCGCCGCCTCGAGAGAGGAAATGATAGGTGCAACGCTGTATCTTGCGTGTATAAGCCCTAAAACGGGAGAAATAATGAGCGGAACAAGCTGCTGCTCAATGTGCCGCAGGCTTGTGATAAACGCAGGAATCGAAACCGTTATCGTAAGAGACACAAAAACAGAATACAGAGTAATAGACGTTATGAAAGACTGGGTTGAAAACGACGACTCGCTCGACAGGAAAAGCGGATATTGATATGAAAACGCAGAAAGCATTCGGTTATTTGTCAAAAATCCTTTTACTGCTTCTGATTTCTGCGGTTTTCTCAACCGCATTAACCGCCAGGGCGGAGCTTGAAAAGATTTTTGAAATTCCCGCATCCGCCAAAGACGGCTGGGAAGTTGCGGAAGGGACCGTTATTTCTTCCGAAACCGTTAAAAGCTCGGAGAGCGCCGCAATAAGCTTTACCTCGTCCTCACAGCTTATCGGAGCGGAATACCGTTTTGAAAACACGGGAGACCTTTTCGGGAAAGACAGTTTAAGCCCCGTGCTTATTATCCGCCTTTTTATCAGCGATACTTCCGCTCTTAAAGGCGAAAAAGGAACGATCTCGTTTTTATGTGACGACGGATTCGGGTTTTCATGGAGCGTAAACGACTTAACGCTTAAAAACGGCTGGAACGATTTAACGCTCAATTTCCGCACCGCAGATTCGCTGTCCCCTTCGAAGCCCGTGACCAAAGAAACGGAAGATTCGGAAGAAAGCACTGATGAAACGGAAGACACGGAAGAAGAACCCGCAGAAGAAGAGGCCGAAACCGTGAAAACGGCAGATGAAATTTTAGCGGAGCTAACCGTTTTTTCGTTCACATTCGAAAAATCGCCCGTTAAGGACACGACAGTTGCGTTTTCGGAAATATCCGTAAACACTCACGGCAGGCAGGAGGAGCCGAAAGCGCCTGAGCCGCTGAAAGACAATCTGACCGCCCCCGCCATTATTGTTTCGCTTGTCCTTGCCGCGGTGATAACGGCGGCGGTTTTGATACTGAGCGCGGCTTACGCGAAAAAAGAAATAAAAAGAAGAAAACGCGAAGCTAAAAAAAGACGCGCTGAACAGCAGACGAACGACTGACGTAATATTAAAAGAGACATTATTGTGAAAAAAACAATAGAAAGGACCGTTCTTTTATTTGCGGCAATACTGTTTTTGTTTGCCGCATCCTGTTCTTCCGCAGAAAGCTCATCCGAAGAGGTTTTCGATACCGATCTTTATTCGGTGGATAAAAACGTCAATCTTGACTATTCCGCGCTTATAGCAAACACACTTTTTGAACCCCTCGACGGTTTCGGAGAGGAAGAGCTGAAAGCATACTATCTGAGATATTACTATCACGACGAACGCGACTACGATCTTGCAAAAGAAGTATTCGAAAACGGAAGATATACGTTCCTTTCGGACGGTTTCAGAGCGCCCGTTGTTGAAGCGCTTTACGGAAATCATACGAGAACGGTTGCCGAAGTGCTTGACGCCACCGAGGAATCGCAAAACGAACGCGTTTTGAAATACATTGTGCCTACGGTGGAATCTCTTGAAGAGATTTTTGGCGCCGAGGCGCTTGAAAACAACTGAAAAGTATAAAAAAGAGGGGCGGCACGCATATTGCGAGGCCGTCCCTCTTTTTTTCTTTAAATGCGTTTATTTGGCGTATTCCTGCATTGTAAGGTAGTTTTCAAGCATCTGCTCTTCAAATATCCTGTCAAGGGTACCCGTAACGGAAGCTACAACCTCCTGCGGCGTTTTGGTTGTATATACGGTTTCGATTTTCTGCTGCAGGTTGCCGCCTACGCCGAAATAATCGTATACGCCGTTTTTATACACTTCCGTATAAAGTCTTGCGTCTCTTTCGTCAAAAAACATCGTTCTGAAAAGAAAGTCTACCATATTTTCCTTATCCGCGCCCTCAATCTGTTCAAACAGTATGTCTATCAGCATTGCGCATGCGTCGGGGTCGTCCGCTCCGGCGAACATGCTGAAGGTGGGATATGTGCTGAATCCCATTTTTATATCTTTGCAGTCGTATTTATCCGCAACGGGGAAAGGAACGATTCCGAAATTATCTACTTTGCTTGCAACGTTTAAAAGATACGACGATTCGGAAAACACCATTGTGCTCACACCGTTTGCAAGGTGGTCGGAATAATCCCAGCCGTCGATAAGAATGTAGTCGTCGCTGTAACTGTTTACGAAATTTACTCCCCATTCAAGCGCTTCGATAAGATCCGGATTATGCTCTGCGGAATAGTACTGCCCGTCTTTTTCGTATACGTTGCCTATCTGATACGAGCCCATAAACCCTCTTGCGAGATATCTTGTATTCATACCGAGCGCCTTTATATCGTTTGCGCCGTCCGCTATATGGTATCTCGGCATTATTTCTTCAAACTTCGAAAGCTTCCATTCATTCTGTTCGTACATATCGCGTGGATCGTCAAGACCGTAACGCGTGATGAAATTCTCGTTAATACATACAAAAACGCCGAGATTTCCGTCGTTCGTTCTCAGAGGCCAGTAAGCGGGAATAACGCCGTAGATATTTCCGTTTGCCATGCAGCATTCAAGTATGTTTACGGGACCGTATTTTTCGCTGTTGTGAAGATCTATGATATCGGGGAAATAATTCAGAGGATAAAATGCGCCCGAACGCGCGGTTACCATATTGAGGTTTGAGCCTCTCATGATAACGTAATCGCATATATTGATTCCCGCAACGTATGACGAGAAAACGGCGTTTGAAAACGTTGATTCGCTGCCCATGCTCTTTGAAAACGTCAGTTTAAGATTGTTTTGCTTTTCGATTTTGTTTACATGGGCTATAAACAGATCGTAATAAAGCGAATCTGGTTCGTAAAAATAAATTACGTCGTCATCGCCTATTTTCTCCTGCATAACGGTGAAGTTGCGTCCTTCAAAATCCGTTTCTCCGCCAAAATCAAATTCGAATTCCGGCGCCGTTTCGGGTATCTGCGTTGCGCATGCGGACATTGCGAGCGCAAACGCCAAAAAAAGCGGCAGCAGTCTCAGTGCGGTTTTCATGATGGTCCTCCTCTGTATTTTATTTATTCTTTTTCATAAGATTATTATACACTTTTGATGCAAACCGTCAACAGAAAAAAATGTTCCGAGGTAAAAATCCGTCGGAACATTTTTTATTGAAAAGATTATTTAACCGTATGTCTCCAGCCGAACGGATCGTCTTTAAGTCCCCACTGAATGCCCGTAAGCTCATCGTAAAGCATCTGGGAAACGGGGCCTATGGCGTTGTTGTTTATAACGCACGCGTTGCCGTCGCGGTTAAGTTCGCCTATCGGGCTTATTACGGCAGCCGTACCTGTGCCCCACGCCTCTTCGAGTCTGCCGCTGTTTGCAGCTTGCATAAGTTCGTCTATCGGAAGGGCTCTTTCTTCAACTTTGTATCCCTTGTAACGGAGGAATTCGAGAACGGATCTTCTCGTTATTCCGGGCAGAATGCTGCCGTCGAGAGCGGGAGTAACTATCGTGCCGTCAATTTTGAAGAAAACGTTCATCGCGCCTACTTCCTCAACGTATTTATGCTCCTGTCCGTCAAGCCAGAGGACCTGGGAATAGTTGAGTTTTTCGGCTTTCTGCTGTCCGATGAGAGAAGCAGCATAGTTGCCGCCGCATTTTGCCATTCCCGTGCCGCCGCGGGCAGCTCTCGTGTATTCGGTTTCAACGTAGATTTTAACGGGTTTAAGTCCCTCTTTGAAATACGAGCCGACGGGAGAGAGAATAATAACGAAAAGATAATGTCCCGACGGATGAACGCCTACGTGCGAGTCGGTAGCAATTATAAACGGACGGATGTAAAGCGATGTTCCGGGCGCGGTGGGTATCCAGTCAGCGTCAATTTTTATCAGCTTTTCGAGCGCGTCGAGAACTTCGTCTCCGTCAAAACGGGGAATGCACATTCTGTCGCACGACTGATTCATTCTTTCAAAGTTCTTTTCGGGACGGAAAAGGTATATCTCGCCGTTTTCGCTCGTGCGGTACGCTTTCAGTCCTTCAAAAATTTCCTGCGCATAATGAAATACCATTGCGGAAGGATCGAGGCTGAGCGGTCCGTAAGGACGGATTTCTGCGTCGTGCCATCCGTTTTCGGGAGAATATTTCATTACAAACATATGATCGGTAAAAGTTGTTCCGAAACGGAGCTCGTTTGCGGGAACTTTTGCTTTGGGAGCGGTATTAGCGATAAATCTGATTTCCATTTCGTTATCTCCGTTTATCATTAAAATTTTTAGTTATAATATCACATTATTTTGAAAAAGTCAAGATTTTAAGAAACATTTTTTATTCAGTTTTTCGTATATTTCCTCGGGATGTATGCGCACTGAAACAACGTAGGCCTCCTCGCCCGGTGTAAAATGTCCGTACGTTGTTGCAACAACCGTACCGTCGGGCAGAATTTCAACTCCCGGATATGCGCAGTCGCCGTTTTTGTAATTTTTCATTATGCGTATGCGGCAGATGCCCTCTTTGCCCGATTTTATATCGTCATAGTCTCCCAGCCACGCGCACCAGTCGCCCCATGTGGGCGAATCAAGGCAGGTGTCGCGGAAGCTGATAAAAAGTCTGCCGTCCTTTAAATATCTTGCGCAGTGCCTGTCGCCCGTAAGCGCGCCCTGAATTTCTACGGGGTCAGACCATGTTTTTCCGTTATCGGAAGAGAAAATCGCATGCGAGTTTCTCTTTCTTGCGTTTTCGCGCAAAACGGCGCAAAGCTCTTTGCCGTCAGGGGAGCGTATTATTGCGGGCTCGCAAAGATCGCATTCGGCGTGAGTGCATATACACCTCGGCCCGGACCACGTAAGTCCTCCGTCGTGGGAATCAACCTGATAAAGCTTAATTCTTCCCGTTACTTCCCCCGACGTGACGGAATATATCTTTTCCCACACGTCTCCGTCTTTTTCAAGCGTTTTTACCCAGCTGTCACGCTCTTCGGACCACGTTTTTCCGCCGTCCGAAGAAAAGCTGTGCATAAGCTTCGTTCTCGTTTCGGCGCCGCTGCCCGTTCTGTAAACCGTCCGTTTTTCGTAATTTCCGCCGCTTATAAATCTTCCGTCATCGTGAAACAGCGCAAAATATTCGCCAGGACCGGTGCAGCAGATGTCGCCCATGGCAACTATTCCGCCGTAATCGCCTATCGGGGCAAGCTCGGACCACGTATCGCCGTCATCTTCGGAGACGGACATCCTTATCGGATACAGACCCGAAAAAAGTATGAGTCTGCGTTTGCCGTTTTTGTCGTATACTTTATAAATTGTCGGTGTTTCGAGAGACGTTGAAAAGCTTGAAGGCACAGGAAGTCTTTCGGACCACGTTTTTCCTCCGTCAAAGCTCTTTTTCAGTACTATCTGCCCGTATCCGTGATTTTTGGGATATACGGCAACGATCGTTTTTCCGTCGTCAAGAAGAACGGTTGTGGGATGGCCTATATAAAGTCCGTCCTCTTTGTCAACCACCGTCTGACGCTCTTTTTCTTCGGAAAAGTCCACAATGGGTACGGTGTATCCTCTCAGCATGATATTTCTCTTTTCTTATTTTTCGTTCGGAATAAATACTTCAAAAACAGCGCCTGACCGGCCGTCTTTTCTGTTATACGCCTCAACTGTTCCCTTATGCGCCACCGCAATGGCTTTAACTATCGCAAGCCCAAGGCCGTGCTTTCCACTTGCGCCTTTGTAAAACCTGTCGAAAAGATGCGGCATATCCTCTTCGCTGATGCCCGGGCCGTCGTCTGTTACGGTGAAAACAACGCCTTTTTCAACCGGACACGCCTCTATGACGATAGTGCTTTTAGCATACCGCAGCGCATTTGAAAAAAGATTTGTAAATACCGTTGCAAGGTGATCTCCGTCGCAGACAAGTTCTTCCTTTACAACCTCGCCCTTGACTATTCTTATTCCGTTTGCGGAAGCTATGCCGTCAACGCGCTCTATCGCCTCGTCCACAATCTCATCCGTGCTTACGGGAGAGAGCTGCAGAATATCTTTTGTTGTTTCAATTTTCGAAAGATACATAACGTCTTCCACGAGTTTTTCAAGCCGCGCGGTCTGATTGAGTATGGACTCGTAAACCTCGTCCGTGTTTTTTGTAAAAATACCGTCTTTAAGTCCTTCAACGTATCCGCGTATGGACATAAGCGGCGTGCGAAGCTCGTGAGAGGCGTTTTGCAAAAAGACTTTCTGGCTTTTATCGTATTCCTCTATGCTTTTTGCAAGACTGTCTATTGAACTGGCAAGCTCGCCTATTTCGTCGTTTGAGTTAATAACGATTGTGTCGTCAAACTTTCTGTTTGCTATAAGCTCCGTGCGCTTTTGCAGTTTTCTGATGTTTTTTGTAAGCTGCCCCGAAAAAACAACCGCGCTTGCAACCGCTATTGCCGAAGCGGCAATTATCGACGCGAAAAACAGGAAGATTAAAAGACTGTCAAAGTTGTATCTGTCTACCTGCATTAAAACGGCGATCGTTGCATACGGGTCTCCGGAAACGGTTTTAAGGCGTCGCGCGCAGATAACAAACGTTTCCCTGCTTTCGTGCATAACGAATATTCCCGCCTGACCGTTTTTCTGCGAAATGAATTCCGCAAGCGCGTCGGGAGAGATATCGACTATTTCGAAATTCGACGTC
>CAMZEM010000081.1 GCA_947305805.1 uncultured Clostridia bacterium | reverse complement strand
TTCGGCTGGTTTATGTCCCTTACAACCGATTAGGATAGATATAAGCAACAAGAAGAGTAATAAAACTCTTGTTATGGTTTGAAATTTTTTCCATAATTGTCCCATGTCATATTACGGTGCTACATACATATTTATTATGCTGTAATCATTCATATATGATATATTCTTTTCAGTTAATTTACCATATGAACCGCCATTAATTGTGTGTTCTGCAAATTTCGGTTTTCCAGTAGAATTATTAAACCCAACACAAATATAGGCGTGTTCAGACTCATTGGGAACATCTATATGAACAAACAATAAATCACCCGCAGTAATATTTGAATTGCTATATTCCCCTGTGTGGGTAGGCCCTAACTGCGATCCATACGAATTGTTTTCGAGGTTTGTTCTCAGGGTTGTAAAGGCCCAGTCGGTTGCATATATATCGTTATTTCGACAAGTATGATTTGGATTGAATGTACTGCATGTACAAACAGTTGAGGATTTCGAATAAAACCAGGGATATGCTGTTCCAGCGCTTTTTTGTACTAAATTACCCGCAGCTAAACATTGAGAAACAAAGTTTGCGCAGTCAACCAAAGTGCCACCGCTGAATAGCACTTTGTAGTTTTTGTAATTTGGTATTCCGTAATATGTCATAGCGTATGAAACTGCTAGTCCCGGGGCATATGTTGCAAACGTTCTGATATTATCAAATGCTTTTCTATTATTATCGATTTTATTATAATCAGGATCAGAAATAACAGTTCTAAGATCTACTTCCGGATACAGTAGCCCTTTTGTTACGATCCCGTTTTCTGATATCTTCGTTCCTGTAATATCCATGTCTGAATAAATATCGATATTTAAGAAATAGGAGTCTTCTCTATTTATGAATTCCATCGTATGAGCTATTCCTACTGACGTTGCTATAGTTCCATCGTCTTCGGTGTAGTGAATAAATTCCGTTACAACAACATAGAGTTTGCCATTTTCGGTGTAATGATCATAGTAGTCACAGTGATAATCGAGATCACAGTCTGCGTAATAATCGGTTCCGCTTCCTAAAACATAGTATCTCTGAACTTCGTATATTCTTTCGTCTTCTCTTCTCAGTATGCTTTCGTTAATTTTCGATTTGATACTGTTGTCTTTTGCCAGCAGTGTATTATTAGTATTGTCAAGGTTAAATGCGTCTGACAGAGACTGTCTTCTTACAGAAAAATAGTAGCGTACGATATTCATTACATCTGCCGGTATTGCAGAATCTGCTGGCATGTTCCGGATCTCAATATCGGCAATATTGGCACTTATATGGTTTTCTGCGTTTAATGAGATTGAACTTACTGCAAACATCAGACATATTGCAATGAACAATGCTGCGTGTTTTTTAAAGAAAATCATAAATCATACTCCTTTACTATATTATGTTGTTTGTTACTTGTTTACCAATTAATTATAGCGTATATTCTACAATTTGTCAATACTTATCAGTTCAAGACTCGATATCGTGACAGGAGTGCAGACTGACAAAGATAACTCTTAAATGGGACGCTTTTATGGAGCTGATGAGCGATTTTATAAGGTATATACGACTATACGGCGTAAGATACAAACATGTTTTTGCTCTTTCGGAAAACGGAACTTATTACCGGGTTTCGAGCGAACCCGTATAATAAAAACAAACAGGGAGAAATTATTATGATGCAGCAATGGTTCAAGGACGCAAAACTCGGCATTTTCATTCATTACGGAATTTACTGCGACGGCAACTGGTCCGAATCGTGGTCTTTTCACAACGGAGACGTTTCTTACGAGCGGTATATGCAGCAGTGCGAGGCGTTTACGGCAAAAAACTACGATCCCGTAAAATGGGCGGAGCTTTTTAAGAAAGCGGGAGCAAACTACGTTGTTTTAACTTCAAAACATCACGACGGAGTAGCGCTTTTCGATACGAAAGTCAGCGATCTTTCCGTCGTAAAGAAAACGCCCGCCGCAAGAGACCTTATTGCGCCTTACGTTAAGGCGGTCCGCGACGCGGGAATGAAGGTCGGTCTTTACTATTCTCTTCTCGACTGGTCCGATCCGCGTTACAGAAGCGTTTATCCCGCGGGACAAAGCCCCGAAAACTACAACAAAAACGATATCTACGGCTGTCCCATGGGTGCGCCCGAAGACCCCGAAAAATGGGAGGAATTTTTGCAGTTTGACCGCGACCAGCTGCGCGAAATACTTACAAATTACGGAAAAGTTGATTTAATCTGGTTTGACGGCGACTGGGAACGCAGCGCAGAGCAGTGGAAAGCCCCCGAAATGAGAGAATATCTTCACGGCATAAATCCCGAAATCGTTATAAATTCACGGTTGCAGGGCTACGGCGACTACGACACACCCGAGCAGGGCGCGCCGGTTATCGCCCCGACGCGTCCGTGGGAATTCTGCATGACCATAAACAACAACTGGGGCTTCAGAAAACACGATAACGACTACAAAACGTCAAGAATGATAATCCGCATTTTCTGCGACTGTCTTACAATGGGCGGCAACCTGCTTCTCGACGTCGGTCCGAAAGCGGACGGCACTATAGACCCGAGACAGGAACAGATTTTACTCGATCTCGGCTCGTGGACAGAAGACAACAAAGAAGCGGTTTACGGCACCGATAAAGGCATAGACTACCGCTATTTTCTCGGCGGCAGCACCGTTTCGAAAGACAGAAGAACGCTTTACCTCATATCTTACGACAGACCCGACGAATATCTCTGCGTAAAAGGACTGAGAACACCCGTAAACCGCATATCCGTTCTTCATTCGGGTGAAACGCTGCAATACCGCCATTCCGCCGGTCAGCTCTGGATAAACCTTGCGCGTGATCAGCAGCACCGTTTTGCCACGGTTATTAAACTTGACCTTGACGGCGAGCTTTCGCTTGCAGGGGAATAACAGTCGGGATAATATATATAGCAGTATTGACAAAAATGTTTCTTCCTGATATAATAAAGATATATTTAAATTACATAAAAACGTGCAATTAAATATATCTCAAAAGGGGAGAAACATTATGCTTAAACTGAGAAAAACGGCGGCACTTCTGCTTGCAGTCATGCTCATAATGTGCGCTTGCGCGCAGGCGGAACCCGAGATAGTTCCCGAATACGACACGAACGTATCCGAAAGCGCCGTCGATCTCGGAGGATACACCGTCCGCTGGGGTTTCGGAAACACCATTGCCGACAAGGAAGACTGCGTGTTCGGTTTTGTTACGGATACTTCTTTTGCGGACCTTGCCCTCGACAGAAAAAAAGCAGTTGAGGATGCCGTAAACTGTAAGTTCGAACTGGACTACAACGATTCCGTAAGAGGAACTTTCGATGCCTCCGTAGTCTCGGGCTCGAGATTTTACGACGTCGTCACCTTCGAGAGCTATTTTCTTTTAAGTGAAGTCCGCGGCGGATATTTTTACGGTCTTTCTCCGTATCTTGACCTCAAAAACACGGAAAAATACGGAACGCCCTCGCTGCTGCTGTCTGTTTCTTATAAAAACGACGTATACTGCGTAGTGCCGTACGCGTGGCCGCAGCTTCTTTATACGTCCTTCGGAAATCCGATTGTTGTAAACGAGAATCTTATAGCGAGATACGGACATGAAGATCCGAGAGAATTCGTGGAAAACGCCACGTGGACCTGGGATAAGTTTGAGGAATGCCTCCTTGCGTATACCGTAAAGGACGGAGAAAATCAGATTTACGGCATCGCCTCTCATCCGCCGTATTTCAACATGCTGATGTTCCTTTCAAACGGCGTGTCGTTTACTGAAAACACCGATCAGGGCATCGTATGCGGTCTTTATACTCCGGCGGGAATTCAGGCGATGGAACGCGCGCAGAGCATGTTCAGAGTAACGTGTCACGACTGTTTCTTCCCCGGCGAAAGCAATGAGGCGGTAAGCGAATGCTTCAAAAACGAAGGATGTGTTCTCTACCCTTCGGGCGCGGGCGGAATTGTCGGCGACAGAACGTCGCTTATATACGTTATGGACAATATAGGCATAGTTCCGTTCCCGCTCGGCCCCAACGCAGAGCCGGGCGTATACAGAAGCTACCATGAATCGCTGAACTATTCAACGGGTATTCCCATAAACGCCGAAATGCCCGACGCATCCGCGCTTATAATAGATATGATGTATGAACCGTTCGAAGGCTATGAAACGAAAGAACAGATAATAGAGTATCTTTCCTCTCAGGTATTCTTCGATCCGCGCGACGCAAGGGTATTTATAAACATGCTCGGAAATTCCGAATACAATTTCCAGAATAACGGCGGCCGCGCCGCAATAGAGCAGGTAAGGGAAAACAAGACGATAACGGAAATGCTCGAAGGGCTCAGATCAAACTACGACACGCTTCTTGAAGAATATATGATTCCGCACTTCGAAGGAAGACTTGCGGTGTTCGGAGAATAAAAAACAGGAGAAAAAAAATGAAAAGAATTGTATCAGGCATTATTCTGTTTGTATGTATCGCTCTTCTGTGTACGGGCTGTATACGTATGAGAACAACGTTTTCGGTGAAAAATGACGGAAAAATCGATTTTTCAATGATTTACGCCGTTTCGGACTCCGTGTCGGAGATGGCGGGCGGAGAAAGCTCGGCGCCCTCTCCGGACGATATGGGGGATGTTGAGGCAGAGTTCAGCCAGTATTCGGAAGACGGATACACAGGCATTGTTATGAGCAAAAAAGATATAGATCCTGCTGACTTCGAAAAAGATTTCGGCGAAGGACTGATGGGCAGCGAAATATCGTTCAAACAGGATGGCTCGGCGTATATTCTGGATATTCCCTGGAATTCGGACGATGAAGACAGCAACGCCTCGTCCGTTGCCGCGGCAGCCGCATTTATTACGTCTCAGGACGGTTTTGCGGAAATAGTTGTCACTCTTCCCGCCAAACCCGTTGACCACAACGCAACCTCCGTTTCAGAAGACGGCAAAACGCTTACGTGGAATCTTCTTGCAATGGGGGACAGAACGTCCGTTCACGTTGAATATACGCTTCCCGCCGCGGGAGCCATAACAGGGGGAGATATGACGTGGCTGATAATCGCAGGTATCGTTATCGGCGTTATCGTTCTTTGCGTTATAATCTTCTTCGTTGTTAAATCGCTCAAAAAACAGAAAAACGAAACTCCTCCCGCCGCGGCGCCGGCACCTGCGGCTTCGCCTGCGGACAAACTCGCTTCTTACAAGGATATGCTCGATAAAAACCTTATTACTCAGGAAGAGTACGACGCGGTAAAAGCGGAGGTTTTAAATATAAAGCCCGTTGCAGCAGAAACGGAAAACACAGAGCAGAATCAGTAAAAACGCATAAAAATCGACCGTGCTTAAAGCACGGTCTTTTTTGTTTCAAAATATGATCACGGTTTTGTCTTAACAAATATAAGGTTTTATTCCTTCATGCGTCATAATTTCTGCCGAAATCTTTTTATCCCCGCTTCGGTTTTATTGTAAACAGCGAGAGAATAAAAATCAACTCCGCTTCGCTTTTCGGCGCGGCGGAGTTTTTATATTGTTATATCAGCGAACAGCGCGGTTATCCGAGTTATACACCCGGTATGCCCCATTGTCAAATACCGTAATCAAATGCGCAGATATAGGCGCAGGCTATAACTGAAAAGAGATGTTATCACTGTTTCTGTACTCCGAAAAGGCCGTCGCGGTATGCTGATAAATATTCAATACAGTATTCATCCTCACCGAGAAGCGCCTCAGCCGCGTAAACGCCGCCTAACATATCGCGGTTAAGCGGATCCATTATCGCGCTGTCCATACCGGACATCATGGCGCCTATAAGAAATGCGTGGTTTATCGCTTTTCTGTACGGCAGTCCGTATGAAATATTGGAAAGACCGCTTACTATATGGGCATTCGAATATTCTTCCTTTATCTTCTTTGACGCGCCGATGAAATTGAGAAAACTGTCCGGAGAGGTACCTACCGTGAATACGAGCGGGTCAAAATACATTCTGTTCTCTTCTATGCCGTATTCTTTGACTTTCTCCATAATGCCGTGGAAACTTTCAATACGCTTTTCGACGGTTTCCGGCATGCCGGTCTCGTCCAGCAGAAGAGCTATTATCTTCCAGCCCTTGTTATCCTTTACCGCGGGGAATATCTTTTCTATTTTTGATCCTTCAAGCGATACGGAATTTATGATACCGGGGTTTTTGCAAAGCGGTATACATTCAAGTATTGTATCCGGATTCGGACTGTCAAGGCTGAATCTGACATCCGGATGATCCGTCTGTATAAGCTCTATCATCCATTTCAGTGTCTCCGCGTCGCCGTCCGGCTTTCCCGAACATATATCAAGATAATCCGCCCTCTGATCGAGCTGTTTTTTAGCTAAATCGCCTATAAAAGCCGCGTCGCGGTTATTTATCGCTTCCGCCACGCTTTTTATGGCGCCGTTTAATTTTTCACCTATAATAAGCATTGTTTTTTCTCCTTTATTTGGTTTTATCAAGTTCTTTTATCAGCGCGGGTATTATTTCAAAAACGTCGCCTTTTACCGCTATGTCCGCTAATTTCATCATCGGTGTTGTATCGTCAATATCTATTGCAATTATAGTTTTACACGACTGCATACCTATAAGATGCTGTATCTGGCCGGATATTCCGCAGGCAATATATACGTCCGTCTGAACAGTCGCGCCCGTCTGTCCTATCTGATGCGGATAAGATATCCAGCCGTTATCCACCGCCGCGCGGCTCGCGCCTACCGCGCCGCCTATGCGCGAGGCAAGCTCTTCCAGCATTTTAAAGCCTTCCGGCCCTTTCATCGCGCGTCCGCCCGCAATTATAATGCGTGCGTCACCTAAATTGACAGTCGTCTCGTTTCTTTGTATGCTCTTTATGATCTCTTTGATATTGACAGTATCTTCCGGTATTATTTTTTCGTTTATTATTTCACCCGACTTGCCGTTATCAGGTTCGGGCATTTGCATGACCTTGGGGCGCACCGTCGCCATCTGCGGGCGGTGGTCGCTGCTTCTGATCGTCGCCATTATATTGCCGCCGAAAGCCGGGCGCGTCTGGAGCAGATCGCCGTTATCCGGGTCTATGTCAAGTCCGGTGCAGTCCGCGGTGAGACCGCAGCAAAGCTTGCTTGCAAGTCTCGGGGCAAGCGCGCGTCCGCGCGTCATCGCGGCGAACAGAACGATTTCCGGACGGTATTTGTTTATAAGTCTTTCAAGAATATTGCATTCCAGCTCGTCGTTGAAAGCGGAGAGTTTACCGTCGTTTACGGATATTATTTTATCCGCGCCGTATGCAAACAGAGTTTTGATCTGCTCTTCGTCTATTTTGCCGAGCACCGCCGTCCATACCTCACACCCTCTTTTAGCTGCGAGTTTCCTTGCCGCGCCTAAAAGCTCGTATGAAACGGTATGAAGCGTTCCGCCGGTGATCTTGGACAAAGTCCAGACGTTTTTATAGCTGTTTTTATCTGCTTCGCTATAAATCTTCATTCTACCGCACCCCCTATATAAGTTTGCGGCTGACAAGCTCGTTTAGTAAAGCTTCTGCCGCGCTTTCCGCATCGCCATCTATCTTCTTCGTGACGGTGTTCCTCGTCGCCGGCGGCTCTGTTTTGACAACGC
>CAMZEM010000080.1 GCA_947305805.1 uncultured Clostridia bacterium | reverse complement strand
ATTACCGAAAGCGACGTAATGCTTGCAACGGCATCCAATGCGATAATCGTCGGATTCAACGTCCGTCCCGATCCCAATGCAAAAGTCAGCGCGGAAAAAGACGGCGTGGATATGCGTCTTTACAGAGTTATTTATGATTGCATAAACGAAATCGAAGCAGCTATGAAAGGTATGCTTGCTCCGAAATTCCGCGAGGTTTCTCTCGGCATGGCGGAAGTCAGACAGACGTTCCGTGTATCCGGCGTAGGTACCATAGCGGGATGTTACGGAAAAGAAGGACGTATTACACGCTCTGCGGAAATACGCCTTATAAGAGACGGAATTGTCGTCCACGAGGGCAAGATTGATTCTCTTAAACGCTTCAAGGACGATGCTTCCGAGGTTAAACAGGGTTACGAATGCGGTATTGGCATTGAACGCTTCGGTGATGTCAAGGAAGGCGATATAATAGAAGCATTTGTAAACGAGGAAATCAAACAGTAAAGGAAAACTATGGCAAATTACAAAAGAGACAGAATAAATGAAGGAATAAAGCGCGAAGTATCGGATATTCTTTCAACAGTAAAAGACCCCCGTATTCCGCCTATGCCAAGCGTTGTTGCGGCGGATGTTACGGGCGATCTTGAAGAGGCCCGTATTTACATCAGCTTCTTTTCCGAATACGATGAAAAAGAAGTAAAACAGGGACTTAAAGCCGCATCGGGCTATGTCCGCAAAAAGCTGGCGGAAAGACTCAATCTTCGCGCAGTTCCCAAAATCATTTTTATTCTTGATCATTCCATCGAAAACGGCGCAAAAATAAACAACATCCTGAAAGGTCTGAATATAGACAAAGATGCTGACTGAAAATCAGATATCCGATTTTTCCGAACTGCTCGGGAAAGACAACATTTGTATAGTAATGCATAAATCGCCGGACGGAGACACCATTGGTTCTTCGTTCGCGCTTTTGTATGAATTAAATCGTATGGGCAAAAATGCCGAAGTAGTGTGCAGCGATGAAATTCCGGAGCAGTTTGTTTTTATAAGCGACGGCAAAAAGAATCTTGAAATGCTTTTTGAACCTGATACGGTTGTATCTGTCGATGTTGCATCCGAGTCACTTTTCGGTGAAAAATTCGGCTTTTTGGCAAATCGCGTCGATTATGCGATAGATCATCACTTTTCAAATACTTTTTATGCAAAAAAAACAATTCTTTCCGAGTATATTTCTTCTGCGGGTGAACTGATGTTCGAGCTTTTTAAAAGTGCAGACATTGAAATAGACAGATATATTGCGGAAAAGCTTTATATTGCAATTTCTTTCGACTCCGGATGTTTCAGATATTCAAATACATCTCCCTATACTCATCTGGCCGCATCCGAGCTTTTAAGGTTCGGCTTCGACGCTTCCTCTATCAATGTAAAACTGTTTGACAGCGTTTCTCTTGCCCAGTTAAAACTCGAAAGCGAAGCATTGAACTCGGTAAAACAGTATAAAAACAATAAGATTTCAATGGTCACTGTTCGTTATGCTCAGATTGAAAGGCTCGGAGTTGACGAAAACGAGCTTGGCGGACTTACCGCAATTACCCGTAGAATTGCGGGCACGGTTGTCGGAATTACAGTACGCGAAAAAAGCGACGGTGAAATCAAAATATCACTTCGCTCTCAGCAGGAATACCCATTGCCGGATTTTGACGTTTCGAAAGTTGCTGGAAAATTCGGTGGGGGAGGACACGTCCGCGCTGCGGGGCTGTCTATGAGATGTTCAGTCGAAGAGGCAGAAAAAAGAATAACGGAAGCGGTGTTTGAGGAGTGGGAAAGGCTTTATGATCATACCTGTAAATAAGCCTTCCGGCTATACGTCTCACGATATTGTCGCCGGTTTGCGCCGTGCAATCGGCGGAAAAGTAAAAATCGGTCATACGGGTACCCTCGATCCGATGTGTACGGGCGTTCTTCCCGTGCTTACCGGAAATTATACAAAGCTTTCCGATTATTTCCCGTCAAACAAGGCATATATCTGTAAAATATGTCTCGGAACAGTAACGGATACCGAAGATATAACCGGGCAAATACTTGAAACGTCTGAAAAGACCGTCTCCGAAGACGATTTTAAATCAGTCCTTTACGGATTTATCGGAAATATAAATCAGGTTCCGCCAATGTACTCTTCAATTAAAAAGAACGGCGTTCCTCTTTACAAACTTGCCCGTAAGGGAGTGCAGATAGAAAGGGAGCCCCGAACAGTAACCATATACGATATAAAGTATAATGGGTCTGCAGAAGAAAATAACTCATATTATTTTACGGTTTACTGCTCGGCAGGCACGTATATTCGCACGATATGCGCCGATATCGGAAAAAAACTGGGATGCGGAGCCTGTATGGGATCACTGCAGAGGATTGTCTCCAACGGCATTTCGATAGATAACTGTTACGATTACGCTTCTCTTCTCGTTCTTGCTGAAAACGGAATGCTTGACCGGATTGCAATTCCGTTCGAAAAAGCATTTTCACATCTTGATAGAATTACAATACCCGAAAACGGAAAAAACTATTATCTTAACGGCGGAATAATTTCACCCGAACGAATAAAAGGCAGTGAACTGATAACAGAATGCGACTATATCGCATGTTCGGAAGACGGAACCGTTCTCGGGCTTGCACATGCAAACAGGGAGTTGTTTGTTAAATCTTTATGGAACAAATAAACAATATTACAGAAAACAAACATTCCGTAGTGGCTGTCGGTAATTTCGACGGCGTTCACAACGGTCACAGACTCGTATTCTTAAAAACAATTGAAATCGCGGCAACGGAAAATCTTAACTCCGTTGCCTTGACGTTTATTCCGCACCCGAAAAATTATTTCAATCCCGCACATCCCGTAGGAATTATTACGGATGATGAATACAAGGCTGAACTTATAAAAAATATCGGCATAAAATACGTCTTTTTTCAGCAGTTTAATTCCGATTTTGCATCTATGAACTGTCAGCAGTTCACAGAATATCTGCAATATAAACTGTCGTGTTCTCATATTGTTTGCGGCGAAGGCTCCAAATTCGGGAATCATGCGGCGTACGGAACGGACGACCTTGAAAAAGAGTGCGAAAAACTCGGTATGAAGCTTACGACGGTATCAGTCAATCCTTCGTTCAGTTCGTCACAGATACGCGAAGCAATTGTCAGCGGTAACGTAAAAAAGGCTGCAGAGTTAATGGGCAGACCGTTTTCTTTTGCATCGGCAGTATTAAACGGTAAAAAACTCGGCTCAAAAATAGGGTTTCCTACTATCAATCAAAAGCTTAACAGTGATTCCGTTATTCCGAGATTCGGCGTGTATTCCGGCTTTATTATAATTGACGGAATCAGGTACAGATGTATAGTAAATATCGGCTGTCGTCCCACGGTAAACAGCGATAAATCGGATGTTGACTGCGAAACATTCATTTTTGATTTTTCGGAAGATTTGTACGGAAAAAAACCGAGAGTTTTTCTTACTTCTTTTATTCGAGACGAAAAAAAATTCGACAATATATCCGATTTGAAAGAGCAGATAAACAAAGACTGTCGTTTTGTTATTGAAAATGGCATTTAAAACAAAAAAACTATGCAAAATACACAATAATTTTTGAAAAAAGTGTGGCATTTAGGGGTTTTCCTATTGCAATTTGCACAAAAATGATGTATAATACTACTGTATAGATTGACCTGAAATAACAGGCTCAATGCTAATTTTAAATAATAAGGTGTAATTATGTCAAGCAGGTTGTTTCAAAGCGTTGTTTTACAAATGAAAGATTATACGGACAGAACTATAGGGGTTGTCGATGATCAGGCGAATG
This sequence comes from uncultured Clostridia bacterium, assembly GCA_947305805.1. Lineage (GTDB taxonomy): Bacteria > Bacillota > Clostridia > Oscillospirales > UBA644 > HGM12619. The sequence continues at coordinate 3,820 of CAMZEM010000080.1, read as the reverse complement.
TAATTGCCTGTACCGATTTAAGCCTGATCGGTCAGTCTGTCGGTTCAAATCTGAATGATTTAATGTCGATGACCGATGTTAACGTAATAAACGGCTATACGTACCGTGTCGTTGGTTCACGCATAAAAATGGAACACGTCTGTTTCGTAAAAGGAACAGACCAGGTTGCCGAATCTGTTTCAGGTGTGCTTGCCGTTTCTCTCGGCGCTTTGAAAGAATATAATGACGAGAAATACAATAAAATAAATTTTGTTAAAAATGTAATGCTCGAAAATATACTTCAATCCGACATTTACGTTAAGAGCAAAGAAGTCCGGTTCTCCGACGGAATGCCCCGCGTCGTCATACTTATCCGTTTGCTTGACAGAACGGAAATATTTGCCTACGATATTATACAAAGTCTTTTCCCCGATAAATCAAAAGATTTTATTATTAACGTCGGAGAAAACGATATAGCGCTTGTAAAAGAGGTTAAACCTTCAATAGAAGTAAAAGACCTTGAAAAACTTGCCCATTCAATTGTCGATACGCTTAACAGTGAGTTTTATACACGCGCTGTCGTCGGCATAGGTTCGGTCGTTGAATCCATTCGCGATCTTTCGCGCTCCTACAAGGAGGCTCAGGTCGCCATTGAAGTCGGAAAAGTATTCGATGTCGAAAAAGTTATTATGAGCTACAATAATCTCGGCATCGGCAGATTGATATACTATCTTCCCACAACGCTCTGCAAAGATTTTCTTGATGAGGTATTCAAAAAAGGTTCCATTGATTCTCTTGACCACGAAACATTATTTACCATTCAAAAATTCTTTGAAAACAATCTGAATGTATCCGAAACATCAAGAAAACTGTTCGTTCACAGAAACACTCTTGTTTACCGTCTCGAAAAAATAAGACGTCTTACCGGTCTTGATTTAAAAGAATTCGATCACGCAATTGTATTCAAAGTAGCTCTTATGGTTAGAAAATATCTTGCTTCAGACCCGATGAAGCTGTAAATTGATCCACACAACAACACACAACTCGAAAATGTCACAGCAAAACACACTGTAATCATTTGAAAGCGAGTATTAAATTGATTATATTTGATAATGTTAAAATGGCTTATTCGAAGGATTCCGTAGCATTAAAAGGAATAAGCTTTCAGATAGAAGACGGCGAATTCGTTTTTATTACAGGTCCCTCCGGCGCAGGAAAAAGCTCTATAATACATCTGCTTACGTGCGAAAATTTCGCATCCGAAGGAAAACTTATCGTAGCCGGCACAAACTTAAAATCTCTTTCACACAGACAGATAGCCAAGTACCGCAGAAAAATCGGTGTCGTTTTTCAGGATTTCCGTTTGATTGACGGAATGAACGTCTACGATAACGTCGCTTTTGCGGTCAGAGTAGTAGGAAGAGGCGGAAGAGAAGTTAAAGAAAGAGTCAATACAGCTCTTGAAATCGTCGGTCTCACACATAAAATGTACGATTCTCCCAAAGAGCTTTCGGGCGGCGAACAGCAAAGGGTCGCTCTTGCGCGCGCAATTGTCAACAGCCCGGAGATTATTATTGCCGACGAGCCAACGGGAAATGTCGATCCCGCTATGTCTATTGAGATTATGAAGCTGTTAAGCTCCATAAACAAAAACGGAATTACCGTTGTTGTCGTAACTCACGAACAGCGCCTTGTAAAAGCTTTTAAAAAACGTGAAATACGCCTCAGGGAAGGTCTTATTGAATTCGACACCGAGGAAGATAAGCACCAGATTCTTCAGGTTAACGAAAAAGAAGAAACCAATCCGGATATTCCGCCTCGCAGAAGACGAGCGCAGCGCACGCACAGTGAGGAGGATGACGTATGATAGACAGAATTCTGTTTCTTATAAAAAGCGCATTCAGAAGCATTTTCAACAATAAGCTTCTAACACTCGGTTCGATAGCTGTCCTTACAATCTGCCTTCTTACTCTCGGTTCTTCCGTTCTTCTTTTTGAAAACGTCAATCTGTTTATCGACCAAGTCGGAGATGAGAGCCAGGTAGTTATTTTCATCGACGAGAATCTGGGACAGGAAGATATTAATCAGATTCATCAGCAGCTTCTGAAAATTCAGAATATTCAGGATGTTCACTTTGAGTCAAAAGAAAGAGCTATGCAGAATTATCTCGATTCGATGGGTGAAAATTCAGAGCTCTTTTCCGATATTTCATCGGATGTTCTCAGAAACTCATTTATTTTTAATATCAAGGATCTTACAAAATTCGACCAGACCATGTTCGAAATAAGCAAGATCGAGGGAATTGCCCGTATAAGAGAGCGCAGAGACGTTATAGAGCGCATACGTGATATAAGCCGCATTGTTCTTTTGCTTGCGATAACCATCATAACGCTTCTTATTATTATTTCTGCTATGATTATTACAAACAATGTAAGAACCTCTGTTTATGCGAGAAAAGAAGAAATAGAAACCATGAAATATATCGGGGCAACCGATTTATTCGTACAAACTCCGTATCTTATAGAGGGAATCATTATAGGCATCGTTGCGGGACTTTTAACCCTTGTCCTCACTTTCTTTGTCTATAACGAAATAATATCACCGATTATTGCCGATTTCGGACTTTTCACTCCCATAGCAATAAAAGGTAAAATTATTCGGTTCGCTTTGTTTTACATCGTTTCGGGTGCAATTATAGGAATGATAGGTTCCGCCACACCCGTTAAAAATTATGTTAATGTCTGACACACAACAAATATAACCTTACACAACACAGGGAAAGGATGCTTTTCTTTGTCGAAAAGCAACGGAACGTAAATGAAAAAGTTTCTTTCATTCGCATTGGTCGCTCTGATTACCGCCTCTCTTATTGCGGCTCTGATATCCTCGCCGTTTACTGCCGACAGTGAAGAGTTTACTCAGGAGGACGCCGCGTCTCTCGAGGCTGCAAAAGAAAGACTTGAGCAGATTAACGAGAGACAGGCGGAGCTATCGTCGAGCCTTAAAAAGTATTCAAACGAAAAGAATTCCGAGGTTAAGGCAAAACAGACACTTGAGCAACAGATTTTCGAAACCGAAGGCAAAATCGAAACTATCGAATGGATAATCGATAACCTTGAAACCCGTCTTGAAGAAAAAAATACCGAACTTGAACGTGCTCAGCAGGAATATGAAGAATACCACGACAAATACGTTTCAAGAATCCGCGAAAACTACGAGATGGGCACCACAACGTATCTTGAAGTCCTCATAATGTCTGAAAACTTCTCTGATATGCTCACCCGTTACGATTATATCCGCGATATGATGGATTACGATAAGCAGATTCTCGTAACTATGTGTGACAATATCGCCTTTATAGAATCAGTCCGCGATGAAATAACGGCCGACTACAACGAACAACAGGAAATGCTTGCTCTTCTTTCCGCTGAAAAAACAAATCAGGCAGCTCAGATTGTTGATTTGAAGGACAGAATCGACTATATAAACAAGAATATAGCTCAGTTACAGGCAGAACAGGAAGAATTCGAAAGACTTGAAGCGGAATTTGAGAAACAGATAAACGAATTGCTCGATAAAAAGAAAAAATATGCCGGCGGCACGTTTATGTGGCCTCTTGACTCCAAATATTCGAGAATTACATCCGGATTCGGCTGGAGAAAGCTTTACGGAAAAGACGACTTCCACTATGCTATCGATATTCCCGCCGACAAAGGCGCACCGGTTTACGCTGCAGCTGACGGTACAATAATCTATTACGGCTGGACAAATACAGGAGGCGGCAACAAGTGCGTTATAGACCACGGGTCAAAGCTTATGACTCACTATAACCATATGTCCG
>CAMZEM010000079.1 GCA_947305805.1 uncultured Clostridia bacterium | reverse complement strand
GGCGATGAAAATTCCTCCGAAAGTTTTGCAGCCTTTGGTTACTTTCGGGTTAAACTCACCGATACCGCAGCCGGGGAACCAGTGTCCGCTGTAAGATTCAAACGCGAAATGATATTTATCACCTTTTTTAGCAGACTTGACAAGGTGAACATAGGGATGGTTGTTATCGAATACGCCTTTTACTATATCATTTGCAAACCATAATGTTTCACCGTTTGTTTTTGCGCCGACAAAAAGGCGTTTTCCGTCAAGAGAAGCCGGAATCTTGTAGTCGCAACGGAACCATGCTGTGATACCTTCATCTCCCCAGGAAGCCCCCTTTTCAATATGCTCTCCTTTTTGGGAAGGTTCGTGCTGAAGTCTTTCCGGCGTTTCAAAAACAGTTACGCCTTTGACTTCATCAATGTCCTCAAAGCGATAATGTTCATACTTTCTTAATGCTCTGTTGAGCTTTTCGGTCAAGGTGTTGACAACAAGCATACTATATCTCCTTTATAATTATTATTTGTATCGTAACACTTAATGATTGCTTAAAATGCCTTCTCCGCTCGGTTTTTCCGCTATAATGCGCCAGTCCGAGATATCGGATGTTTTTATCAAATAAACTTCAACAGAAGAAGAATCCTTCTGATAGATATACCAATTATCGGCATTACAATCAACAGATACCTCTGCGACAACGCAAACATAATCCGCAGGCGACTTGTACCACGGATCGTACCAATCATAATCGGAAGGCACCTCTGCGCAGGATTTTACGGATATTTTAATTAATTCATCAAATGCGAATTCCTCTTCGCTTCGAGCATAAGCCTCGTATAGAAGACTGTTGGCTTTTTCGACATCTTTTTCGTTAAGATATTCAAAAAATTTAAACAGTGTTTCAGTAGGAGTTAGCCCCGTAGGAGGAATAAAAGTCGGAAATTCCTCTTCGGTACCGGTATTCGAATCTAAGGATTCGACAGGCTGTTCGGAATTCTCATTCTCGTCGTTTTCTTCTGTGTTTTCTTCGACTTGATTTTCAGAAGTCTGTTCTTCGGTATCTTCTGCTGAATCAGGATTTGTAGCGGAGAGAATAGCAAAAGTACCGTCGTCATTCTTTTTCAAATTATAAACAATTGTTCCGTTACAGTAAAGACAAAGAGGATCGGAATACCATTTATATGTTACGGTAGCGTTCCCCGAATCATCGTATTCGATAGAAAACGCCCTTTTATATCTTGTGGGAGCACTGATACCCTCATACGAATACATATTGGTTTCGGAGTTAAATGATGGAATATCAAACGCTTCGTATTTTTCAACGCCAAAATAAGTTTTGGCGGCAGTATTCATTTCTTCGGCAGAAACCAGCAGTAACGACGGATTATCTTCTGAAATCGTTCCGATGCCGTCCCGTTTACACAGCATCAACAGATAGGATGCTACTGCGGATTTATTTTCTAAAGAGTTTATCGAGTCAAAAGCAATTCCGGCAGCATCAACCCAGGATGTAAATCCGTCAACTGCTGCGACAGCAGGATCAGAAAGCATAAGTAATTCATATTCGTCTTCGGGTATAAACGATCTGACAATAAGCGAACCGCCGGAAGAACCTACCGTAAGGATATAATTCTTAATTCCTTTTTCAAACGGAGAATCGACAGGATCTTCAACGTTCATCATAACGGTATATACTCCGTGGCCGTCGGAATTCTCTATGGATAAATGATTCAGCATCAGAGTTTTGATACCGCTATAGTCAAAAGAAGTATTTCCGATAAGCCTGTTTATCGTATCGATATCTCCCGTTCGGAGAGACTCGCAGAAGAGAGCGGCAGCGGTATCGGATGATTTCTCATTTACTTTCATAAGTGAATTGACCACATCGGAATACGGAGAGGAACAAACAAACCATCTGTCTATATATTTGCCTATGGAATAAAAAGTACCTGTAACATTAATTATAGAATTACCGTCGGGATCGGGATATAATGTCATTAAAAACTTTTCCTGACCCTTGAATAAGATTTCGGTTTTTTCGGTTTCCGTAATCTCCGGAACGGAATCGGAAGGAATGAGATCAAGCGCAGCAAGAACAGACAAAGCATCATACGTTTCCTCGCTGTATTTTTCACGGAAGGCATATGCGTCGGTTACGGTAACGTCAACACCTTCTGCGTTTTTTTGCAATGCTCCGAGCTCTGTTGCTGATACGGTCCAAGCTTCGGTATAAAGGTTTTCCTGAACGTAGTTGATAAGTGCGCCGGAAATTGACGAAGGAATTCTGAATACCTGTCTCTCGTTACCGTTTATAACTGTTACAGAATTTTTAACGGTATAAAACGAGAGTGAAAGCGACGGAACTTTATTGATCTCAAAAACAAGATCGGGATCGCCGAAAAGCTCAAGAACAGGACTCTCTGTCCAGGACGAGATACTAAGAACGGAAAGAAATTCCGGTTGTACCGACACGATATAACCGTTCTTTTTGTATTGAACGAAAACCTGTTTTCTCTCGGAAATGGAGTTTAATATAACATTTTTAAGTGTAGATACGGTTTCTTTACTGTCGGTTGTTGTGTTAAGATATTCGGAAACGGATGAAAAAACTGATGAGGGCACGGAATAATAAACGTTTTCAAACTCGGCAACGGAATATGTTGAATAGAGATTTAGAGTAAATGACTGTCCTGAGCTGATAACGATATCGGCTTTAGAAGGAAGGCCGGCCGGAGCGTTGAATCTGCGCTCCCATTTAGAAACATCGAGAAGGGTATCAAGAGTTGTATCGGGAGAAAGATTAAACTCCTCTCCGCCTTTTGAAAGAACGATAGCATCCTCTGTGTTTATCTTTCCGCTAAATAGTGCAGATAAATCGTTAAAATATGATTTCGCAACAAATTCGGTGCTGGCAACAGATAGTTCATTTACAGAATACACACTGCTTGATCCGTTATACTCTATTACACCGATATTAATTGATTTATAAATGCTGATTTTCAGTCCGTTTTTCGTATCAATAACGACGGTAGGCTCTAAAGCAGGAATTGCGTTTTCACTTTCCGTCCAGTCGGAAATACCGAGAGCGGAGGAAAGCTGAGAGCCCGACGCAACTGTTTTTGAAGATCCGAGGACGTAAACAGTGATATTATCCGAAGCGGCAATGAATGCGGCCGCATCCTGAGGGGAAATATAAGTATTATCATACAGATATGAGGATATCGACTGAAGAATCCCCGACGGAACTGAATAATATCTTGATTTATCGTCTTTTTTTATTTCAGCAATCTCATTTTTGCATAAAGACAACGTATAATTATCACCGATATTGAGGACAAGGGAGTCATCAACATCCGAGTTATAATCCGGAAGAAATCTCCATTCGCTGCTTTTCAGCATCTCACTTATTATATCTTTTTGTGTTATTATGATTTTTTTCCCGTTAAAGGTACCGGTAAGAACATCATTTTCGAAAAGCGCACTGAGCGCGACATTTTTATTGACCGCGCTATCATCGTCACTGTTTTTTTTGTTCAGATAGATTGTAAGAAAAATTATCGATGCTATAAGGATAACAGCAACGGAAATTACTATTGCAATCTGACCTGCAGAAACCGGTTTTGATGTTTTCATTATATTATCTCCGAAGGAATAATTAGCCGAACATTGTTTTTATCTCGGAATAATCGGGGGCTTTCCAGTAAATAACGTCTCCGTAAACAATATCTCTTGACACAACTGCCATAATCTTTTCTCCATCATAAAAAGCGGCGCTGTATCTGAATACTCCACCGCCCTGTTCGTTTAAATCCGTTACTGAGGATATAAAATCGGATACTGCGGAAGGGAGTTTATCGGGTGTCGAGTCTATTTCAAGGTAAAGAGCCTGCTGTTCCATTCCCATTGTGTCATAAAAGCCGATATATCGGCAATTATAACCTCTTTTTCTGAGATCATATTTTATAAAATACTTTTTCATTACATCATCACGGTCGCCGCCACCATACTGAACGATAACCTGTTCGGAGGATGTATAAATATTATAAAAAAGTGTGGAATAAACTGTTTTACCTGAAGGAGAAACAAGGGAAACATTGTAAATATTCTGTTCAAAAACTGCGCAACGAAGAGCGTTTAAAAGCTTGCGGATATTCATTATATCATCAGCAGTAACTTTTTCACCGTCTGAGTCAATAGACAGGTAGACGGTATCGCGAGCATATGAAGTATTGCGGACGGTAATGCCGTATTCGGATAGTTTTCCGCGAACATATGCATCACGTTTTTCAATCTCGGTTTCACATGATGTAAACGCAAGCCATCCTGCCAATCCCGCAATAATTATCAGATAAAGGAACGCTTTAACAAATCTCACACCGTCACCTCACATCTTTCTAATTTTATCACAATTATACATTTTAGTCAATACTTTTAAAGAAAAAATAGGATATCTACGTTATTTTTTTAATTTATAACAGGAGAATGTCCGTTTAACAAATGACATATTGACATCTGCCTTAAAAACGGGTATAATTCAGGCACAAGATGATATTGGTATCAGAACTTTTAATATACTTATCGGAGGAATATATGAAGGCTTTCAATCAGATGTCATTTATTAAAAAAATATATTTTTCTCGCGTTGCGGGAAGAGACGGCGAACATAGAGCTGCGGAAATAATAACGGATACCATTAAAATGCTTGGAGGAGAAGCGTTATACGAGCCGTTTGAATTAAGCACATTTGAAATAAAAGATGCTGGTCTTACGGCATATTCAAACGGAAAGCAATTTGTATTCGAAGTTACAGGATACGGCAGAACGGGGTCTACAAATACGGATGGTATCACCGGACCTTTTGAGTACATCGGAACCGGCAGCAATGATGAAATTGACGAGTGCGAAGGAAAGATCGTTTTTGTAAATACAATGCATCACGACTTGTACAGACGCCTTACCGATAAAAAGGCAGCTGCGTTTATAACGTTTGACGGGTCGGTCACAGATGACAGAACAAGAACAGATTTAAACACACGTTCCATTAAAGACAAAACTACTGCGTTCGGAGAATTACCCGGCGTTACTTTAAGAGCATCGGAAGCGCTTAAATTGATAAAGATGAATCCGGAAACAGTTACAGTTAAACTTATTCAAAACAATATAACTCTAACGTCCGGAAATGTTATTGCCGATATTAAGGGAGCAAACGACACAGAAAAAATGCTGTTTACGGCTCATTACGACAGTACAATGTTTTCAAAAGGAGCCTGGGACAATGCTTCGGGATGCGCTAATCTCATGGCACTGTATTCATATTATAAAGAAAACAAACCCCAAAGAAGTGTTAGATTCATCTGGTGCGGAAGCGAAGAAATGGGGCTGAAAGGAAGCAAAGCATACGTTGAACGCCATAGAGATGAGTTGAAAGAATACCGTTTCGGGATAAATATTGATATGACGGGAACCGTTATAGGCAACGACATTGCCTGTGTTTCCGGAGATGATTCAATAAAATCTTATTTGCAGTACTGCGCAGCGGAAACGGGATTTCCAGTATCGATTTCTTCGGGCATATTTCCCAGCGATTCATCTTCTTTTGCTCACTCGGGCATTCCTTTTGTTGTTTTTCAGCGCGGAGGACAGGGCGGCATGCACAACAGAAACGATAAAATTGATTTTTTATCGGAAGATTCGCTGAAAAGAACAACAGAGTTTATCCGTTTTGCATCGGAAAGACTGTTGAATTCATCAAGATTTCCGATTCCGAGAACTATTCCGGAAAGGATACGGGAAGAGCTCGATAATTACTTTGGATAATTAAAACGTGAACACTATTGTGTTCACGTTAATTTTTTACTGTTTAACCGGAGCTGTGCCGAAATCGTCGGTCCATTCGCCGAAAAGTTCGACAGGTTTTTCAGAAAAGAAAACAGGTAGATAGAAATCGAAATTCTGAGACAGATCAGACATGTTCAGATCGGATTTTTTCAGCCAGAACACCCTGCCCTCTTCCGTACCGCCTATTATTTTGCCTGAATAATCTGATGTTTTAAAAAGATATTCCACGTATCTGTCATTCGAATCTTTTTTTGCCCAGTTGACTATTCCGCAAAGAACGGGGTTTTTAACAGAAAGCCCTGTCTCTTCAAGAGCTTCGCGTATTGCGCACTCGGTAAAGCTTTCCCCGGGCTCGACATGTCCTCCGGGAAAGCAGATGCCAGGATATTTTTTTATTCTTTCGATTACAACAACCTCATCGGAATCGATGTTTTCTATCATAATCATTGTAGTAAGTTCGTTCATTTACTGATCCGTCTCTCCGTAAAGTTCAATAAATTCTTCAAAACAAATACCCTCAGACATAATAAACGATGCATATTCGACTCCGACATATCTGTAATGCCAGGGCTCGAAAATAATCTTTGTTATTTCGGTCTTATCTTCGGGATAGCGAAGAATAAATCCGTATTTTGCAGCGTTCGCTTTAAGCCATTTTGCCGCATCCGTATTTGCATATCCCGAATTCAGGCGCTGATACGAAGGTGTTACGACATCCATTGCAAGCCCGGTGTGATGTTCGCTTGTACCGGGAACGGCAACAATCGTTGCGGCAACTCTTCTCGCATCTTCTTTTGAGTAGCCTTCTTCAATCAGATCGTCGATTTTATTGTTAAAAAGGCGCGTCTGCATATCAATATCACGAATTGAAGAGCATATCTGCAAGTCGATCCCGTCTTTTTTTGCATCGGCGATCATTTGTATTGCATACGGGGCAACTCGGCTATCCAGATAATAATTACCCTGAACCTGCATTTTATCGATTGTAAAACCGTCAGGCAGATAGTTGTCGGGGTTGACAAGAATCATATTCCAGAGAGACGTATCGACCTTTGTTGTTCCGTCAAAATAAACGATTTCTTCGTTTTGATTATCATCATGTTGAGCTTCAACAGTTTGAGCTTCAACAGATTCACTTTCGGTTTCTGTCGTTTCGGGTTCTTCCGAGGTTTCACCGGTCCCGGTTGAGGCAGCAGGTTGAGGTTCCGTTTCTTCGGTTACTTCGGAAACAGGTTCTTCAACTGTGGTGTCCGTTTCAACAAGTGTTTCCGATTCACTGATTATTTCATTTTCCTGTTCGACAGGAAAATCATTTTCAGTTGTCTCATCTGTTGGAGCTAAGGTTTCTTTGATTACGTTTTCCTCGGTATCTTGATTTTCCGATACAACAGATTGATTTTCCGAATTATCGTGCGTTTCTTCGGATTTATCGTTTATTGCGGAGGAGGAGATAACAAATATTATAAGAGCAAGCCCCGCAATAATCAGCAGAACGCCGAAGGCAGGTATCAAAAAGTTCTTTTTCATGTTTTCGCCTGATTCTTAATTATTTATTATTCATGGAAATAATCTTCATAGTCTGCAATTGTAATATATTCCGGAATAACATATTTATCCACAGCGGTATAATATCTTGATTCAAAGGATTCAACGCACCTGGATACTGCAACATTTTTGGCAAGCTGACCGAACATATCAGATAATCCGTGTTTATGATCATGATAATAGATATGATCAAGATCTGTTATATCCATAAACAGTCTTGCGTCACGTTCGTCGGTAAAAAAATTACGGATAAGATAATCGGTGATTTGGTCTTCAGTTTCAAATCCTTCAAAGGGCTCGTAAATTGCATTCAACACAACGGCGGATACTTCAGGATCTTTTGCCGTTATCGGAATTGCAATTGTAAAGTCTGCAGATTCATACGATGTAGCGTAATCATAAGGATT
>CAMZEM010000078.1 GCA_947305805.1 uncultured Clostridia bacterium | reverse complement strand
TTTCCAATACGTTGCCCGTGCATTCGGGTCAAATGCGTTGTACGTGTTTGATGCAGGGAAAAACATTCCTTTTTCGGCAAATTCCTTATAGTCTTCCGTACATTCCGCAGGATTTACCCAGATTGAAAGCATAAAATGAACGTTTTTTTCATCGAGTTCTTCAATCATTCCGGGAACATCGGGGAAGCATTCGGGGTCGAGACGTTTTTCACCCCAGTGTCCGGGTATCCATGATGACCAGTCCTGAACGATACAGTCAATGCCCAGGCCGAGCTTTTCGAATTTGTCGACTGTTTCAAGTATTTCTTTCTGTGACTCGTATCTTTCCTGCGACTGAATATATCCGAATGCCCATTTTGGAAGCATTGCGGCTTTACCGGTAAGAAAACGGTAGCCTTTTATTATATCGTCAAACTCGGGACCGTAAATAAAATAAAAATCCATTTCAGTATCAGCATCGGTAAACAAATAGGTCCCGAAAGCATTGTCGTTAAAAACAGCCGTGCCGTCCGTACCCGAAAGAATTCCGTATCCTTCGGTGGAAACGAAAAACGGGATTGCGATTTTCATATTTGCCTGATGCAGATACTGGGTTGTGCCGCGAAGATTAAGAACGCCCTCGGGGGATTGACCGAGTCCGAATATTTTCTCGTTATCTTTAAACTGAAGACTGAGCCTTGTATTGCAAAGACGTCTGTCAAATATTTTAGTTGCCTGTTTTATCTGCTTTTTTATTCCGTCCGGGGTTTCTATTTCTTCAACAACGGTATTTTCGTCGGCAACGGTCTGCGTTGTATCGTAATATGAGAGATATTTGCTCTGAAAATCCGCTTCTTTCAAAAGAAGCGCACCATTGGAATCAAAATACGAAATTGAAGAAGATTTTTTATTGACCGAGGCCTTAACGGCGGGTGTCGAAAGAACAATGCTGTCGCCTGTATCGGTAAACGTCCAATCGGCAAAATCGCCCCTGAAAACAATGCCCATGCCGTATTCATCGGATAGTTTTCCGTTTTCGCTGTAATTTACGCGGATTATGCTTTCGTTTTGCGGAGCAAGACGGAGAATGCCTCTTTCGGACGTTAAATAAAGAGCATTTCCGACACGTTCGGAACCGGTAATTTCATATGATTTTCTCGGACTTGTATAAAGCATTTCAAGCTCCTCCTCGAATACATTTATCGTTTAAATTTTAACATAACGGTTAAAGTTTGTCAAGCATATTATTACTGTATTTTATATTATATTTTTATTGACAAAAACAGATGCATATGATATAATTCAAATATAATGGGTTACTGGGAGAAAGATAAATGACAAAGAGAGATCTTGTAAAAAGCGCTATACGTCATGAAAACACCGGGAAAGTCCCCTCCTGTATACATCTTGCGGGCGACGGCATTGAAAAGTATACGGATCTTCTTTATGAGCGGTATAAATCTCCCGTTGCCAAAAAGCTTTTTGAAAGCGGAAAACTCGGCAAATACGACGCGGTACGCCTGGCAATCGGTAACGATGTTTTTCCCGTTGAACCTCCGTGGTGGGGCTGGTACGGACTGACGGATTCGGATTTCGGTTTTGATATTCCGAAAAGACTTCCGAAAACGATGGGCTACGGTCCGAGCGTAAATGAGCTTTCGGAAAAGATGAAAATGATTAAAGAGGAAACGGGCTGTTATATCCTTATACAGATTTTCGGAAGTCATTTTGAAAAAGCGTATTTTTCGAGAGGAATTGAAAATTTTCTTGCAGATATGGCGGGCGAGCCTGAATATGCTCAGGCGTTACTGAATAAAATTATTGATAAAAATCTTGTAATGATTGAAAACATTATTTATCTGCCCGAAATAGACGGCGTATTGCTCGGAAGCGACTGGGGTTCGCAAAGATCGCTTCTGATGTCCCCCGAATCATGGCGTGAGATGATTGCCCCGGGAGAAAAAAAAGAATACGATCTTATTCACGACGCAGGCAAGGACGTATGGGTTCACTCGTGCGGATGCATAGACGTTATTATACCCGCCCTTGTTGAAATGGGGCTTGACGTTTTAAATCCCGTTCAACCCGAATGTATGGATATAAAGTTTCTTAAATCCGAATACGGCGACAGACTGACTTACTGGGGCGGAATTTCGACACAGCGGACACTCCCGTACGGAACACCGATGGAAGTTGCCGAAGAAACACATGCAACAATTGAACTTATGTCTGAAAACGGCGGTTATATAACCTCTTCGTCGCAGGAGATTCAGGCAGACGTTCCTTATGAAAATCTTTGCGCGATGATAGACGCAGCGCTGGAACACAAATAAAACACGGGATGATTTATGAACACAGTATTTGAAAAAATAGACAGAATATGTCAGATCAACACCGAAAGAGTACTGGAAGCTTTCAGGGAAAACAAAGTATCCGAGACGATGCTTCACGGCACGACGGGATACGGTTATGACGACAGAGGAAGAGAGATACTCGATAAAGTTTTTGCACACGCTTTCGGAGCAGAAGACGCACTTGTAAGGCACACGTTCGTTTCAGGAACGCACACGATAGCGACAGCGCTGTTCGGAGTTCTCAGACCGGGAGATACGATTCTTTCGGTTACGGGCAAACCGTACGATACGCTTTGCGAAACATTCGGTATTACCGGCGAAGACGGTAACGGATCGCTTAAAGATTTCGGTATAAACTATAAAGATATTGAGCTTGACGAAAACGGACATCCGCAAATCACGCTGATGAAGAAAATGATAAAGGATGATCCGTCCGTTAAAGTCGTTTTTATTCAGAGATCGAGAGGATATACAACGAGAAAAACGGCAAGTCTTGAAGATATCGGGGAAATTGCCGCTGCGGCAAAAAGCGTCAGAGACGTAATTGTTTTTACAGACAACTGCTACGGTGAATTTGTTAGAGAAAAAGAGCCGACTGCTGTTGGCGTTGACCTGATGGCGGGTTCGCTTATAAAGAATCCGGGCGGAGGAATAGCGAGAACTGGCGGATATATCTGCGGAAGGAAGGATCTTGTTGAGCTTTGCGCGTACAGGTTGACAGCCGTAGGTATAGGAAAGGAATGCGGAGCTACTCTCGACGAACTGAGAAATATGTTTCAGGGCTTTTTCATGGCGCCTCATACCGTTGCGCAGGCGCTTAAAACGGCTGTTTATGCCGCTGAAAAGCTGACCGCGGCTGGGTACACCGTTTCGCCGGAAGCAAACGAAGAAAGAGAAGATATTATTCAGACCGTTACTTTCGGCAATGCTGACGATCTTCTCGCTTTTTGCAGAGGAATTCAGCACGGGTCTCCCGTAGATTCGTTTGTTACGCCCGAACCGTGGGCTATGCCCGGTTATGACTGCGATGTTGTAATGGCTGCAGGTGGTTTTATTTCTGGTGCATCAATTGAAATATCCGCCGATGCGCCTGTAAAGCCTCCGTTCACGGCTTATATGCAGGGAGGACTGACGTTTGAAAGCGGTAAATATGCCGTAGACACTGCTTTGAAATATATAAGTGAGTTAAAATGAAAATACCGATTATTATTAACCATTCAATCCCCTATTTTATAAAAAGCGCGGAAAACATTGCCGAAGGAATAAAAAAGAGCGGGAATGTTCCTATAATACTTAATAATGTTGAAGCACGAGACAGAACAGACAGGGAACTGTTTGAAAAATGCGTTTTTCTCGATAAAGATATACCTCTCGGGCTGAAAATGGAAATTGCGGGCACTAGACTTTTTAACAATATAGGATCAATAGAACTGTGTTCGGACAAAAGAAGAATAAACGCTTTTTTAAAAAACGATTTTCCCGTTCCCGCAACAATTGACTATCCGTTAACTTATTTCCCGAATGAATCATTTTTCGGTGATTTTTCCGATAAAGTATGTGATGAACTTGGTTTGCCCGTTGTTGCAAAACTTGCTTTCGGCTCTCAGGGGCGCGAAGTTTTTCTTCTGAATTCAAAAGAGGAAATAACGGAATTTCAGAAAAAGTATTATCTGACGCCGCATTTATATCAGAAATACGTTGAATCAAGCAAAGGACGCGATCAGCGGGTATATGTTGTAGGCAAAAACGCCGTTGCGTCCGTTATACGCGAAAACGAAAACGATTTCAGATCGAATATCGCCATAGGAGGAAAAGCACAAAAAGCTGAGATTTCGGACGAAACAGCCTCGCTTTGCGTTGACGTTTCAACGATGCTGGGGCTTGATTTCTGCGGAATTGATCTTCTTTTAACGCCCGAAGGCCCTCTTGTATGCGAAGTGAACGCCAACGCCCTGTTTACTGCATTGAACGAGGAGTGCGGTATTGAAACAGGGCATATTATTGCAGAACACGTTGTTTCGTACCGGCTCGGAAGTTTGTGACATTTTTGCAAACTGTCTATTATGGGCTTGACAGGAGCCGTTTAATATGCTATCATAACTGTACTATTACAGATAGTACAGTTTATTTTTTGTTCAGAGGTGATTTGTATGGTTAAGGCGGAATCTCTTACCAAATCATTCGGAAAAACCGATGTTTTGAGGAATCTTACCTGTGAAATCCGCGACGGCACGATTTACGGTCTTATTGGAGCCAACGGAGCAGGTAAAAGCACGTTGCTTAGACTGATATCGGGGATTTATTATCCCGATTCCGGAAGCATTAAAGTTGATGACGAAGAGATATTTGATAATATTAAAAAGAAAAAGGACATAGTTTTCGTTGCCGATGAGTTTTATTTCCCGACAGGATGTACGGTTGAACAGTACGCTTCTATCTATTCGGTATTTTATGACTCATTTGACTACGATTTTTTCTGGAAAAAACTCGAACAGCTCGGTCTTCCGCTTAAAGGCAAGATTATGAATTTTTCAAAGGGCATGAAAAGACAGCTTGTAATGCTCTGCGCTCTTTCATGCAGATGTAAAACAGTCCTTTTTGACGAAACATTCGACGGACTTGATCCCGTAGTAAGAAACATGATGAAAAATATCATTTACGACGAGGTTGCAAACCGTAACATTACCGTAATAATGACGTCTCACAACCTTCGCGAGTTGGAAGATATATGCGACTGTCTGGGAGTTCTTTATCAGGGCGGAATACTGTTTGAGGGCGATGTTGCAAATATAACATCAAGCGTATTTAAGGCGCAGATTGCCTTTTCGGAAGATTTCAGCGAAAAGAATTTTATCGGACTGAATATAATCAGCTTTAAAAAACACGGTTCGGTAGCAGAACTGATAATCAAGGGCGACCGTGAAGAGTGCAGCGAAAAGCTGAAAGCATTAAATCCTTTGCTTCTCGACATACTTCCGCTGACGCTCGAAGAAATATTTATTTATGAAATGGAGTTGCTTGGATATGCTTACGAAAAACTCTCTGTTTGACTTCAAATATTTCCGATACTGCCTGAAAAGGATGATGCCCTACTCGCTTGTTATACTTCTTGTATTCGGTATTTCAGACAGCGTATCGTCGCTTGCGATCGGAAATATAAGATATATAGGCGTGGAACTTCTCGGTATAACCGCAAACGTTGGAATGTATATTATTCCCGTTGCGCTTGCCGTGGGAATGTTCGGGTTTTTGCATAAAAAGAATTATGCGGATTTTATACTCGCGTCTCCCGTAAAAAGATCGTCTGTTTATTTCACGAATTTCGTTGCGGGATTCGCAATAATGTCCATAATGCTTATTCTAAATCTTATATTTATTGCAATCGTAATTTCTTTGGGAGAAAACTATCTATCCTATGTTGCCATAAGCGATTATTTTCTCTCGTTTTTCTATAATCTTGCCGGATATATGCTCGTTTTTGCCGCATCTTCGTTTGCCGCTGTAATTACGGGAACCGCATTATCGCAGGTATATATGACATATATTATAATGTTTCTGCCTGCTTTTCTGGCGGCATTTCTGCAACTGCCATTCCTTATCCAGCCGATGAGCGAATTTATGGAAGTTCAGTATACGATTCCCTTAAACAATCTTATTCTGATCCCCGATATTCCAGCAATGCCGATTACGCTTGCAGCTTTAGCAACAGGCGGAGCAAGATATTCCGCATTTTACGGATTCAATTATTTTTTCAGTACGGGAGCAATAATATACACATTGTTTATAGCGGCTCTTTACACAGTATTGGGAATACTTGTTTTCAAAAAATACAGAGCTGAGAATGCGGGAAAATCTTTTGTTAACAAAGGAATCGGTATTTTTGCATATTCGGCTTCTTTCGGGCCCGTAATGCTTATATGTTTCCTCGCTTTTGCGCAGGACAGTTACTATTATATGATAGACAGTCCGCTGTTTTATATTTTTATTGTGCTGTCATTCATTGCTTTTATTATCGCATCTCTTGTATTCAACAAAGGCTTTGTGGGATTCGGCAAACAGCTGACTCTTTATTTGATTCTTGTTGTTTCTACAGCGATTTTTTCAGGTGTATTAAATGTTATTGCGGAGCACAGCGTTAAAACAGTTGATTTTCGCAAAGATGAGATAAAATCTGTTTCTGTTTATATGAAACCGATAAACGCTCAGCCGCTGAACGAGCCGAATATAAGCAGTAATTACGTTAAGGTTAAGATAGACGACCAGCAGATTCTGTCGCTTCTTGCAAAAGGGTCGTCCTCTTCAGGCGAAAGATATTACTGCGAAATGGCGATTCCGGGAAAAGGAACCGTAACTCTTCGAGTACTGTTGCCCGATGAATTTGTAAACGCTCTTTACAGCTATATAGACGGAAACGCAGACGTAAAGAAATCTCTTCTGTTCCTTCCCGGGGCAAAAAATATCGCATTTACATCGCTGAATATCGAAACTTCAAACGGATATACGACATATTCCTCCTCGTTTACAAAGAAAGAGGAATCGGAAAAGATAATTGCCGAAAGAGAAATCGAATATCTTGATATTCCGATAAGCTCACTTTACAAAAACTCGGATTATTCAACCCACAGATATTCATATTATTATCAATATGAGGAACAGCCGCTTAATTTCGGACTGATTAATTATGACTCGGTTAATTTTTCTCTGACCGCGCTGAGAAATTACAGAGGACAGTATTTCGTATCAAATTACTTTATCGATTACGATTCCGCATTCTTTTACGGTTTTGCAAAGGAATCGCACGAGAGAGCGGAAAACGTTATTCCGCTGATTGACAATACATCGAAAGTTGTAATTGCCGGAGCATTTGATATAGACGATGAGCAGTATATTCTTCTTGAAGAGTTAATCCCCTCTCTGCCGAACATTATGTTAAGCGATTTTATTGCTGCCGTAAAACAGACGGTTAAAGAACAGATTGAAACTACAAACACCGTTGCGGTAATAATAGAAACCGAACGCGAAAACGCTCTTGTATTCTTTAATATCGAAAGAGACCTGAAGCCGCTTATCGATATCTATCTTGACAGAGTAATCGAAACGCTTGAAATACAGACGGAAAAGGATGATGAAGACAAAAAAGCTGCAACATCCGAATACTACTTTGACGGCGGATTTTACACGAGGAGCGGAGTTGCGGGACTGTCGGCAGGAGCAATGTTTGACGGAGAAATCAATGAGTCAACTGCATTTTTCGATATAGACGGATATGATATCGCACTTGAAGAACTGAAAGAGCTGATTTCGGAAAACAAAGAATACATAAACGGTATTCTGACTTCCAAATACACAGAAGAATCGCTTGGTGATGAATATTATTTCTTATCAGTAATTACTGATTTCAACGATTGGTACGGTCAGTATGTACCCGCGGTTATTCCGATTTCCAAAGAGATGCTTGTAAAGATTTCGCATGAGTTTGATTATCTTG
>CAMZEM010000077.1 GCA_947305805.1 uncultured Clostridia bacterium | reverse complement strand
TGAGGTCCCACACCGTGAACTGCTTCAAGATGCTCGGCATGCATTAAAAGCCCCGCAAATTCGTATCTGTACATTTCAAGGCCGAAAAGAACGCCTAAACCGACATCGTCGATACCGCCCTCCATAGCACGATCCATAGCTTCTGTATGGTAATCGTAATTGTGCTTCGGGCCTGTGGGGTGCAGCTCTTCGTAGCTCTTTTTATGATAGGTTTCCTGGAAAAGAATATACGTGCCTATTCCGGCTTCCTTAAGTTTTCTGTAATTTTCAACGGTTGTTGCGGCAATATTGACGTTAACGCGGCGTATAGAACCGTTTTTATGTTTGACGGAATAAATTGTTTTTATGCTGTCAAGAATGTATTCAATAGGATTGTTGACGGGGTCTTCTCCGGATTCTATCGCGAGGCGCTTATGGCCCATATCCTGCAACGCAATTACTTCTTTTGCAATTTCTTCCTGAGTGAGTTTTTTTCGGCAGATATTCTTATTCTTCAGGTGATACGGGCAGTATACACAACCGTTTACACAGTAATTTGACAAATAAAGCGGAGCGAACATAACGATTCTGTTACCGTAAAATGCGAGTTTGATTTCTTCCGCCAACTTATACATTTCTTCGATTTTTTCGGGAATTTCGCATGCAAGAAGTACGGACGCCTCTCTGTGCGTAAGGCCAGCGCAGCGGGTTTCGTTGCCGTTTTTAACAGGGCGCGCCTTTTTGAGAATGCTGTCGATCAGTTCAACATTGTTTTTGTTCTTTTCGGCATATTCAAGCGTAGCGAGAATTTCCTCGTTGTTTATAAATTCTTCCGCTTTCAGCGATTTTGGATTATAGATTGCCATTTATTATTTCTTCCTTTCTTAGAGGTCAGAATCAACTTCCCCCGTAGATATTTTATTTTTTTTAAAGTCGCCTCTGTCGACGACAACTTCATAACCGATGGATTTCATCCTTATATCAAGGCATTTGCGGCATTGCGCAGACTCATCGCCGGTGCATATCTTGTTATCGTAAAGCATATATTTTTTACGGACATTCCGGGGCGACAGATTGGGCATTAATACGTTGGCGCCCGCTTTTATGCCAAGCTCTCTTCCGTTTGGACTGACTGTTCCGAGTGCAGTAGTAGACGGCAAAAGAATATTTGGATGCATAATTCTGATAATACTTAAAAGATAGCAGGTCATTTCAACGGTTCCCGACTGCTTGTCGTAAAACGGCGTATCTTTATGAGAGATAAACGGACCTATTCCGCACATTTCGGGAGAAAAAGTTTCGATGAATTTCAGATCTTTTGCAAGTGTATCTGTTGTCTGATACGGCGAACCGACCATAAAACCGCAACCGGTCTGGAATCCGATTTCCTTTAAATCATAAAGGCACCGCATTCTGTTATCAAACGACATTTTTTCGGGATGCAGTTTATTGTAGTGTTCTTTATCTGCTGTTTCGTGGCGTAAAAGATAACGGTCAGCGCCCGCGGAAAACATTGCGGAATAATCTTCTTTCGAGTACTCGCCGAGAGACAGAGTTACCGCGCAGTCGGAATAAATATTTTTAATATCCTTTACGATTTCGCATACGGTTTTAGCTGAAAAATACGAGTCTTCTCCGCCTTGCAAAACGAACGTGCGAAAACCGAGAGAATATCCTTCACGACAGCAATTAAGTATCTGTTCGGGAGTCAGACGGTAACGGTCACAGTTGGCATTGGAACGGCGAATTCCGCAATAAAGGCAGTCATTTCTGCATATATTGCTTATTTCGATAAGACCCCTGATAAATACGGCGTTTCCGTATATTTTTTTTCGAATTCCGACGGCTTTTTCCGCAGCATATTCAGCAATTTCAACAGAGTATCCCCCGACGAGTTCTCGATATTCATCGAGCGTAAGAGAATGACTGTTTTCTAATTTGTCAAGAAGATTGACTGTGGTTTCATTCATTTTTATTTTGTTGCGGAAAACGCTGTTTTGACGCTTATTCCCTTAATATTTCCGATTTTGCCTGAAAGTGCGGAAATCACATCCTGAGGAGCGTCTATTGCAATAGACATAATATTGATATTCTTTTCACGGTACGGAATGCCCATTCTGCCAATGATATACTGAGCATGCTCATGAAGAAGATCGTTAAGCTGATCGATATTTTCGGTATCTTCAACTATTATTCCCATTACTGCAACTCTTGTTTCCATTTTTATCCTCCTATATAATAAATCGCACCCGAAAAAGGTGCGATATTAACAGATTTTCGCACCCTTCGTTCAGAGTTTTCTTTCCGTCGGGACGGTTTAATAATTCTATTTTATTTTATTTTTCTTTGATAAAGCTGACGACAAGTTTAGCGGATTTACGCGCCGATGTTTTGCAGAATTCCGTAAAATCGGAAGGAGAAGAATTATCGGCGTCATCCGAAATAGCACGAATTGCCACAAAAGGAACATTGTTGATATAGCATGCCTGAGCGATCGCTCCGCCTTCCATATCGCAGGATATCGCACCGAAAGTATTTACAATCCTTGTTTTTTCTTCCTTTGTAGATACAAATCTGTCTCCGGTTGCAATGGTACCCTTGGAATAATTAAAACCGAGTTTGTCGCAGATTCCGCAAAGATTTTCAACGATAGTGTTATCGCATTTGAATTTTACAATATCAATACCGGAAATAAGGCCCGGAACTTCGCCGAGCGCCGTTGTATCCATATCGTGCTGAACCAGACCGTCTGCAATTGTAATATCTCCTATTTTAAGGTCAGAAGTCAGATTCCCTCCGACGCCTACATTTATAATTAATTCGGGAGAAAAATGCATTATCATTGTGTGGGCGCAAAGAGCAGCAAAAA
Organism: uncultured Clostridia bacterium; assembly: GCA_947305805.1. Classification (GTDB taxonomy): domain Bacteria; phylum Bacillota; class Clostridia; order Oscillospirales; family UBA644; genus HGM12619. Next base: position 5,189 of record CAMZEM010000077.1, on the reverse strand, counting down.
CCTTACCGATACCGCTGATACACATTACGGTTTCTTTGCCGCACAATGTACATTTAATGAAATTAAAATATCCGACACATGTTTCACCGCAGTTTTCAGCATACTCTTTAATTGTTTCAAGTTCGACTTGCATTGCGCAAATAATGCCGATCATTCCTCATATACCCCCGTATTGACAGAGTTATTCAGTATCTCAAGATACTGAATAGATATTTTCTTTGCCGCATCAAGGTTAAGAGAATAACAGTTTCCGCATTCGATTTCGGAATTTCCGAAAACATCGCCGCTGTGTGCTGTTATTTTTTTCAGTGTATTTTTAACCACCGACAGCACCGTATTATAATCGGCATTTCTTATAAGAAGGTAAAAACCGGTCTGACAGCCCATAGGTCCGAAATAAATGACATCTTCGGATATTTCGGAGTTTCTTATGTATGTTGCAAACATGTGCTCAAACGAATGCATCTCTGAATTTGAAAGAAGAGATCCGGAATACGGTTTTACGAAACGCATATCAAAGGTTGTGATATCGCCGTCTTTTCTTGATACGTAAAAACCGGGTTCAAGTTTTAAGTGATTTATTTTAAAGCTTTCAATTTTGTTCATCTGGTTTAATATTTATAGTTCTGTTGGTTAAAATATTCAAAAAAACGTTTTTGGACTGTTCAAATGTTTTTAGACTGTTTGAATTCAATTCCGCGATTGTACCCTTGAACTGTCTCAGAGCCATGTAGAGATTGCCCTCAAAGCCCTCCATAAGGGGACGATCAAAAAACAAAGTTTCCCTCAGATCGATGTAGTATCCCGTAAGCTCTGTATCGGGGAATTCGTCTTCAAGCAAACAGAGAGAGTCGGAAGAGATAAGATACTCAAGCCCTGTTTCATCGGAAAGGATAAGAAAGCACGTGCCTGCGCGTAGGTTTGTCATAATCCGCTCTTTATTCTTGTAAACCTGATCGGTTTCGTGGTTTGCACCGATATATATGTTATCGACGAATACGCTTATCTTTCCGTCATTCGTTATATCTTCGGTAAATATGCCCACCGAGGTTTCCAGAGAAGATATGCGTTCGCCGAATACTTCAGGGTCCGCAGTAATGTAAATGACATAGAGATCGATATCTGATTTAGTTAAAGACGAATATACAAATGCAAATATTGCGACTGCAAGGAATAAAACAATTATTATTTTGGCCTTATGGTGATACCAGATATTCTGATACCATTTATCTTTAACATATTTATCAGCTTCTCTTTCCTGTTTTGCCAATACAACCCTCTCCTTTCTCTGCATTATATTATAGCATATTTCAACATTAATTTCAAGACGGTATTACGGCGGAAATCAGTTAAAAGTATGAATTTTGATTAGATTATCCGTGAATAATTTTTTTTATATCCGTGAGTTATTGACAACGGGAATAAATTATGATAAAATCAAAAAAAACAGAAGAAAGGGTTTACCATGGAAAAGTATCTTATCAATCCGAATCAGCAAATAAGCAAGATCAAAAAGGAAATATACGGTAATTTCAGCGAACATCTTGGAAGATGTATTTACGAAGGAATGTATGTAGGTGACAACTCCAAAATTCCGAACGTAAACGGAATGAGAATTGACGTAATTACCGCTTTGAAGGAAATGGGTCTTTCCGTTTTGCGCTGGCCGGGAGGATGTTTTGCAGACGAATATCACTGGATGGACGGAATAGGTCCGAAAGAAAAACGCAAAAAGATGATAAATACTCACTGGGGCGGCGTAATTGAAGACAATTCATTCGGTACGCACGAATTTTTTGAACTTTGCCGTCAGATAGGCTGCGAACCGTATATCTGCGGAAACGTAGGCTCGGGAACAGTTCAGGAAATGAGCGACTGGATACAGTATATAACGTTTTCGGGAATTTCACCGATGTCTGAACTCCGCAAAGAAAACGGAAGAGAAGAACCCTGGAATATCAAGTATTTCGGAATCGGAAACGAAAACTGGGGCTGCGGCGGAAATATGAACGTTGAGTTTTATGCTGATCAGTTTAACAGATACAACGTTTACGTAAGAAATTATTATTCCGATAAACCGATTTACCGCATTGCGGGCGGTCCGAACAGAAACGATTATCACTGGACTGAAGTTTTAATGCAAAAATGCAGACACGCAATGAACGGTCTTTCTTTGCACTGTTATACAGGTACCGGCAACGTAACTCTTGAATTTAATGAACAGCAGTATTACGATACACTTAGAGACTGCATGCTTATGGATGAATTTGTTACCCGTCACAGCGAAATAATGAACAGATACGATCCTCAGAAGAGAATCGGACTTATTGTAGACGAATGGGGAACATGGCACAGAGTGGAAGAAGGAACAAATCCCGGATTTTTGTATCAGCAGAGCTCCATGCGTGATGCGATAGTTGCAGGACTTACTCTTAACATTTTCAACAAGCACAGCGACAGAGTACATATGGCAAACATTGCTCAGACAATTAACGTATTACAGTCCGTAGCTCTTACAGACGGTGAAGAAATGCTTCTCACCCCCACCTATTTTGTATTCAAGCTTTTCAAGGATCATCAGGAAAATACCCTGCTCGGCTCTTATATTACATCATATAAAATCGGCCAGGACAAGAACGTTCCGAATCTGACAGAAAGTGCGTCGGTAAATGCTGACGGCGATATCGTATCAACGATAGTAAATACGTCGGCATCGGATGCATCTGAAATTATATGTCAGATTGCAGACATTAACGGAATAAAAGATATCAAAGCTGAAATTCTGACCGGTTCGATACACGATCACAACACATTTGAATGCAAGGACAATGTTAAGACTGTTGAATTTAGCGATTTCACAAAAACAGCCGACGGATTTAAGACAAAAATCCCTCCCTGCAGTGTTGTTAAGTTTGTAATTAAAGTGTAATGACTGAATGTAAACGGTGTCTGCTTTTGGAATCTGCCGGAGAAAACACTCTTGCAGATATCAGAAAACGAATTGAAAAACTTTCCGACGAGGAAAAGACCCCGGAAGAGATTTATCAAAAAAGACTTTCCGAATGTAAAAACTGTGATTTTCTGATTTCAGGAGTATGCATGAAATGCGGATGTTACGTGGAATTCAGGGCGGCATTTAAAAAAATGAAATGTCCCAATGCAAACAACAGAAGATGGTAAAAAGAATGCGGCAAAACGGAATATCCGTTTTGCCGCAATGCTGTTAATGAAGTTATATTATCGATGCAAGTCACAAGGCAATCTTTGCGATTAATACAGTTTTGCTCCTGCCGGGATAGCGGGATCGACCATCAGAAGATGAAGTTTTTCAATCTCGCCTTCGTGATGGACGGCTGAGATGAGCATGCCGCATGATTCTATTCCCATCATTGCACGGGGAGGCAGATTTGTAATTGCTATGCATGTTTTACCGATAAGCTGTTCGGGTTCGTAAAATGCATGGATACCGCTTAAAATCGTGCGATTTGTGCCGGTTCCGTCGTCAAGCGTGAATTTTAGAAGCTTTTTGGATTTGGGGACGGCTTCACAGTCAAGCACTTTTACCGCTCTGAAATCAGACTTCTGGAATGTCTCAAAATCTACAAAGGATGAGAAAAGCGGCTCTATGTTCAGATGCTCGTAATCGGGCATCTCGGAATCGAAAATCGGGAGTCTCGGGTCGTTTGTCCAAACAGCTGTCGGTCCGTCGGAGCCTTCGGTGTTTACAGTTTCTGAGTTACCATCATTTACTTCAGCACCTGTTTTTATCGACTTCATAGTCGGGAACAGAAGAACGTCGCGGATTGCGGGAGAGTCGGTAAACAGCATACAGAGACGGTCTATACCGTAGCCGATACCGCCTGTAGGAGGCATACCGATTTCAAGAGCATTCAGAAAGTCTTCATCTGTGTGCTCGGCTTCTTCATCGCCTGCAGCAAACTGTTCTTCCTGCGCTGCGAAGCGGGCACGCTGGTCTATCGGATCGTTAAGCTCAGAGTAAGCGTTTGCCATCTCCCATCCGTTCATGAAAAACTCGAATCTTTCGACATAGTCGGGATTTTCGGGTTTTCTCTTTGTAAGCGGAGATATTTCAACGGGATGATCCATAACGAACGTGGGCTGAATTAAGTGTTCTTCAACGTACTGCTCAAAGAAAAGGTTGAGAATATCGCCTTTTTTATGACGCTTTTCATACTGGACATTATGTGCGTCGGCAATATTGCGGGCTTCTTCAAGAGAGTGTATCTCATTGAAGTCTACTCCGGAATACTTTTTAACCGCGTCAAGCATGGTTATGCGGTCAAAAGGTTTGCCGAGATCCATTTCAACACCGTTATAGGTTATGACGGAAGTACCCAATACTTCATTTGCAACAAAGCGGAAAAGCTCCTCGGTAAGATCCATCATTCCGTGATAATCGGTATATGCCTGATAGAGTTCCATGAGGGTAAATTCGGGATTATGTTTTGTATCAACGCCCTCATTTCTGAAAACTCTGCCGATCTCGTATACTTTTTCAAGTCCGCCGACAATAAGGCGTTTGAGATAAAGCTCAAGAGAAATACGCATTTTAACGTCTTCGTTAAGGGCGTTGAAATGTGTTTCAAACGGACGTGCCGCAGCTCCGCCGGGATTGGAAACGAGTATAGGTGTTTCAACTTCCATAAATCCCTTTGTATCAAGGAATCTGCGGATAGCGGATATTATTCTGGAGCGTTTAATAAACGTTTCCCTACTCTCGGTATTTGTGATTAGATCGATATAACGCTGTCTGTAGCGCATATCAACGTTTGTTAAACCGTGAAATTTTTCGGGAAGCGGCTGAAGATTTTTAGACAGAAGAACAAGCTCGGACGCATGGACTGAAATCTCACCTGTTTTTGTTTTGAAAACGGTGCCTTTTACGCCGATAATATCGCCTATATCAGTCTTTTTAAATGCAGCGTACGGTTCTTCGCCGATTGCATCGCGGGCGACATAGACCTGAACGGTCCCCTGTAAATCCTGTATGTTGCAGAAAGACGCTTTGCCCATAATGCGTTTGAACATCATACGTCCGGCGATGGAAACATTGATCGGGTCTGCATCCATGATTGCCCTGCGTTCGTTGTAGTCGTCGTTTACGGCCTGTCTTGCAGTTGCTTCGTCCATACCTTCCGTTGATACAGGAGTCCTGCCTGCAAGAAGCG
>CAMZEM010000076.1 GCA_947305805.1 uncultured Clostridia bacterium | reverse complement strand
GGCGTACAGCACCCATACCATTCTGTTGCTTGGCTTTATTGTATTGTCCTGTTTGAATTTCTCAAAAATACTTGCGGGACTTAAAGTCAGAAAATACTTTGTTGCCTTTGGGCATTGCGCCGTATTCCTTTCTGTTTTACATCTTGCCGAATTCGTAATGCATTTTTTGCCCGGTAATCCGTATAATATCCCCGTAGACAGCATCTTTTCCTATATTGCAGATTTCCTCGTTTCATTCCTCATATTAAGATTTATAATTCTTATTTCCAGAAAACAGGATAAGAAGGAACAATCTGTTCCGGATAAAGACGGATCTGCTGCCGAAATCAATAAGAACTCTGAACTTACCGCCAGTGACGAAAATGTTGAAATTACGGAGAACACCTGATTGATTCTTTTAATATCAATAAGCATATTTTGTTTTTATCGTAAAAATGTCAAAAAATAACCCATTAAAACACTTGCTTTTTTTTACTATATATAGTATAATCTAAAAAGAATAATATATATATCGGAGGATATCTATGTTTTTATCTAGAATATTTTCATCTCTTTCAATTCTTCTCAGTGCAGACGGCAATGTCGAAAACGCTATCGTCGGTGCAACCGAAGACGCTGCTACTACTGCCACTCAGCCCACAGCTAATATCTGGACAACTATTTTAAGTTTTGTTCCTTTTATTCTTGTTATCGTTGCTTTTTACTTCTTCCTTATCAGACCCCAGCGTAAACAGGAAAAAGAAACCCAGAAAATGCGTAACAGCATTGAAATCGGCGATCAGATTACCACTATCGGCGGAATAACGGGTATTGTTCGTCAGATTAAAGATGATGATACATATATAATCGAAACCGGTGCCGATAAAAACCGGATTTCCATCAAAAAGTGGGCAATTCAGTCAAAAGATACTATTTCCGATTCCTGATTCAGTTAGTCAATTAAACAACTCTATAATTATTATCTAAGGAGACCTGAAATGAAACAAGTAAAAACTCTTGTTAAGAAAACTCTTAAGAAATCTGCCTGCAAGGGCGGATGCGGCGAATGCCAGACTTCCTGCCAGAGTGCATGCAAAACATCATGCACCGTCGCCAATCAGAAATGTGAAAACGAAGCACGCAAATAAATGCTTCATCTTTATTCTCACAACGGCATAAATATCGTTCTGGACGTTGAAAGCGGTTCGGTTCATGTTCTTGAGCCGGCCGCTTATGAACTCTGTAAACTTATCAGTGATGCGTGTTATGGCGACAGCGCGTATTTGAAAGTTACACCCGAATCAGTATTCATCAATTCTGCTTGCCCTTCCGTTTTCAAGGACAAGCTTATTTCCGTGTTCAAATTTGATTCAAACGAAATAGAAGATGCTTATTCGGAACTGAAAGAGTTGTTTGAAGAGGAAATGCTTTTTGCAAAACGGGATTACGCAATCAATCTTCCGGAAGATTATCCCGTTAAAGCGCTTTGTCTTCATATTTCCCACGATTGCAATCTCCGATGCAAATACTGCTTTGCGGAAGGCGGGGATTTCGGTCATGGAAGAAAAAATATGCCTTTTGAAGTGGCAAAAAAAGCGATCGACTTCGTTATCGAAAGATCCGGAACAAGACATAATCTCGAAATCGATTTCTTCGGCGGCGAGCCGCTCATAAATTTCGATGTTGTTAAAAAGACTGTCGAATACGCAAGATCTCTTGAAAAACAGCATAACAAAAACTTCCGGTTTACAATTACTACAAACGGAATTCTTCTAAATGATGAAATTGCGGATTATATAAACCGCGAGATGTCTAATGTCGTCCTTTCTCTGGACGGAAGAAAAGAAGTAAACGATTCTGTTCGTTATGATGTTGCCGGAAATGGTTCATACGACAGAATTGTTCCGAAGTTTAAAAAGCTTGTTGAAAACAGAAAAGGCAAAGATTATTACGTTCGCGGAACGTTTACAACACAAAACCTTGATTTTGCCTCGGATGTTGAACACATACGTTCTCTCGGCTTTAATCAGGTTTCGGTTGAACCTGTGGTTCTTGACAGCCACGATCCTCTTGCCATAAAAGAAGAACATCTTGAAAAGATTTTCAGCGAATACGATTTATTAACCGAAAAATTGGCTGATATTCATAAAAAAGGCGATTTTTTCAATTTTTTCCACTTTATGATTGATCTTGAACAGGGCCCTTGCGTTATAAAACGCGTTAAGGGTTGCGGGTGCGGAACAGAATACGTTGCCATTACTCCCGACGGAGATATCTTCCCGTGTCACCGCTTCGTGGGTATGGATGAATTCAAACTCGGAAATGTAATGGACTCTTTTGATACAAAAAAAGAGCTTCTTGATTATTTCAAGCAATCAACCGTTCTTAATAAACCCGTTTGTGAGGATTGCTGGGCAAAATATTATTGCTCCGGAGGATGTGCGGCAAATAACTACAACTGCCACGGAGATATTCTCAAACCTCATGAAATCTCCTGCGAAATGGAAAGAAAACGCATTGAATGCGCAATATACTTAAAAGCTCTTGAAGCAATTGGCGATGAATAGGATAGGGGTTTCAAGCGGATGTTATTATCCGCGTCTTACCGAAACGGTTATTAAGGATATATCCCAAACCGGAGTATCGGTTATGGAATTATTTATCAATACCCATTCTGAAATGGATATCGTTTATATAAAAGAATTAAAAGAAATAATCGATTTTTACGGCATTTCCGTTTGTTCTGTTCATCCGTTTACTTCTTTTGCTGAAAGTTACCTGTTTTTTTCCGACTATCCCAGAAGAACTGCCGACGGATTACGGATTTATGACAGATATTTTGAGATATGCAATATTTTAGGCGCAAAAATACTTAATTTCCACGGATTTAAATCTGAAAAAAGTATAGATTTTGAAAAATACTGTCATGTCTATGGAACGCTTTTTGAAAAAGCGAAGGCCGCGGGAGTAATTTTCTCACAGGAAAACGTTCGCAAGTTCGTTTGCGGAGATATGGCATATATAAAGCGCTTTTCCGATTATATGCAGGACAGCGTTGCGTTTACTTTTGATATAAAGCAGGCATATATGTCCGGATATGATCCCAATGAATTCTCAAAAATCGTTATGGATAAACTTGTTCTTGTTCATCTTAATGATTTTGATACCGAAAACTCTTGTTTGTTACCCGGAAGGGGATTGTTTGACATAAAGACACTTTTTACCGGGTTATCTTCATTCAGTTATTCGGGGAATTATGTCATAGAAGTTTATTCGGGAGTATATAACAACGAAAAAGAGATTGCTGAATCCGTTAAATATGCAGAAAGTATATTGAAGGAGTGTTTATTATGAAATGCCCGTATTGCGGCTATAACGACAGTAAGGTTCTCGACTCACGTCCCGTTGAAGAAAAAATAAGACGTCGCCGCGAATGCCTCAGTTGCCAGAGACGTTTTACGACATATGAAGAAGTAGAACATGCCCCGCTTATTGTTATTAAAAAGGATAAAACGAGGGAAGAATTCAACCGCGAAAAACTTCTTACATCTTTTCGTCGCGCATGTGTTAAAAGAGATATTCCTTATTCAGTTCTAGAAAAAACCGTTTCAGATATAGAGCAGGATCTTCTGTTTGAGGGCGATAGGGAAATCCCGTCGTATAAAATCGGTGAGCTTGCGATGAAAAAACTTGTTGAGATTGACGATGTCGCATATGTCAGATTCGCTTCGGTATATAAAGACTTTAAGGATATTGACACCTTTAAGCTTGAATTGGAAAACATAACTAAAAAGATTTAATATTTATTGGTGAAATTTAATGTCCGTTAACACTCACGAACATCACAGAAAAAGACTCAGAGATTTATACGGTAAACACGGCTTTACCGCTATGACACCGTGTCAGGTATTGGAATTTATGCTATTTTATGCTATTCCGAGAAAAGACACTTACCCAATAGCGCAAAGATTGATTGATAAATTCGGCTCATTGGCGGGCGTTCTTGATGCAACCGTTGACGATCTGTCAAAAGTTGAAGGCATCGGCCCTTCATCCGCTGTTTATTTAAAAATGATTCGTGATATCTTCGGTATTTATATCGCGGAAAAAACCGATGCCGAAAATAAGTATTATTCTGTAAAAAACGTCGGAAACTATCTTAGGGGAAAATTTACGGGTATAAAAAAAGAGATTGCGTTATTGATGTGCTTTGATTCTGAAATGAAGCCGGTTTCATGCACTGAGCTTGCCGAAGGAACTAAGGACAGTATTGATATAAGCGTAAAATCAATTACCGATGAAGCCCAAAAGTGCAACGCAGCATTCGTTGTTCTTGCTCACAATCATCCCGGAGCCACCGCTATCCCGTCTAAAGAAGATATTAATACTACGCTTGCAATAGCCGATGATCTGAGTAAATCAGACATTTTACTTCTTGATCATTTGATTTTTGCCGATGGAGATTATATATCTTTCAGCCAAAGTAATTTGTTGGACGGATAATTAATTATCAGGAGTTTATAATGTTTCAGGTCGTTTCGCCGTATTCTCCCGCAGGAGATCAGCCGGGTGCAATCGAAAAGCTGACAGAAGGAATAAAAAAAGGATATAAAGAGCAAACGCTCCTTGGTGTTACAGGGAGCGGTAAAACATATATAATGGCAAAAGTCATTGAAAATGTTAATAAACCGACACTTATTCTTGCTCACAATAAAACGCTTGCTGCGCAGTTGTGCACCGAATTCAAAGAGCTGTTTCCTCATAATGCAGTGGAATATTTCGTATCATATTACGATTACTATCAGCCCGAGGCATATGTTCCCCATACAGATACTTATATCGAAAAAGATATGAGTATAAACGATGAAATAGACAGACTGAGAAACTCTGCAACATCCTCGCTGCTTGAACGCCGTGATGTTATTATAGTATCCAGCGTTTCATGTATTTATTCGCTGGGAGACCCCGAAACATATAAGAAAATGACCGTTTCGGTACGTCTCGGTCAGATATACGATCGTGATAAACTGATGGAAGACCTTGTCAAAATCAGGTATTCAAGAAACGACTATGACCTTGCTCGCGGAACATTCCGCGTAAGAGGCGATGTTTTGGAGGTTTTTCCGTCTTCAGAATTTGAAAGACTTATACGTATTGAGTTTTTTGACAATGAAGTAGACCGTATTTGCCTTGTAAACCATGTAACAGGCGAAATACTTGAAACATTGAAGCATATTTCAATATATCCTGCTATGCAGTATTTAACGGATAGCGAAAGGATGGAGCATGCCCTTGCGGAAATCCATGCTGAACTTGAAGAAAGAATAGACGAGTTTACAGCGCAAAGAAAACTCATTGAAGCGCAGCGTATTAAGGAAAGAACTTTGTATGACATAGAGTTTCTTCGTCAGTTGGGTTACTGCAAAGGCGTTGAAAACTATTCAAGAGTCCTTTCCGGAAGAGCGCCGGGTTCAACTCCTTATACATTGCTTGACTTTTTCCCCGATGATTTTTTGATGATTATAGACGAAAGCCATGCGACCGTCCCTCAGGTAAGAGGCATGAGCGCAGGCGACAGGGCAAGAAAAAAGAATCTTGTTGATTACGGTTTCCGTCTTCCTTCCGCATACGATAACAGGCCTCTGACATTTGAAGAATTCAACAAAAAAATAAATCAGGTTATCTACGTTTCCGCTACTCCCGCCGTATATGAACGAAGCAGATCCGCTCAGATTGCTGAATGTATTATCAGACCGACAGGTCTTGTTGATCCTGAAATATCTGTTCGACCGACTGAAAATCAGATTGACGATCTTGTCGGTGAAATCAACGAAAGGCTGAAAAAGAAAGAAAGAGTTCTTGTCGTAACGCTAACTAAGAGAATGGCCGAATCGCTTTCGGATTATTTAAAAAGCCTTGATCTTAAAGTTCGTTATATGCATCACGATATCGATACTCTCGAGCGAATTGAAATCCTTCGTGATTTACGTATGGGTGAGTTCGACGTGCTTGTGGGTATCAATCTGCTGCGGGAAGGACTCGACCTTCCCGAGGTATCGTTAATTGCAATTCTTGATGCCGACAAAGAAGGATTTTTGAGAAACGAAACCTCATTGATTCAGATTATAGGACGCGCCGCAAGGAACTCTTCGGGCAAAGTTATTATGTACGCCGACAGTGTTACGGATGCAATGGAAAAAGCAATTGTTGAAACTGAACGGCGTAGAAGCATACAGCTTGAATATAACAAAGAGCACGGAATTGTTCCAAAAACAGTCGTTAAAAACATTTTTGATACGCTTGCGGTGTCAAGTGTTGTTGAGGACGTTAAAAAGCTCGATAATCAAAATGAAATCACCATTAAAAATATGTCTAAGGCTGAAAAGGACAGACTAGTCAAAAAGCTTACGGATGAAATGCTCGATGCCGCAAAGAAACTGGAATTCGAATATGCGGCTAAACTAAGAGACGAACTGAAAAAACTGAAAAACAGCTGATTATTTGTTTTTTGATACTAAAAAGGTAAAATATATATGCGAGACAATATTTTAATTAAAGGTGCAAGAGAAAATAACCTGAAAAACATAGATCTTGAAATACCTAGAGATAAATTTATAGTATTTACTGGTATTTCCGGTTCAGGCAAAAGTTCACTTGCGTTTGATACAATATATGCAGAGGGACAGAGGCGTTATGTTGAGTCTCTTTCCTCTTATGCGCGTCTGTTTTTGGGACAAATGGAAAAGCCCGATATCGATTATATCGACGGCCTTTCTCCGGCAATATCCATTGATCAAAAAACAACATCAAGAAACCCACGCTCCACAGTGGGTACAATAACGGAAATACACGATTATCTGCGCTTGCTATATGCAAGAGTCGGCATTTCGCACTGCCCGATATGCGGAAGAGAAATTAAACAGCAGCCTCTTGACCGTATTATCGACAATATACTTTCAATGCCGGAACAGACAAGAATTCAGATTCTGGCTCCTGTAATCAGAGGGAGAAAAGGTGAATATCAGAATCTTTTTGAGCAGTATAAGCGCAGCGGTTATGTAAGAGTTCGTGTTGACGGGATTATTTATGATTTAAACGAACAGATTGTTTTGGACAAAAACAAAAAACACAATATTGAAGTTGTGGTAGACCGTCTTGTTGTCAGAGACGAGGTGAGAAAACGTCTTACTGATTCCTGCGAAACGGCATCGCGTCTGTCAAACGGACTTATTATCGTTTCCGTTCCCGACGGTGAAGAAAAAATGTATTCTCAGCGCTATTCATGCCCCGATCATGATATCGGTATTGAAGAACTTACTCCGAGAATGTTTTCGTTTAATAATCCATTGGGTGCGTGTAAAAACTGTTCGGGCCTTGGTTTTACCATGTCTTTTGATCCCGACTTAATTATCCCTAACAAAGAATTAAGTCTTCTTGACAACGCAATAAATGCGAGCGGTTTTGGCAATATTTTTTCAAACAGCGTTGCTCTGAGGCTATATTCAAATATTTTAAGAAAATACGGTTTATCTGTCGCAGATCCTATTTCAAAATATTCAAAAGAAGCGCTTGATGATATCCTTTACGGAAGTGAATTGCATGAGGGTGTTATTCCTACGCTGGAAAGAAGATATAACCAGACCGCAAGTAATTATGTTAAGCAGGAAATGGAAGCACTTATGCAGAATATTCCCTGTCCGGAATGTCATGGGGCAAGGCTTAATCCTCTTTCTCTTGCTGTTACGGTTGGCGGATTGAATATAAACGAACTCTCAAATCTTTCCGTCAGTGACGCTTACAGTTTTATTGATTCTCTTTCGCTGTCTGCAAGAGACGAAGCCATTGCATCTCAGATAATAAAAGAAATTCGTTCCCGTCTCGGTTTTTTACAGTCTGTCGGCCTTGAATATTTAACGCTTTCACGCTCAGCAGGAACACTGTCCGGAGGCGAAGCTCAGAGAATTCGTCTTGCAACACAGATCGGAACGTCCCTTATGGGCTGCATTTATATACTCGACGAACCGTCAATCGGTCTTCATCAGCGTGATAATGCAAAACTTCTTAAAACACTGAAAGACCTTCGTGATCTGGGAAATACTCTTATAGTTGTTGAACATGACGAAGAAACGATGCTTGCTGCCGATTATATTGTAGATATCGGTCCGGGTGCGGGAATTCACGGCGGCTATGTTGTCGCAAAAGGAACTCCTC
>CAMZEM010000075.1 GCA_947305805.1 uncultured Clostridia bacterium | reverse complement strand
GGAAAGAAATAAAAGACTATATGGGATTTTTCTACAATGAGCTGTTTACGCCCGAATACGTCTTCCCCGAAAACTTCAATAAAGACGATATTCTTGCGGTGCTGGAAAAATATCCGCTTGTATACGACGAAAACGACGATCAGCAGCAATGGTTTGAAAAGCTGAAAGCGATAGCCTCGTCCGCAGGATATGCTCCCGACACGAAGGAATACAAAAAGAACCCCGAAGCATACAAAGGGCACGTCGGAGATATTGCAATGATGATAAGGGTTGCGATTACCGGAAAACAGGTATCTCCCGATACGTATGCGGTAATACGGATTCTTGGCACGGATGAGATGAAACGGCGCATTGAAAAATGCAGAGCGGAAATCGGAAACAAATAAACCGAAAGGAATTCTCTCTGAAACGAGGGCATAAATATGGAAGAAACAACTAATTTTATACATGAAATAATAGATTCCGATCTTGCGGAAGGCAGAACTGACCACGTACATACGCGTTTTCCGCCCGAACCTAACGGATATCTTCATATAGGCAGCGCAAAAGCGATATATATAAACTGGTCCACCGCAAAGAAATACGGGGGAAAGTTTAATCTGCGTTTTGACGATACAAACCCCGTAAAGGAAGATACGGAATACGTTGACGCGATAGAAAACGACCTGAAATGGCTGGGAGCTTTTCCGGACGGCGGAATATATTACGGCTCGGACTATTTTGACAAATGCTACGAGTTTGCAGTAAAGCTGATAAAAGACGGCAAAGCGTATGTTTGCGATCTTTCAAAGGAAGATATGGAAAGATACCGCGGAACGCTGACCGAACCGGGCAAAAACAGCCCTTACAGAGACCGCAGCGTTGAAGAGAACTTAGATCTTTTTGAAAGAATGAAAAACGGGGAATTCCCCGACGGTGCAAAGACGCTGAGGGCAAAAATAGACATGGCCTCTCCGAATATGAATATGAGAGACCCCGCGATATACAGAATCGTCCACACGTCGCACCACAGACAGGGAAACAAGTGGTGCATATATCCGCTTTATGACTACGCTCACCCTATTCAGGACGCTCTGGAAGGAATAACGCATTCGCTCTGTTCAATAGAATTTGAAAACCACAGACCGCTTTACAACTGGGTTGTAGACAATATAGGTTTTGCCGAAAAGCCGCATCAGTGGGAATTTGCAAGACTGAATATGACATATACCGTAATGAGCAAGCGGTATCTGCGTCAGCTTGTAGAAGAAAAGCACGTTGACGGATGGGACGATCCGCGCATGCCGACGCTTTGCGCGCTGAGAAGAAGAGGATATACTCCTTCCGCGATTTTTGATTTTGTAAAGAGAGCGGGAATTGCAAAGGCATACAGCATAGTTGATATTCAGCTTCTCGAACACTGTATCAGAGAAGAGCTCAACGAAACCGCTCTGAGAAGAATTGCCGTGCTTGACCCCGTAAAGGTAACGATAACGAATTATCCGGAAGGTGAAACGGAGTATTTTGAACTTCCGAACAATCCGCAAAAGCCAGAAGCGGGCACGAGAAAGGTGCCGTTTACGAAATATCTGTATATTGACAGAAGCGATTTTGCGGAGGTACCCCCGCCGAAGTTCTTCAGGCTTAAACCGGGCGGAGAAGTAAGGCTGATGGGCGCATATATCGTTAAATGCGAAGATATCGTTAAGGATGAAAACGGAAACATCTCGGAAATCCTCTGTTCGTGCGACCGTGAAACGGGTTCGGGAAACCCTGCCGACGGAAGAAAAATAAAGGGAACGATACACTGGCTTTCGAGAGAGACTGCGATTGACGCAACCGTACATCTTTACGACAGACTGTTTACGCTCGAAAACGTGTTTGACATTCCCGAAAACGCTTCGATAATGGATTACGTTAACAAAGATTCGCATACGATTCTTTCCTGCGCGAAGCTGGAGCCGTCCCTTAAGGACGCGAAGAGCGAAGAACACTTCCAGTTTGTGAGAACGGGATATTTTGTAAAAGACACGAAAGACGAAAGCAGCTACAATCTTACCGTTGGTTTGAAAGACAGTTATAAACCTCAATAAAAACCGAAAAGGAGAAAGAATATGGACATTGTTCGTTTGGGAATAATCGGACTTGGCAACATGGGTTCCGGCCACATTGACAACTATCTGCACGGATATCTTAAAAATATCGCCGTAACGGCAATATGCGATATCGATCCTCAAAGGCTCAAAGCTGCGGGAGAAAGGCTCGGAGAAGGCGTAAAAATGTATGCGACATCCGAAGAGCTAATTCGCTCGGGCGAAGTTGACGCAATATTAATTGCAACACCGCACTATTTTCACCCGACAATAGCGGTTGACGGATTCAGAAACGGTTTGCACGTAATGTCCGAAAAGCCCGCGGGAGTATACACAAAAGCGGTTCGTGAAATGAACAAAGCGGCGAAAGAGTCCGGCAAGGTATTCGGCGTAATGTTTAATCAGAGAACGAATCCCGCATACCAGAAGCTTAAAAAAATGCTTGATTCGGGCGTGCTCGGTAATATGACGAGAGCCACATGGCTTATTACGGACTGGTACAGAACGCAGTATTATTACAATTCGGGCGGATGGAGAGCAACATGGGCAGGAGAAGGCGGAGGCGTGCTTCTCAATCAGTGTCCTCATCAGATAGACCTTATGCAGTGGATTTGCGGCGTTCCGAAAAGAGTGTTTGCAAAGGCGGAATACGGGAAATACCACGATATAGAAGTTGAAGATGAAGTAACCGCTTTTTACGAATACGAAAACGGCGCAACCGGTCTTTTTGTTACAACAACCGGCGAATATCCCGGAACGAACAGATTTGAAGTTTCGGGCGACCTCGGAAAAGTTGTTATTGAAGGCGGAAAATTCCTTTATTACAAAAACAATATGTCCGTAAAGGAATTCACTTACAGCAGCTCCGGAGGATTTTCAACTCCCGGATGCACCGTTGATGAAATCAAATTTGACAACGGCGGAGAACAGCATATAGGAATACTGAATAATTTTGCGGACTGTATTCTTAACGGCACTCCCTTGCTTGCTCCGGGCGAAGAAGGCATTCGCGGACTGACGGTATCAAACGCAATGCATCTTTCATCATGGACTGACAGCTGGGTTGATATTCCGCTTGACGAAGAAAAATACTACGCTCTTCTCAAAGAGAAAATCGCCTCTTCAAGATATGTAAAACCCGAAACGGTATCTACCGAAGTTGCGGATCTGTCCGGTACGTACGGGACGTAAAAAAATGCCGTAAAACGGGCAATTTAAGCAAAATAATACAAAAATCCCCGTATTTTTATAGACTCGTTGATTTTTGCGTGATATAATTGACATTAAGATAAAAATCCGCAAAAAGTCAATTATATAAACCAAAAGGAGAAAAAAATGAAAAGATTTATAGGAATTTTAATTACCGTTGCGCTGATATTCAGCGTATTCGCAATTTCTTCAAGCGCGGAAACAACAGCGGACGTTTACGTAACAATAGCTAACGGCGACGTTGTTTTTGCAATGGAAAAAGTAACCGTATCAGACACCGACGGCGACGGCATGATTACCGTCAGCGATGCACTTTACGCAGCGCATGAAAAAGGATTTTCTGGCGGCGCCGCGGCAGGCTATTCCGCAACGCAGAGCGACTGGGGTCTTTCGCTTGCAAAACTCTGGGGCGTTGAAAACGGCGGAAGCTACGGATATACCGTAAACGATGCGATGGCAATGTCTCTTGCCGATGAAGTAAAGAGCGGCGACTATGTTTACGCATACGTATATACCGATACAGTTTCATGGTCCGACACATATACATACTTTGACGTTAAAACAGCTGACGTTCTTGCCGGAAACAGCGTTTCGCTTACGCTTCTCGTATCAGGCTACGATGAAAACTGGGCGCCCGTTGTTTATCCCCTTGCAGGAGCAACAATAACCGTAAACGGCGAAAAGACTGCGTTTGTTACCGATGCAAACGGTAAAGTTGACGTAAAATTCGATAAGAGCGGCGACTATACCGTAAGCGCTGTTTCCGATTCAATGACGCTCGTACCTCCTATTGCAAAAGTAACGGTTAACCCGATGCTTATTTCGTCCAACCCCTCAACGGATGACGGCGAATTTATTATATTTGCGGCGATTGCCGTTATGGCTCTTGCAGGCGCCGTAATAATTCTGAACAAATCAAGAAGGTATGAAAAATAAGATTTCAGCCGTATTGCTTTTAGCGGCGATAGCCGTTTTAAGCTTCGGAAAAACTGATTGTTTTTGCTGAATCAAATAACGTCGGGGAGTATACACAACTCCTCGACGCTATTATTGTTTATAATCTGAATCTCTCGCAGACAGAGGATGTTTCCGAGTGGATTGCCTCGGGCGCAGGAAGCGGAACGGACTTTTATGCGATATCTTTAAGTCAGCTCGGAGAATGGGAAAAACTCTCCGCTTATGCGGTTGCTCTGGAAAAATATGTTTCGGAAAATGACGTAAAAAGCGCCGTGACGAAGCAGAAGCACGGGCTTGCGCTGATTGCCGCGGGGAAACGCGATTCGGAAAAGCTTATCGGGCTTGCGGACTCCACGATCGGCGAGCTTGGAATAATGAGTTACGTTTACGGGCTCTTTCTTTTAAACAACGGAGCACCGTCGGAAAAATACACGGCGTTGGGAATAGCGGAAGAACTTGTTTCAAAACAGTTTGACGACGGAGGATGGGCGCTTTCGGGTCAGTATTCGGACGTTGACGTTACCGCGATGACCGTGCAGGCGCTGGCTCCGCATACCGAAAACAGTGAAGCAATCGCAAAAGCGGTAGAAAGAGCAGTTTTGTTTCTTTCTCAGAAACAGCTTGAAGACGGTGGATTTCAGAGTTACGGAACAAAAAACGCGGAAAGCTCCGCGCAGGTGATAATTGCTCTTACATCGCTGGGAACAGACCCTGAACACGATGAAAGATTTATAAAAAACGGCAACAGTCCGTTTGACGGATTGATGAAATTCCGCCTTGAAGACGGAAGTTTCTGCCATGAAGAAGGCAAAGACTCAAACGGAATGGCAACATATCAGGCGTTTATGGCAATTTCGTCGATTGTACGCTTCAATCGCGGACAGGGTCCGTTGTATGTGATAGACTGCCCGGCGATTTACGAAGAAGAAACACCTTCGGAACCCGATTTTTCCGAAACAGAAGCAAACGGACAGACGGAAGAGCAGGTTTTGCCGATAACGGAGCAGGAACAGACCCACGAACAGACCGAAGACGCCTTGATCGGCGAAAAGAATGAAGAAAAGCCATCCGAAAACAGCAATAAACCGTTTATAGCTGCGGCTGTGATTTTTGCGGGCGCAGTTCTGATAGCGGTCTGCATAATAAAAAAGCAAAAACCCGCAACGTATATTTTTGTAATCGTGCTTACCGCTGCGGTTGTATCCGTTATTTTTTTAACTGACGTTCAAACGCCCGAACAATACTACGGAAGCACGAAAAACAAGGAAAACTCCGTTGGAACCGTATCAATTCAGATACGGTGCGACATTATTACGGAATTTGATTCGGAGTATATCCCGAAAGACGGCGTTATACTGCCGAAAACGTATTTTGACATAGAAGACGGGGACACCGTATACGACATACTCGTTGAAGCGGTAAAAAAGTATTCGATACATATTGAAACGACAGGTCCTAAAAATATGGTTTACGTAAACGGGATTAACCATTTATACGAATTTGACTACGGCGACCTGTCGGGCTGGATATACAAAGTAAACGGCGTAACCGTATCAGTAGGATGCGGTCAGTGTATATTGCAGAACGGAGACGAGATTGTGTGGCATTACACGAGGAATCTCGGTCTTGATCTCGATTAAACCGAAAGGAGAGGCGGAATATGAAAGCGTTTGACAGTTATAATCCGATAGCGGTATTTACATATTTCGCTTCGGTTATAACGATAGGCATGTTTTGTCTGAACCCCGTAACGATGAATCCTTTGATTCTGTTTTTATCGCTTGCGGGCTCGATAACAACGTTTATAATAAGAAACAGGGCATCCGGCGCAAAATCGCATCTTTTCTTTTTGGGAATGTTTTTATTGCTCACATTGTTAAACCCGCTTTTCAACCATAACGGAGTTACGGTATTGCTGATAATAAACAA
Source organism: uncultured Clostridia bacterium (assembly GCA_947305805.1). Taxonomy (GTDB): domain Bacteria; phylum Bacillota; class Clostridia; order Oscillospirales; family UBA644; genus HGM12619. Next base: position 2,466 of record CAMZEM010000075.1, on the reverse strand, counting down.
CAACCCGATTACGCTTGAAGCGATTCTTTACGGAGCGGCGTCGGCATCGGCAATAATAAGCGTAATTTACTGGTTTCGCTCTTTTTCGCAAATAATGACAAGCGATAAACTGCTGTATATTCTGGGGAATATTTCCCCGAAATTCGCCCTGATCCTTTCAATGACGCTGAGGTATGTGCCGATGTTTGAAAACCAGACGCAGAAGGTAATTCAGGCGCAGAGAGGACTCGGACTTTACAGCGACACCGATTTTATGAGCAGAGTCCGCGGAGGAACGAGAGTCTTTTCGGTAATGGTAACCTGGGCGCTTGAAAACGGGGTTATCACTTCGGACAGTATGACGGCGCGCGGGTACGGAATAACGAAAAGAACGTTTTTCTCGATTTTCAAGTTCAGGCGGCAGGACATACTGCTTACCGTTCTTTCTGTTGTCCTTTTCGGGGCAATACTTGCCGGCGTTATATCGGGTGCGGTAAACTTCAGCTTTTATCCTGAAATATCGCATGCGGAAACGACATTTATTTCGGTTATCACATATATTTTTTACGGACTGCTTGCATTTTTGCCCGTAATAGTAGAAGCGGAGGAGGAATTAAGATGGAAATACTTAAAATCGAAAATCTGAGCTTTTCCTATCCGCGGTGTGAAGAAAAAGCAATAGAAAACATTTCTTTTTCCGTTGAACGCGGTGATTTTGTTACAGTTTGCGGCGCTACGGGATGCGGCAAATCAACGCTGATGCGCATGATGAAAAAAGAGCTTACTCCGCTGGGTGAAATGACGGGAAAGGTTTATTACAAAGGCAGAGATCTGCACAGTCTGCCGGACAGTGAAACAGCGTGCGCCATAGGATTTGTTGCGCAGAGGCCCGAAGAGCAGATCGTTACCGATAAAGTATGGCACGAACTCGCCTTCGGTCTTGAAAATATGGGGATGGATCAGGATATAATCCGCAGACGCGTAAGCGAAATGACGTGTTATTTCGGAATAGAAGACTGGTTTGAAAAAAGCGTTTCGGAGCTTTCGGGCGGACAGAAGCAGCTTTTGAATTTAGCATCCGTAATGGTAATGCAACCCGACGTACTTTTACTTGACGAGCCGACTGATCAGCTTGACCCGATTGCCGCATCGGACTTTATTGCAACGCTTTCTAAACTCAACAGAGACCTGTCGCTTACGGTTATTATTACGGAACACCGCCTTGAAGAGGTTATTCCCGTAAGCAACAAGCTTTTTGCAATGGAAAACGGAACGCTGCTGAAATACGGAGAAACGAGAGATACCGTAGCTTCTCTGAAAAACAGCCAGGTATTTATGCAGGGAATGCCCGCGGCGGTAAGAGTATTCAACAGTTTTGATATAAACGTCCCCTGCCCTCTCACCGCAAGAGAAGGCCGCGATTTTATTGAAAGAAATTTCGCAAACGAAACAGATTCGCTTGATGTTCAGTCCGAAAAAACAGATAAGAAAGAGACTGTTCTCGAATTTAACGAAGTTTATTTCAAATACGGAAAAGAGCTTCCGGACGTTTTGCGCGGACTTGATTTTAAAGTATACAAAGGTGAGATTTTCTGTATTCTTGGCGGAAACGGCTCGGGAAAATCGACCTGTCTTTCCGTTGCGGCAGGTTTAAACAGACAGTATTCCGGCAATGTTCGGGTGCTTGGAAAGAAAATAAAAGATTACAAAAAAAATGAGCTTTACAGGGGTTGTTTATCGCTTTTGCCGCAGGACGTGCAGACTGTGTTTCTGAAAAACACCGTGAAGGAAGAGCTTGACGACGTTAAAAACAGCGAGTATACGCTTCCTTACGACCTTTCCGAGTTAAACGACCGCCATCCTTACGATATTTCGGGCGGTCAGCAGCAGCTTCTCGCGCTTGCAAAAGTACTTTTTACCGAACCGAAGATTCTGCTTCTTGACGAACCGACAAAAGGGCTTGACGCTTACGCAAAAAAGGAAATCGGCGAAATTTTTAAAAAGCTCATAGAAAACGGACTGACCGTGATATGCGTAACGCACGACGTTGAATTTGCCGCAGAATATGCGGACCGATGCGCAATGTTCTTCAGAGGGGAAATTACATCGTGCGGAACTCCTTCCGAATTTTTTGCGGGCAACAGTTTTTACACAACAGCCGCAAACAGAATGACGAGGGGATATTACAAAAACATAGCCACTGTTTCGGATGCAGTTAAAATAATGAAGTTAAACGAAAACGGAGGCAAAAAATGATTACAATAAAAAACGCCGCCGTTCGCAAAACGCTTAAAATAATTATACCGTTTCTGCTTGTCCCCGCTGTTATAGTAGCCGGTGTTTACTTATTCAAGGAAAACAGCTATATGTTTATAAGCATCGCGGTTATAATGCTTTCAATGCTGCTTTTTGTAAGCGGATTTGAGAGAAAGAAAACGGGAACGCGCAGACTGATAATAGTGGCGATAATGACCGCACTTTCGGTAG
>CAMZEM010000074.1 GCA_947305805.1 uncultured Clostridia bacterium | reverse complement strand
CTTGCAACCCTGTTCGGCGCGGAGATTTTCGAAATGCCGCGGAATACCAACACCCTACCCACCGTTCGCCCGTTCAACAGCACGGACAGAATCCGTGAAATGGTGGATGCAGGCGTTCCGGAACTGTATGGGGGCTTCGGAGCAAGGGTGTTCGCGTGCGGCGAGATTTTACGCGAGATCGGGGAGAAATATCCGAAAATCGGCAGATATGTGTCCGTTTACCATCCTGATTTGCAGGGACCGCTCGATATCTGCGAGCTGCTCTGGGGAGAAGAAATGTTTTACGCCATGTACGACGAACCTGAGCTGGTCCATGCGGCGATGTCGCTCATCGCGGAAACCTACATCCGCTTCATGGATAAGTGGTTTGAGCTCTTCCCCTGCGGAGTTGAGATGAATACACACTGGGCGCATATAAGGCATAAAGGACGGATCGCTCTCCGTTGCGACAGCGCGATGAACCTGTCGCCGGAGCTTTACAGGGAGTTTGCCGTCCCCTACGATCGGATTCTGTTGGAACGCTACGGTGGGGGCATAATGCACTTCTGCGGGCGTGGAGATCACTACATCTCACTTCTCTGCACACAACCAATGCTGACAGGCGTGAATATGTCGCAGCCGCACCTGAACGATATGGAGATTATTTACAAGAATACCGTTGACCGTGGAATCCCGCTGGTCGGTTTTTCTCCCGATCGCGCCTATGCGGACGCTGCAAGAGGGTTTCACCGCCTGATGCAGGTGTCGCCCTGATTGCATGTAAAAAAAACGGCGAACAGATTATAATGCCTGAATTTCTATTGACAATTTATAATATTTATATTAAAATAAGAAAAAATAAAAAAATTAAGGAGGAAGCGCCATGTTTTGCCCGAATTGCGGCAATAAAATAGCGGACGGTGCGAGATTCTGCCCCGAGTGCGGAACGCCAATACCGGCAATGCAGACAAAACAGCCCGAAATACCGCGCTGTCCGAATTGCGGAACGGAAATCAAGGACGGAGGGAAATTCTGCCCCGAATGCGGAACGCCAATACCGGCAACGCAGACAAAACAGCCCGAAATACCGCGCTGTCCGAATTGCGGAACGGAAATAGAAGACGGAGGGAAATTCTGCCCCGAATGCGGAACGCCGATACCTGACGTTTCTGCGGTTAATGCGGATCGTGTTCGTTTCTGTCCCGAATGCGGAAATAAAATCGAAGAGGGTATAAGATTCTGCGGAGCGTGCGGAACGCCGATACAAACGAAACCGGTTGTTGTTGAAGAAGTGGCGGCAGTTATGCCCGCAACAGATGTGCCGCAGCCCGCTGTTGAGGTTGAGGAAGTAATAGCCGATGCGGAAGAGTCCGTAAAGGAAGAAATGCCTGTTATTGAGCCGCAGCACGTTGTTGAAGTTGAGGAAGAAACTACTGTTATTGAGCCGCAGCCCGAAGTTGCGGTTGTGAAAGAAATACCCGCCGCGGAAGAGCCCGTAAAGGAAGAAATGCCTGTTATTGAGCCGCAGCACGTTGTTGAAGTTGAGGAAGAAACTACTGTTATTGAGCCGCAGCCCGAAGTTGCGGTTGTGAAAGAAATACCCGCCGCGGAAGAGCCCGTAAAGGAAGAAATGCCTGTTATTGAGCCGCATCCCGTTGTTGTTATCGAAGAAGATGCCGAAGAAAAGCACGAAGAAGAAAACGTGATTTTCTGCTCGAAGTGCGGAAACAAAATGCCTGCGGACTCGAGATTCTGCGGAGTTTGCGGAACGCCCGTAACAGAGGAAACAGACGCTTCGGAAACGGCGGAAGAGAAACAGCCCGAAGCTTTAATTGAGGAAGAAATACCCGCTGAAAAAGAACCCGCAAAGGAAGAGATACCTGTTATTGAGCCGCAGCCCGTTATTGTTGCCGAGGAAGTTTCCGAAGAAAAGCGCGAAGAAGAAAACGTGATTTTCTGTTTGAAGTGCGGAAACAAAATGCCTGCCGATTCAAAATTCTGCGGAGTTTGCGGAACGCCCGTTGAGAATGCAGGCCCTACCCCTGAATTTGAAACAAAGGAATCAAGCTTTCACGCTCCGATAGTTTCGGGCGAGGGATCTTTCGGAACTGTTGAAGTAAACGGGGGCGCGCAGGAAAGCCGCGGGCCGGGGGAAGTAATCGGAGACGCTTTTAAATCGTTGATTTCGTCAATAACCGCTGTTTTTAAAAACCCGATAAAGCTTCTGCCTGCGCTTATTCTTGCGGGACTTTGGCTTATTATAAATATACTGCAGGGATTCGGAATAAATATTCTGCCCGTAAAAGCGCTCTCGTTCCTTACTTTTGCGGAAGCGGGAATGCACGGCGGAATTATGGGAGCTATCGGCGGTATAATCGGAAAAGGAATGTTTGTGGGCGCAGTTGTTTCGCTTATCGGTCTTTTCACACGTAAAAACGGAGCGAAACGCTCGTTTGGTGATATTCTGAAAGGCGCTTTCGGAGTTTCCGCGGGAAGTATGTTTGCATATATTACGGGTATCGGTATTGCGATGCTTTTATATATTTTTATTTCGGGCGGAGCTACCCGTGTATCGTTTATGGGCGGAGTTGCGGCTGCGTTTATTGCGGCGAAAGCGGCTCTTAACAACGGTTTTCTTAAAAGACTGCTCGGTTCGTTTGTCCCGAAAGGAAGCAAGGGAGCAAGCGAGAGTATAAACGGCGTAATTAAAGGACATTCCGTTGGATTTGCGGCTTCCGCAATAATAGGACTTACGGGAATAAACCTGATTCTTGTTATTCTCGGCTCGCTTCTCGTTGTTGCGGGCGGAATACTGTGGATTCTTCAGGCAACGGGCGCTGTAAAAATCGGAAACGGGGTGAATATGCAATGAAGAGAAGAATACTTGCCGTAATACTGCTTGTTTTGATGCTGATTCCGTTGTTTAGCTTAACGGTATATGCGTTTCCGTTTAATGAATTCAAGAGAGAGGACCACACTCTCGATATATCGATTCTGTATGACTCTGCGGATTATGAAAAATATATAGTTGCTGACGGACTGATGCTTGCCAGAACAATTGAATATCAGGGAAGCAAACCTGACAGCGGACGGGCAATTTATACCCAGACCGCAAGGCTTGAAATTGCGCTTCCGGACGGATATTTTGATTATGCAAAATACAGTTATAAAACAGATCCGGATAAATATGTGTTCGGCGCAGGTGAGGGCGAAACATGGTTTAACCAGTATGCGGTTAATTCGGTTGACTACTCCATTCGCTATTCAATTAAAGATGTGACTATTTATCAGGTGGAACGATACGGGGAAAATAAGGATAAAACCGTTGCGGAACTCATGGAAATAGAGGTAGACAAATACCGTAATCGTAAAGAAAACGAGAGTAACCAGGCTGACGACCCGTTTACAATAAGAGCTGAAAGCGACGGATATTCGATTATTTTGCACTATCAGCAACCGACCGTATTCGGTGCGCGATCTGACGGATTACCGATAAGCGCAGGATACGATGTTTTTGACTGTGTTTCCGATGAATGGACATACATACGGTTTATGTCATTTTCGGAACTTCCCGGAATATTTATAAAAGCCATTTTCACTCAGTCAACAAGCAAGACAATTGAGATAGAAGATGAGTCAAACAAGAAGGCTTCCGATTTTTATCCGAACGACGGCGACTGGCAACCGCATTATAACACTGCCATTGACCGCATTGAAGGTTTTCTCAAACTGCATATGGGTGAGAGATTTCTGGATATGGCTTCGCGTGTTTCAATAACGTGGAACGATCCGGTAATTTCAGATGAATACGGAAAAACAGAAAACGAAGAAAAGCCACCTGTAAACTCCGGGATTACGCAAAACGCTGAGCAAAACCCCGGCGAAGACAGCGGAGTATCCGTCCCTGTTGCGATCGTTATAGGCGTTGCAGGCGGCGGAGCGGCGATAGCAGGCGCTGCTGCGGCTTCCGGTGAAGGCGGAGACGGCAAGAAGAAAAAGTCCTATAAAATGTATGTTCAGAAGGACTTCGGGGATGCCATAAGACGCGGAGCGGAAAAGCCCTCCGTAATACGCGCCCGAATGGCGGAAGTGAGCGAATCAGGTCTGGAAACGGACAGAGACGACCTGACGGCGAAAATAAGCGTATCCGCAGACGGAATGACTATAAACGGAGTTGCGCTTGCGGGAAGATACATAGAGGCAACGGTAAGCGTGGGCGCGGAATATGAAAAAGATACCGCAACGGTTTCGTTTATATTTACGGGCGAAGGCGGAACTTTTACGAATAACGTGGTTTTCCGCATAGTTGACGGTCCTGCGTTGAAATTTATAGAAGTTGAAGAAAACGGATCGCTTGTCCCCTACCATGAGAACTGCGGAATTGACGCTATTCCGGGCGACGGATTTACGTATTCCGAGCTTTTCACGGTTGTTGACGCGCCGAAACCGCCTGAGCTTAAAGATATAACTGCTGTAAACGTTAAAAACTGCGACGTTGAATTTGAGCTTACTCAAAATCAGGCAGTTTACAGAATGAAGGTTAAAAACAACACCGCTCCCGAGCCGGATCACGACGTCTTCGCAAAACCCGCAAAAGAGGAATTTGAAATTCACGTTATTGTGGAAGGCGAGAAAGAGCCGCTGAAAGGATACGTTACTTTAAATTTGTATCCCGAAGGAATAACGGTTCAGTCCCGCGACGAAGGCAAAAAGAACGACGTTAAATACGTCCGTGTTCAGTCTTACGAAAAAGATTATGCAGGCGACCTTGACAAAAAATGGCAGGTTTCGGAAATCAAATTCACACTTGCCGTAAAAGGCAAGGATAAAGCGATAATCGACCCGCCGAATGCGCAGTATAAGTTTGAAAAAATCAAGGGTTCAGGCGGTAAAGGCGCAAAAGCGGACGAAGAGCAGGCAATCGCGGATAAATACGAATATAAGGAATCATACGGAATTTACAACGACAAGATGACGTATGATTTCGAGCCGAACACAAGACTCTGGGAGCCGACAAACAACACGTTCTTTATGATTTTGCTTCCCATGTCCTGCGAATATGACGGACAGACGTATCAGGCGGAAGTTCCGCTCAGGCTGAGAGGTAAAGATATAGACCCGATGGAGGCATGGGAGAAGGAATACGAAAAGACGAAGGAACGTATAAGAAAATTCTCGCTGCCCGACAAGGTTGACTATAATCTGAAGAAACTTGAAGAAATAGCTATTCAGGATACTTGCAGAATATCAACGTGGGAACTCAGACTGATGAGCAAGGATATTCTGCGGGCATACATGGCTTACTGGACAAAGCAGCATGAAAAAGACCAGTGGAACGCGGACGCGCTTGACTGGGCCGTATGGGGTCTTGAATGGGTTAAATGGATTGGTGACTGCGCTTTCTCGTATGTTGTTGCGGCGTATACGGGACCGCTTGAAGCGATTATATCTCCCGCAAAAGACGTACTTGTAAACGCATTGGGCGAAGTTGGCGTAAACATCGTTTGGGGCACGAAATTCAACGTTAAAAACCTCGAAATATACGATAACATTAAAAATGCGGGCGACAACTTCATGTCCGGCGGAGTATCTGACGGTATAACATGGCTTGCATCGTCTGGAATGTCCAACCCTGCAAAGATCAAATATGCCTGCGCGATACTTGGCGCATATTTTGCGTTTGCTGTGCTTAACAACTATCTTCTGAGTCTTGAAAAAGGCGAAAACGACTTTTACGGCGCGATAATGGGCGCATTTAAAGACCTTACCGTAACGGCAGTAAAGATAGCTGCAAGCATGCTCTTCAAAAAATGGCTTGAAAGCGCGTCCTTCAAAGAGAAAATCGGGCCTAAGATTCAGGAGTTTATGCAGAAATGGTTCGGAGACAACCTGAAAGACCAGAAATTCAACATTGAACAGGCATACAATAAGAGCCAGGAACTTTACGGCGATCTTGCGCTTAAAGATACCTTCCTGAATATTGACGTTGAAGTAACTCGTGCGGGAATAGCGGAAAAATACCTTACCGAACTTCTCGGCACGGGCGCAGGATGGATTTACGACAATCCCGAAAAAGCGCAGAAACGGCTTTTCTGGTTTAATCCTGCGGGGGAGCTGATATTTACATTCGGCATTAATCTTTTTGCGGGAAACGTTGACGCAACGGTTGTTGATTCGCTTTGCGATATAAACATCTCGAAAGCGCTGTCTAATACTTCAAGCAAGTTTTTCTCGTGGCTTTACGATGTATTCTTCGGAGGAGTTCCCGTTGCGGAAGCCGCAATTGAGCTTCCCAAAGATCCTCCCCTGCCCCCTGCAAAAAACTGAATCTTTTGTTAAAACACAAAATGACCTGCGACAAAATCGCAGGTCATTTCTTTTTTTTATTTGATATTATTTGTTTGTTACGGTAAAAAAGCCGTAATTCCCGTCCTTTTTAACAAAACCGATGTATGTTTCCGAATTTTCGGCATACAGTCTGTTTTCGTAAATCATGTATTCTTCGTCGTAATCCACAGGGATAACAAGATTGCCTTCTTTATTGATATATCCGTATTTGCCGTCCGTTTCAACGTATGCAACACCGCCCGAAAAATTACCGGCAAAATTAACGTCCAAAGTCATGGCGATATTGCCGTTTGTATCGAAATAATCCCATCTGCCTTCGCTGTTTTTCTTAACAACGAAGCCTTCGGTAAACAACCGGATTACAGACTGACTGTATCTGTCAAAGCTTACAACGGCATCGCCGTCTTTGTTGATAATAGAATAAATTCCGTCTTTTTTCGCCATGGCAAAACCGTTGTTGAAGCTACCGGCGGAATCAAACTCAAAAGGAATAACGGTTTTTCCCTCTTTATCTATATATCCGTATTTGCCTTCATAGTCAACCACGAGAAGGTCTTCCGAAAAGAAGCCCGCAAAATCGAAATCAAACGGGTTTATAATTTTGCCGTCCGCATCCGCAAAGCCCCATTTGCCTTCTTTTTTCAGCGAGATAAAACCTTCGGAAAAGATGCCGAAATCGTCATATTCAAGAGGAATAACAACTTTTCCTTCCGTGTTTATAAAGCCGTATTTTCCGTCCTTTGACACTTTTGCGAGTCCGTTTGAGAAATCTTCGGCGGAATCGAAATCAATATCAATTACTGTTTCTCCGTCGGTATTTATATATCCGTATTCAGCGTCCTTTATAACGCGCGCAAGTCCTTCGGAAAAGCCGTAAATCCATGAAAAATCGGATGCAGACACAATATCGCCTTCGGTGTTAATAAAGCCCCATTTCCCGTCCTTTTTAACGGAAGCGAAGCCCTCGGAGAAATCCTTGGCAAGATCGAACTCTATGGGGATAACAATTTCTCCCTCTTTGTTTATATAGCCGTATTTGCCGTCTTTGCGGACATACGCAAGGCCGCCGGAAAAAGAACCGAGATCGTCAAAATCCGAAAGAATGACCGTTTTACCGTTTTCGTCGATAAATCCGGGGGTTCCGTCTTTTTTTACGCAAAGAACACCTTCCGCGGAGACGTCCGATATACCGTCAAACTCATCTTCTACAACAAGATTGCCCGATATATCGTAAATAAGATATTTGTTGCTGCTTTCTGCTATAAGCCAATCGTTTTTTCCGACTGTTACAACATTTTCGGGTGAGCCGGATATCCACATTATGTCCGACACGGTAATCTTTTCCGTTTTATCGGCAACTATGGATGCATCACATCCGAAAAGCGACAATATCATTAATAATGATAATATAGCAGAAATAAAAAAACGGATAAATCCGGCTTTTTCAGCTGTCATTTTTTTACCTCTCTTCCTATTTATATGTCTGTAAAAATGTGTGTTTGCGGTTTACGGTAATATTATACTATATCTCATTATATTTGTCAAGATAACCATACCCCTCCGTGGGAATATTTCCGCGGAGGGGTATTTACGGTTTTAAGTTTTGCGGTTATGCGTTATATTTCTTCTTAGCGAAGAAGCATATGCCTGCGGAATACTAAACAGATTTTTTTATGTGTGATTTCATAAAAAAAATCACTTTCGTTTACTTTCTCAATCAAAATGGTTGCTTGACTTGCAGATTTGATATGATATAATATGAGCGTAAGCTTACAAAACAGATTTTATGGAGGTTTAAATATGACATCATTAAGTGAAAGGCTGAAAAGACTGCGCAAACTAAACGATCTTACGCAGGAACAGCTTTCAGACTACATGGGCTTATCACCTCAGGCGGTAAGCAGATGGGAAACAGGCGTAACATCTCCTGATATATCCGCTCTGCCTCAACTCGCAGAAATCTTCAATATCACAATAGACGAACTTCTGGGAGTTGATGAGAAAAAAAAGGAGCAGGAAATATCCGAAGTAATATTCGAATGCGAAAATACAATAAACAAAAACATCACAGAAGAGCCTATAGCTAAGCTTCGCAAAGCATTAGACGTTTATCCGAATAACGACAGGCTGTTAACTTGTTTGATGTATGCTCTGTATGCAGCGAGCGAAGATGATGAGCTTTGCCGCGAATACGATTCTGAGATAATATCAATATACTATCGTATACAGAAGTATTCAACGAATAATTATTGCCTCAACGAATCAAAGCGCTTAATCTTCAGGCATTATTGTGATACGAACAGAATCGACGAAGCAAAACGAGTCGCTGTAGAAATGCCTAATATTGAAACGTGTATTGAGCGC
>CAMZEM010000073.1 GCA_947305805.1 uncultured Clostridia bacterium | reverse complement strand
CTACATCGTAGCCTGTTACTGTATGTTCTTCGCCGTCATAGTCGACTTCGTCGCCATGCTCGGTGATTGTTACTGTTACGTCGATAGGATCGATTATTAATTTACCGGGGGTGAAGGTCGGCGTTTCGTAACTTGCAGTAACATCGGTTCCGTCGGATTTTGAGATAGTATAAACTACAGTTGCTTCGGCGGTATCCGCAGAAACTGCGAACTCACCGTTATCGTACGTATCCGCATCGGTTCCGTATGCGGGAGTGTACGTTACCGCAAGAACATCGCCTTCGGCAAGTCCTGCAACCGTATAATCATCGGTTTCAATGGTTTCGCCTGTACCGGTGATTGTTTCGGGGAGGGCGTAGCCGTTCTGTTCCGATCCGTTATAGTCAACGGTTTTATCGTTTACGGTAACAGTTAATGTTCTTGTTTTAACTTCCAGTGTACCGAGGTTTTCGGTTATGGTGTAGTTATCGGGGTTTACATCGTCCCAGCTGATTTCATAAGTATTTTCGCTTGATCCTACTTCCGTCTGGCTGCCGGTTGCGGTTACGGTTACCTTATTTTTATCAGCATCTACAAGACCTTCGAGGGTTGCTCCGCTGTTTGTAAGAGGTGTGCCGTCATATTCTTTTTCGTCGCTGTCGGTGTTGACGGTAAGGGGAACTGCAAGAATCTGAAGACGTCCGGGACGGACATAGAGGCTTACGCTGTAGTTGTTGTCAAACGTTACGTCCGCAGATGTAAGATCGAGATTATAGCTGTAATCTCCGGCGTCTTTTTCCGCGAGGACGTAATATCCGAGGCCTGCCGCGCCTGCTTCATAAGTTACATTATCAAGAGCAATAACTTTTGCCCAGATATCATCCTGATATTCAGCGGCATAGCCCTCGTGGCTTATCATAACGTAAGCAGCGCCGTTTGCAGCGGTCTTGGTCGGGTTTGTAAAGCCGGTTTTGTAGGGATTTCCGTTGTAGGTAGCACCTGTCCAGCGGTCGGGTTCAATACGGATGGTAACGTTGATTTTCGTTACTTCCAGGTTGCCGCTGATGTAACGGATTGTATAATAATCGGATGAAACAGTCGTATCCGCGGTAATCTGAGCGTTTTTCGGGGTTACGGTTGCGGTACCCGCATTCAGACGGCCCACAGGCGACGTTGAATCGGTATTCGCATATGTAAATTCAACAGATGTAATTGAGTGTCCTTCAAGAAGACCTTCAACAATAATCTGGTCTGCAAGGGCTTCGGGGAGTGCAAGAACTTCTCCGTCATACTGTTTGCTTGCGCTTACGGCGGTAATCGTTACTTTCTTCTGATAGAAAATAGTAAATTCAAGTCCGCTTTCTGCGATTGCGTCGGTTATCTTATAGTCGGTGCCTGCCGCAGAGCCGGTTTTTGAGGTTCCGACAACGGCTTTGTATATTTCGTAGCCCGCGATAGGCGTGCGGCTGAGAGTGAACGTTTTACCTACTTTATAGCTGTTTACATCGTCATCCGTAAGTGCGTTTCCGTCCATATCAACGTAGTGAACGGTTACTGTTGCGCTTCTGTATGCGGAATAGTAGAAATAGAAAACGTTGTTTTCTTCAACTGCCGTGAGAACGAACGATTTTTCCGCAGCGTCGGGGAAGAATTCCTTGCCCGCAAGGGAAGCGGGAAGCATGCTGCTGTTAACGGCTTTAGCTATTTCAACAACGGATGCGGTGCTGCCGGGGACGTCGCTCTTCACTTTTGTTTCGGCAACCATGATTTCGTCGCCCGGGTATTCCTCGGGATCGAGAACATACTTAACGGTATATGACGTGTATTCGCCTTTTTCAACGTAGACAAGCGTTATTACGTTTTCGCTGGCATCGCCGGAAAGCTCTATGGAAGCGCTTGTTTCCAGAGGACGGTATCCGGCAACCGCTATTGCCTGTTCGGTTACGGTCTGACCGACGGTAAAGTTGGGGTTGGTAACCGTTTTTTCGGGAGCAACGGGGAGGTGGTCATCGGAATTGTCAACGTATTCAACGGTATAGGTGAGAGTCTGCTGCGTCCAGTGAGCGTAAACCGTTGTATCGGACGTTATCTGAGTATTCCAGTCAAAGAGATCGGTACCTGTTGCCGCGGCAAACCAGCCGTCAAAAACATAACCTGACTTGGAAGGCGTTCCGGGGTTTGATGTTTTGCCGTATTTTTCAACGGTAACGTCGTCAAAGAGCTTGCTGGAAGTGTTTGCTCCGTCTACAAAACTTACCGTATATGAAGGAGCTGTCCACTTTGCGTAGAGAACCAGGTTGCTTGCGGGCATGGTGCTGAATGTATACGGCGTGGTAAGTCCGTCATCGGAATACCAGCCCGCGAATGTGTAGTCGCTGTCAACTCCGCACTGTGAAGCGGTAGGAGTCCAGACATAGGGCGACTTGTTGATGTTGGCATCGAACTTGACGTTCTCTATGGTATTGAGCTTTGTGCTGCCGTAATAGTAATCAATTTTGAACCTGTCGCGCTTGTAATAGAAGTTGTAAGTATTACCACTATTGGCGCTATGGTCGTATGTATAGCCCGTAATTGCCTTGGGATTGAGGGTTCCTCCGGTAGAATTGTACGTCTGACTATACGTTTCTGATCGTGTATATCCATCGTCGTCGGCGTTTTCAAGGTAATAGTTGACGGTTCTCGTGGTTGCGTAGGATTCCCAGTGCGCATAATAGGTCACCGAAGTACCGCTTGATGGCAGCAAATCTGTATTCATGATCAGCTGCTTCGTGGTGTAGTTGGTTCCTTGACCGTTCTTTTGCCAACCAACGAAATACCGGGAATTAGATGTTGCAGACGGCCAAAGGCCTGAAATATCTTGGCCTATTTTTGCCTTGAAACTGTACGTGCTTGTTGTGGTTGTGCCATCGGGTTTAACGATCGACCCTCTATTATTCCTGTCGAAATTTAGCGTGTACTCTGTCAGCTTGTAGTACACGAACAAAACCGACGAGCCATCAGCTGCAATCTCGACGCTCGAGGTCTCATTCTTTGCAGTGTCCCTCTCCCAGCCGGTACGCGTGATAGTCGGTGCGCTGGAAGCCTGAACCGTCGTGCCAACTGTGCCGGTTGCATCCCTGGAGTTGTCGTATACATAGGAGGATGCGGTACCCGTATCGTTGTACTTCTCGAACATATACACGATGGTGTAAGGAACCGTATCGCCCGTCCAGTTTGCGTAAAGAGTGGTATTGTCGTTAATGGTTACAGTGCCGGTAACTTTCTGAGTGAGTTCGGCATCCGTATACCAGCCCTCAAAGGTGTAGCCCGCGCGGGTGGGAACGGTTGTGGAGGGAGTATACTCGGTTCCGTAAGGAACGGTGGCGCCGCCTACGTAGCTGCCTCCGTTTGACTCATAGGAAACCTGGAAATTCTTACGGGTATATTTAACTTCAAGTTCCTGTCCTTCAGCCTGGGTAACCTGCTGACCTTCGGCAAGCTCAAGAACCGCAAAATCAAACGTTTTGACGGTGGGGGTTACGTAGCTGTTAAGAACGCCGTAGATATGCTCTCTGGAGTCCGGAATTTCGGTATATCCGCTGCCGGTAAGATCTTTAAGCATATAAACGAAATCGTATTCGGCAGTATACTCTACATATTCGATATCGCCTGAATACTCGTTTTGTTCGTCAAAGTCTGACTGAGTAATCTCAAGGGTGGGAGTGCTCGGATAATAGAGAGGTCCGCCTGCAACTTCGTCGGGGTCGGTCTGAGTAGTGCCGGGTGCGGTAATCGTATAGGGCAGGTCGTGAGCTTCAACTTCGATAAGCTCCTCATTGAAAACTACCTCACCGCTGTTGCCCGTATACCAATATTTTACGGTAATTATATATACATTAATGGGACGGAATTCCGCAACGGCTCTGAAGCTTTCTGTAACAACGGTATCGGCAGTAACTTCTTCACCGGTGTCTTCATTAACCCATTTAACAAAGACCTTGCCTTCGACGAACGGATCCTGAGGCATAGTCTGGATAGCTTCGCCGCTGGATTTGAAATACTGAGCAAGCCTTTCTATAACCGTTCCGTCGTCTGCAAGAACAACGAACGAAACGGCATACTGATCTTTGAACTTTGCAACAAGAGTAAGATCAGACGTAACGGCTTCACCGCCTGAATACTCCGTATCGCCGTCAAACCAGCCGTCAAAGTCTTTACCTTCGACAACGGGGTCTGCGGGCAGAGTGAGGGTGTCACCCGAATAATAGGTATCTGTTGTATGGGTTTCACCTTCTACAATATACGTAACGGTGAAAACGTTCTGTTCGTATTCTGCCCATACGGCAAGCGTTCTGGTATCCTGAGCAGATTCCACACCGTTTAATGCAACATTATTGGAAAAATCGCCGTCAGCATAAACCCATTTGGCAGTGTGTCCCTGTTTGGCCGGAACTGTCGGAATATCGTTAAGACAGTAGCTTGTGCCGGAATTTACGGTTTTTGTTGCTACTTCCTCCGACAGTGTATCATCCGTGTAAAAAGTGACGGTATATACGATTCTTTCGTAATCGGGAACGAGGACCGTATCTTCTTCAGGGGTAAACGTTTCGTCGATACGATCGCCGGTTACGCTTATCTCGTTGCCCTGTCCGCCCTGGACTATCTCGCCGATCGCCCAGTATGCGTCGTAACCGTCACGGGCAATCGTTGCCGGAAGCTGTGATCCGATAGGATCGCCCTTGGTTACCTCAACGGTCTTGTGAACCTCTGCATCGCGGTTGTAGAACGTGACTGTCCACGCTTCTTCCGTTTCTGCAAAGGCACCGAGAGGCATCAGGCTGACTGTCATTATAAAGGCTATAAAGAAAGCCAGCATTCTGTTGATTCCAGATGTTTTTTTCATAAAAATTCTCCTCTTGCGATTCTTTTGTATATATTAAGAATAGAAAAATAACACAAAACCACATTCTTATCATTATACAGTTTAAATTATACCACACCCATATGAGTGTTGTCAAGGGTTTTACGGCAAAAAAACGGGAAAATTCAAAAAAAAATAACAACAAAATAATAATTCGGAGCGAAAAATACATATTAAAATATGATAAAACGGCAATAACTCATGTTTATGTAAGGCAAAGCGTTTCCGGCCTGCGCAAGCTATTATAATATTGAAGATAAGTGTTGACATTCCGTTTAAAAAATAGTATTATTATCGCATATGAGCAGTTATTGACGGTCTCTGTTGATATTTTTCCGTTTTTGTGCTATAATTTCTCAAACGGGGTTACCGTTGCGGAGGCATTATGAGTCCTTTTGAAATATTTGCGCAGGCGCTCGGATTTATAGGCGCGGGAATTTACGTTTTTTCCTTTCAGATAAAAGACGTAAAAAAGCTGTTTATCATGCAGTCGGTTGCCGCAGTGTTTTTCTGTATTCATTTCGTCCTTCTCGGTGCATATACGGGAGCGCTGCAAAATTCGCTTGCCATACTGCGCGGAATAATACTTCTTTTCCGGGATAAAAAATGGGCAAAAAACAAATTTACGCTTGCGGGGCTGATACTCTGCTTTATTGTTTCCGGAATAGTTACATATTCCGGAATTATCGGTTTGCTGCCGATGATAGCGATGATAGTAAGTACTCTTGCGATGTGGACGGGAGACGGATTTAAAATACGCGTAACACAGCTTGCGGCAACGTCTCCGTTATGGCTGATTTACAATATTTCGGTAACGTCGATTTCGGGAATACTTACGGAGTCGTTCAACATAATATCCGTAATTGTCTCGTTTATAAGATACGGCAAAAATTACGACAACACGTCACGGTAAACAGAAAGGGAATTAATATGGAACTTAACGAAGCGCGCGCAAAATATAAAAAACTGCAGGAAAAGCTTGCGGCATTCGATCATGCAACGTCGCTGATCAGTTTTGACGGAGTTACGACGGCCCCGAAAGGGACTGCGGAAAACAGAAGTCAGACTCTTTCGGTGCTTACAGAGGAGGAATACCTTCTTTCCACGGGCAAAGAGACTGTTGAGCTTCTTGAATATCTGGACAGCCGCAAAGACGAACTGACGGAAAAAGAGAAGAGATCGGTATACCTTGCGCTTAAAGACATCAGGCAAATGCAGAAAATACCGATGGATGAATATATTGAATATGAAAAGCTGATGGTTGAAGCTGACGACGTATGGCACAGAGCAAAGGAAGCAAGCGATTTTGAGCTATTCCGCCCCCTGCTTGAAAGAATTGTTGAATTTACGCTTCGCTTTGCGGGCTACTGTGCGCCGGAAAAAGACCCGTACGACTACTGGATAGACCAATACGCGGAGGGACTGACAACGAAGACATGCGATAAGTTTTTTGACGCGCTGAAAAGCAGAATTGTCCCCCTGCTGAAAAGGATTTCGGAAAAACCGCAGATTTCGGACGCATGTATATGCGGAGATTTTGATAAAAAAGCCCAGGAAGAGTTTGCGTATGAGCTTATGAAGACAATCGGGCTTGATTTGTCGCACTGCGGACTTGCCGAAACGGAGCACCCGTTTACCACAAGTCTCGGTTCGCATCACGACGTGCGTATAACGACGAATTATCACCGCGAAAACGTTTCGTATTCGATGTACAGCGTAATTCACGAAGGCGGACACGCGCTTTACGATTCTGGCTCGGAAGATGAGCTCGCATATACGAATCTTGACGGCGGAGCCTCGAGCCAGAGCCGTTTTTATGAAAACATTCTCGGAAGAAGCCGCGGGTTTATTTCGTATCTGTTCCCGGTTATGCGCAGATTTTTCCCCGAACAGATGAAAAACTACACGGAGGAAGACCTTTACAAAGCAGTAAATCTCGTTACCCCGTCGCTCATACGCACAGAGGCGGACGAAGTGACATACTGTTTGCATATAATGATACGCTACGATCTTGAAAAGCGTCTTATGCACGGCGAGCTGAAAGTAAAGGATCTGCCCTCGGAATGGAACAGGCTCTATAAAGAATATCTGGGCATAGACGTTCCGAATGACAGAGAAGGAGTTTTGCAGGACAGTCACTGGTCCGGCGGACTAATAGGATATTTTCCGTCATACGCGCTGGGAAGCGCATACGGAGCGCAGTTTTTGCGTAAAATGCGGGAAGAAATCAACGTTGACGAATGTCTTGCAAAGGGCGATTTCGCGCCGATAAACGAATGGAACAGAGAGCGTATATGGAAATACGGACAGATGAAAAAACCGCAGGATATTCTTGAAGACGTTTTCGGCGAGCCGTTTGATCCTACAGTTTACACAGATTATCTTGAAAAGAAATATACAGGGATCTATAATCTTTAGCAGCTGAAAGTATTAAAGAAAGACGTGAATATCAGTGACTTATAACGACGATATAAGAACGAACGAGCATTTCCCATCCGAAGTAAATGCCCCTGCCCGTTCGGACATCGAACTTATTTTACGCAATTACGGAATCAATACCGTCAGTTATATACAGCTGATCGATTCCACCCGCAATGCTGACGACATACGTCTGAACTATATCATAGATAAAAAATATGTACTAAGGTTTTGCAATGATCCTGCAATTACGGAAAACCGTTTGAGCGAGCTTAACAGACTTGTCGGAAGATACCATGATGCAGGGATAGTATGTCCAGGATTTATTGCGCAAAAAAACGGCAAATATCTTCATGACAAAACACCTTTAAAATATTATCTTTCTGAGTTTATTGACCTGCGTTTGGCGAGCGAAGTAAATCTTAAGGACGCTAAAAGCCTCGAAAAAGAAATCACCGACAGTGTTGCGATGTTTGCGGAAAGATATCGCAATATTGATCTTTCTTCCACATTCGGGATGTACAGTCTTTTTGATCTTGCTCCGTACGACAAAGAGATCGGTATCGATGAAAAAGAGGATAATTTCAACGAGTTGATCGTCTGCCTGCACGAAATCAGTCAGAACGATCTTGCAAATCGACTGAATACAAGGCACAAAGATGTCCGTGAAAAAATTAAAGCCATTTACACAGATCTCCCGCGTTGCGTATTTCAGGCAGACGAAAACTTTTCAAATGTTCTGATCGATAATAACGAACACTTTGTTGGATTCATAGATTTTAATATGGCGGGAACAGAGGTCGTTGTGAACCAGCTTGCAAATCTGGCGGGCTTTGATTTTGATGAAGAAAACCATTCTCCTGCAGGAGCTTTGAACAGGTTGAACAGAGCAGTGACTTCATACCGTGAGAACGCAGAACGAATGCTTAGAATATATCATGCTGAAGAAGAAGAGCGGCAGGCGATGCCCCTGTATGCATGGATCGTTATGGTTTGTCAGTGGCCGATTTTCTGCTTTTTCAGAAACGGGCTGAAAAATAACGAATTAAGGGATGAGATCACGGAACTTCTGTCAATGATCGCAGATCTTCCCGAAGATCGTTTATTTGTTTGAAACGACTAACCGCCTTCCGTAAAAACAGATATTGCGGAGGGCGGCTTTTTATATCTTGGTTTTTTAATACGCTGTTTTTCTCAAACATCATAAAAAAGCATCCGGACAAAATGAGTGTGACACGGTCATCAACGGCAATTTCACACAAAATTTACAAATTGGGACTTGTAATATCGCCCAAACTGTGCTATAATATTATGGCTTAAAAACAAAAGCAGACACAGGGGTATAGCTCAGCAGGTAGAGCAGCGGTCTCCAAAACCGCGTGCCGAGGGTTCGATCCCTTCTGCCCCT
>CAMZEM010000072.1 GCA_947305805.1 uncultured Clostridia bacterium | reverse complement strand
TGCTTTTCAAAATCAGAAACCACAAAAGGAGTTTGTATTTCATATGCACGGTCATTGATTATAACATAACCCTGTTCTCTCATAAAAACTTCCTGCTTTTTATTTCCTTTTGTGAATGAGTAATCGAACAGGTGGCAAGGAAGTTCGTAAAACCCATGCTCCGCATTCGGACCGACGCGGATATATGCGACGTTTTCACGGGTCGATGATATTTCGGTCATAAACGAATATGCTTTATCGCGAAGTTCTTTTTGAGATTTCTTCAAAGGGAGAGTTTTATCGGCATAAAACGGTTCGGAAAACGTAACGGTCATTCCGGGACGCTTACAAAGGGCGAACAGTCCCTTCCTTTTTCTGTAAGTTGTTGCCATTGCAACAACGGGAGCGCCGTCCTTTGCGGGATAGTAAAAGGAAGTGTCGACAAATGGTCTTATACCCGTATAAAAAGGCCAGACATGTCCTTCGGGAAAGATTGCGACACATTTTTTCTCTTTTATTCGCTGAAAAATCGCCTCCGTAAACCCTTTCATGCCCGAAAGCGTTGAGGGAACGGGTATTGCGCCGAGCATCTGCACAGTATTGTAAAGGAAAGGAATGGAGACGGCGTCTGCATTGGCGACAATATATGCTTTTTTGGGAAACGATGACATTGACGGAACAAAAGCGTCAAGGTCGCGTGTATGATTTCCGTAAAGGTAAAATCCCGTTTTTCTGAGTTTTTTCAATACTTTTCTGTTCTCGAATTTCAGTCCCAGATAAACTTTTGAAGCGATGAAAACGAGCGGAACGGCGACAATATAGTAAAGCAAAAATGCGAAAAAGTTCCAAACCGGGGATTTATGAACATAAGGGAAGTTGCCGCCGACTTTCTGTGTTTTTATGTTGGTCCCCGCAAAATCGTCGTGGAGAGGATCGGAATAATACACTACCTTTTCAGGTTTCATGTTTTTTCTCCTCCACGGTGTCGATAAGCATTTTTTCCATTTCGTCCATGCATCTTGAAAAGTTAAACTGTTCGGCAAAACCGATATAACGCTTTGCACAATCGTTTCTCTCTTCGGGATGATCGAGCCACCAGTCGATTTTTCCGGCAAGGTCGTCTGAATCACCGCAACGGAAAAGGTTTTGAGGAGTCAGCGCAAAATGTTTGGTTGCGCTTTTCGGGGAATCGGATATTACGGGCACTTTACCCGTTGCAATTGCTTCAAGGCAGGAAATTGCCTCGATTTCTATTTCCGCAGGATGTACGTAAAGATCTGCCTGTTTTAAAAGCGATGCAAGTTCTTCACGTCCGTAAAACTTCATTACGGGAGGGTTTATTCCTTTTTTTCCCGCACGTTTCTCCAATTGTTTACGGAGAGGGCCTGTGCCGGCAAAAACAAGCCGTATTTCGTTTTTGTGATGCGATTTTGCGACGGCGTCTATCAGAACACCGTGCGATTTTTCAGGACTGTATCTTCCCGAATATACGATTGTATATCCGTTTCTGCCCGTATTTTCATTTATTCCCGGCTTAAAATCGTCGGAAACTCCGTTTGATATAATGCGGTGAGGAGTTTTGCCGACGACAGATTCAAACACATCGCAGATAAACTGTGTGGGGTAGTGAATGCAGTCGCAGTATCTGAAAAGTCTTCTGTTAAGAATTCGATACGTTGTTTTGTTTGCGATACGGCTGTTTTTAAGAAAAATATGGGAGGTTATGTTTTCCGCCTGACAGTGAAAGCCCGCTGTAAGAGGGATACCGTGCTGATTTGCGTAGACTGCGGCGGCTTTGCCGAGAGAAAACGGAACCATTACGTGAATTATATCTGCGTCGGATATAGCTGACTCAAGAATTGTTTTATCAACCTTTGCGGGAGATACTCCGTTTTTTTCCATATATCGCTGAAAAAGCCCGAAATTGTATTTCGGGACGATATAATACCCCTCCTGCCCTCTTTTATCTTCATCAGGGCAAACGACACGAACATCGTGTCCTTTTTCTTTGAGCGAATTTATGAGATTGAATGCTGCCAGGGAAGTGCCGTTGTTGGCAGTTCCGAGAACATCGCAGATAATTGCTATTTTCAATTCGTCTTCTCCGATTTCCGATTAAATTAATACTTTATGTTACATTATTAAACTAAACTGAAACTAAACGTGGGCGGAGAGACTGTATATTGTGGTTTATGATTGGTTCAACGGTTTTAAATAATATACCATGAAAGATTGATTTTGTCAAGGAAAATGAGTTTATAAGAAACTTACCGGAAAACGTAACGCGCAAATATATGCAAAAAGCGATTTTGATATTGACAATTTTAATATTATATTGTATTATAATAAAAAACTGAATTAAAAGGGGAAAATACCATGTTTTGTCCGAATTGCGATAAATCATTAAATGACAATTCAAAATTCTGCGATAACTGCGGAACGAAAATCGTTCCCACTCAGCCGCAGGAGCAGTATTATCAGCCTCAGCAGCAGACCTTTGCGCAGCAATATTCGGGTAACGGGGATATTCGTGAAGGAATACCCTACCCCGGTTTTTCCGACAGAGTGAACAATCCCGAAATAATTGCGGCAGTTAAGAAAAACCGCCGCGCGGCGGGAATATTCGCTTTCTTTCTTGTTCCTCTTCCGCTTATTGGCGCTATTATCTACGGCGCAGTCAGCGAAAGCACGGAAATAGGACAGGCGGCGATTTACGGTGCTATTATTTCCGCGGTTTTTCTCATTTTTGCTCTTATCGGGTTTATTAAAGAAAGAGCGAAGAACACCTACGACGCTACCGTAATCGACAAAAAACAGCGGCTCCGTTACAGGAACAACGGGGATTCGGACTATTCAGGCAGTTATCAGGAATATATTACGACGGTAAGGACCGACAGCGGAAAGACAAAAAAGATTGTTGAACGCGAAGGTTCGCAGATATGGGCATACAACTATCTGAATATTGGCGACAGATTCCGTTATCATCCGCAGTTTAATTTTCCTTATGAACACTTTGACAAATCAAAGGCGCCGTATATTGCATGCGTAAGCTGCGGAACTCAAAACAGCGTTTATTCGGACAGATGCTCAAAATGTCATCTTCCGCTGCTTAAATAAACGGGAGGGAATTATATGTTCTGTCAAAAATGCGGCAGTGAAAACGCCGAAGGTTCTGCATTTTGCTCCAAATGCGGGGAACCTATGACGGGTGACGTTTCTCAGGCGAACGTCAGCTCCGCCCCGTCGGAAGGAAGAGTTACTCTTTACCCCGACGGTAAATACCGCTGGAGATACGAGATGAGTCTGTTTAAAAACCCGACGTATTTCTGGCTTGTATGGAAAATCTTTTTCTTCATTATCCTCGGGATATTCGCGTTTATAACGATAATTGACGCGTTTGACTGGGGAATTGAACATGCGGCTGAAAATCTGCCTATGCTGCTTTATTTCTTGATCGGAATGACGGTTATCACAATAATCGGATACCTTATTTATGCGGCGATAATGGGCGGGAAATATATCGTTGATTTTGAAATGGACGAAAACGGTATAAATCATGCGCAAGCCGCAAAACAGGCAAAAAAAGCAAAAGCGATTGGAACGGCGACAATGGTGGCGGGTCTTGCAACGGGAAGGCTTACAACCGTGGGAGTCGGTTTGAATGCTCAGAGGACAGAGATGTATTCCGATTTTAACCGTGTTAAAAAGGTAAAGGCATATCCCCGTAAAAACACGATAAAAGTAAATGAGACGCTTAATCACAATCAGGTTTATGCGTCCGACGAAGACTTTGAATTTGTAAAAAACTTCATCGTTTCCCACTGTTCGAACCTGAAAAACAAATAAAACGTATGTTTATGACTTGATATAGCCGAAGGAGTTATTATTATGGCAAAATACTGTATGAACTGCGGCGCAGAGCTGAAAGAAGGAACAAAATTCTGTATTTCATGCGGAGCACCCGTTCCGCAGCAGACTGTGCAACAACCTCAGCAACCTGTTCAGCAACAGCCGCAACAAACTCAGCAGCCCGTATATCAGCAACCCCAACAGCAAGTTTATTCACAACCTGTTTACCAACAGCAGCCGGTCTATACGCAGCAGCAATATCGGCAGCCTGTTTACGGACAGCCTGTTTATGCGGGAGGAGCTGCGGCACCTAAGAAAAAAGGCAAGGGCGGCATTGTTTTTCTGATAATTTTACTTATTCTTGCAATAGGAGCCGTAGGTTATTTCGGATTCCGTGACGGCGGCTGGTTCCGAAGCAAGAGCCGCCCGACAAAATACGACGGAATAAGCGGTTACGAGGCAATAATTGACTATGCAAACCGCCTTGAAGCCGAAGGCAATTTGGAAGCTGCGGCAAAAGTGCGCACCCTCATACCGAAAGCGGGTGCCGGCGAAGCAAACCAAAAGATTGAAGAATTCAAAGAAAACAACGAAAAATTAGCGATCATCGAAGGAATCGAAGATGCCCTGAAAATAGCAAATGCGATGAACGGAGGTAAATAACATGAAAAAAACGACTGTTTTATTTTTGTCGGTTTCTCTTTTGTTCATCGCAATACTGACAGTTCTGCCGATTTCCGTTTGCGCGGAGGAAATCTCATTTGACGAAGACTATTCCGCACATTCTATAACAGACACTTTTATCGATGCAATGAATAAGAGAAACGAAAACGAGGAGGACGGAAGCCGGGAACGGAATAAACCGGAAGGTGACGTGATTCCAGACGACCGGTTTGACGGCCAATACACTGCGTTTTCAGGCAAGAACGGATCATTTACGACTGTTTATGACAACGGAAGCGTTATTACAACATACGCAGACGGCAGCCGTGAAGGAGTTGACTATCTAGGGAACCGTTACACGGAGGACAAAGACGGAAAGCAGGTTGTATACACAACGGGCGGAAACCAGTATATCCATAACGCTGACGGTTCGGAAGAAGCAGTTACGAAAAACGGAACGCATACATATTTCAACACCGACGGCTCATACTATACCGTTACAAAGACGGGAACGGTATTTGAATACGATCAGAACGACGAGTTTGTTGCAGTCTCGATTGAAAACGGCGAACGGCTCGAAATTCTCGATAAAGACGGCTATCTCATTACCGGCGAACACGTAATCACGGGACCGGACGGCAAGAAATTCACGTTTGTTAACATAGAAAACGACGACGGTTCAACGGACAGGTTCACGATGTGGTCGGAAGGCAACGGAAAGGAATTCGGAATTGACGGAAAACACGGCGACGGTGATGACGACTATGAGGTCGTTTATCAGACAGTCGACGGACTCAGGGCAGATGTGTCCAACTGGGAAAGAAACGGTGAAACATCCGGTTCTTCAGAATTCAAAATGAAGATTACCGACCTGAATGACGGAAGCTATACGGGAATACGAGGCACATTTAAATACGACGAAAACAACGGTGTGTTTGAGATAGTCGGAGAGAACGAAGAGGGCGAATACTGTAATGTAAATATAAAAAGCGACATTGACGGCAACACTACCGGGACATTCAAGGATAAAGACGGAACAGCCACCCTCGTTGCAAATGAGAAAGAGACCACTTTAACTTTCCCGGACGGATCTTTCATCAAGACCGACCCGAACAGTGATGCGGCGGAATTATACATCCCTTCAGACGGCACTCATGTCAAGATCAATCAGAAGGGTGATGTGGAGATCTTTGAGATTCCGGGAGACGACGGTGCATCAATTCGATATGAGGACGGAAAATTCGTTGTCAGGGACAAAAACGGTAATGTCGAAAGTATCATTCAGTCGAACGAAGCAACCGGCGTTACAACCGTGACCAACGCCGACGGAGACAACTACACAGTTACAAAAGACGGCAAAGTGTTTAAAAACGGCCAGGAGCTTGTTAAAGAAGACAATACCCCGATTACAGTTGAGGAAATAGAAGGTACGTGGTATATCGATGCACAGTTTACCGATGCGGAATCCCCGCTTGTAGACGTGCTGCGTTCGTTTTTTGACGAGGTTTTCGGCGAAGGCGCGGGAAACGATATAGTTGAATCGAATATCGAAGAGCAAACGGTCTCACATATTCTGACAATAGACAATCAGGGCGGTTTGCTTTACGTAACGCTTTCTTACGACGACGAGGTTGCGGTTTACTCGGGAACATTTAATAACAACACTCTTAAACTGAAATATCAGAGAGGGACTACCGATGACAACGACCTTGCTTTCGAACTCAGCACGATCGAATATAAGTTTGTTCGAAGCAAAGGCGAAATAATTATGCAGGGCAGTTACAGAATAGACACATATCTGCTTAAGGCAACATACAATTATTCGGGAAGAAAACAAAAATAAAAAAAACGCAGAATATAATAAGACAGTCCGTAAATCGGGCTGTCTTTCGCATTATTATCTTTAACGGTATTATTCTCTGTCACTCATCACGGAATAATGTCTGTATCCTGCTTCGGATTGCGAGCTGAAAAGTCCTTTCTGAATCCTCTCCCAGGTCCCTTCGGGATCGTCGACGAGAACATAATAGTTATATGTTGAAAAAGTGGCTGTTGCAGGCGCATCTCCCGTAAAATGTTTCAGGTATTTGAAAAAACCGGTGTAGTCTGTTTCCGCAAGATCCGATTTGCGGACAGTTATCCTGAAATTCTCCCCGTCATATTCGAGAGAAACAAAGAAGAGACGCGGATAAGTGTTTTTTTCGACATTATAAAGCTCCTCGGAAACCGATTCCTTCTTCAGAGTATAATAATGTGCGCAGGAAACCGACCCGGGAATACCGTTTTCCGCATTTTCGTAAAACTGTTCAAAGATTTCCAGTCCGTACGTGCATTTACCGTCTTCTGTAACCGCT
Source organism: uncultured Clostridia bacterium (assembly GCA_947305805.1). Classification (GTDB taxonomy): domain Bacteria; phylum Bacillota; class Clostridia; order Oscillospirales; family UBA644; genus HGM12619. Next base: position 1,872 of record CAMZEM010000072.1, on the reverse strand, counting down.
ACCCCGTTTTGTTTTGCCCAGGAAAGAGCTTCGTCGGCGTTGAGTAGAGGAAAACTGTCTTCCGAAGAACTGTTTCCGTCGGAACATGCAATAAGCAAAAAAATGAAAACCGCAAAAATCAGAAACAGCAGTGATTTTTTCATAAAAGCTCCTTTCAAGGCGAAGAAAATATAATAACTGTACGGTGTTATTATAGCATTAAAAACAAAATAATCAACGGAGACTCTGTTAACTATTTACAACATTTATGTAAGAGACGAAAGCCTGCAAAAAGAAATTGTTTTTTTATTTTTCTATTGACTTTTCGGGTGAAATATGATATAAGTAAAATATATAATAATAGAATAAGTCTGAAAGGAATGACTGTTATGAAAAAGAATATGAAGTCAATATCCGCAATACTGATTTTGCTTGTTTTTGCGATATTAATTTCTTCATGCGACGGCACAATCACATCTGCGAAGGAGAACATTAAAATGACTGAAGCGGTACTTAACAGAGACGTACTTACGCTCGGCAAAGACATGAGCTACGCTCTTTCCGTGTCATTTTCCCCTGCATATTCGCGGCCGGATAAGATAATATGGGAAAGCGACAACGAAAACGTTGCCACGGTTGATGAGAACGGCGTTGTTTCTGGTGTCGGATACGGTAATGCGGTGATAACCGCAAAGTCCGAGGCATATCCCGACGTTTCGGCTACCTGCAGCGTAAGCGTTATGACCGCGTATTTCGTATCTCCCGACGGAAACGACGAAACGGGAGACGGATCAATTGACAATCCGTTTCTGACAGTTGAAAAAGCCCGTAATTTCATACAGTCCCCGAAAGAAATTCCTCAGGGAGGAATAGCGGTATTTTTAAGAGGCGGAGAATATAATCTCGATAAAACATTTATTCTCACTCCTTTTGATTCAGGCGAAGAAACAAAGCCGATAGTATATACGTCATACCCTGACGAAGAAGTAAATATTGTTTCAAAAGAATACATAACAGGCTGGCGAAAGCTGACGGACGCGGAACGCGAAGATGATTTATTCGGAATGTCCGACGAGGCGAAAGCAAACGTTTACGTGGCGGATATTCCTCAGGGATGGCGGTTCCACTATCTTTACGTTAACGGCGAGCGCATGCAGAATTCAAGAATGATTGAGTCTGACGATTGGGAAAGCGACTGGCCGAGGGCAAAAGCGTCCAGCAGAGATTACAGTGAAAACGGACTTAAAGCAAAATTTGACAAAGGTGTTCTTGACGGTCTTGAAGGATGGGCAGACATCGAGCTGAAGCTTCTTACCGCTATATGGTGGAACGTTAACGCTGCGCTCACGGATATTGACACGGAAAAGAATATAGGATATATACAGTCCAAAATAACTTCGTTTTATCCCGATTTTTCGGACTGGGGCGGACAGTACAACGTAATGAACACGCCGAAATACCTTGATAAAGAAGGCGAATGGTGTGTTGACTCGGCAAACGGAAAAGTATACTATATGCCTGCAAAAGGCGAAGATCCGAACAGCGAAACCGTGTTTGCTCCGAAGCTTTACGAGCTTGTCAGATTCCAGGGTGACGAGGAAGAGGACGGCTGGCAAAGGCAGGTTGAATACGTTACTCTTCGCGAACTCAACTTTATGTATTCGGACCGTGTACCTGAAACGGAATATGATCCCGAATGGCTGACGAGAAACGCCGAAAGCCCCGACGGAATGATATTTATGGAAGGCGTAAAGCACTGTTCTGTAGAAAAATGCGTTTTAGGATATTCCGGCGCTCAGGGAATTGTTTTAAACCACTATGCCCAGGAGTGCAGAATAGAGATCGGAAGAGCGTCGTGTAGGGAAAGAGTGTTCGATATCGTGGTTTTTTCTG
>CAMZEM010000071.1 GCA_947305805.1 uncultured Clostridia bacterium | reverse complement strand
GGAAGGATTACGAGCTTAAAGCTTACTTTTCACCCGCGTGCGCTTGACGTTAAAACCGTTGTTGACAATGACGAACAGATAATAATAATCAATCCTTTAAAGCACGGATTGCGTGTTCCCGTGCTGATTGCGGAAGCATGTCTGCTTTGGGGCAAAGAAGGATATATAGCTAAAAAAGACGGAAAGATATACGGAGTATGCAGTGACAGAAGGTTTGATATATACACAACCGCAGAACTTACCGAGGAGCAGAATACATATTCGCTTTCGCCTTACATTGCCGTAAAGCTCGACAGAAAATTCGTAATTTCAACCCGCCCGTGTTCCGTTGAGGAAGCCGAGACGCTTTATGCCGCGGCAAAAGCAAAACTCGATGCGGAAAACTCGCGTTACGGAATTCATTCCGAAGCGTATACGGCAATGAAAACGTGTCTTGCGTGGGATACGATATACGAAAGCGAACACGACAGGGTATGCTCTCCCGTTTCACGTCTGTGGAATATCGCCTGGGGCGGATACGTTCTTTTTGATTGGGATACGTATTTTGCTTCCCTTATGGCTTCAGTTGAAAACAAAGAACTCGCTCAGCTTAACGCGATAGCGATAACGGAAGAAGCAACCGAAAACGGTTTTGTTCCGAATTTCGGAAGCGCAAACGACTATAAATCGAGAGACCGTTCGCAACCGCCCGTAGGCTCTTACGCATGTCTGGAAATATATAAAAAATGGCCCGAAAAATGGTTTCTGGAGCACGTTTTCCCAACGCTTTTATCGTGGAACCGATGGTTTGCGCAGCACAGAATGACAAAAGAAGGATATCTTTGCTGGGGCTCCGATCCGTTTGAACCCGTAAACGGAAAATACTGGGAAACAAACGGTATCGACTCCTCCCCTGCGGCTGCGCTCGAAAGCGGACTTGACAACTCGCCCATGTATGACGACCGCGGATACGATAAGGAAAATCATATGATGCTCCTTGCCGACGTAGGGCTTATGGGTCTTTACATTCTTGACTGCCGCAGTCTTGCGGAAATTGCGAAAATCCTGGGAAGAGAAGATGTCGTAAAAGAAACAGAGGAGAGAAAAGCGTTTGTTGAAAAAGCACTTGAAACGCTCTGGGACGGCGAATTCGGCCTTTATCTTAACAAAGACCTTTCGGACGGTTCTCTTTCAAGACGAATATCGCCCACAAATTTCTACGCTTTGCAGTCAGACCTTGTTACCGAAGATAAAAAACGCCGCATGATGAAGGAACATTTTTACAATCCCGAAGAATTCTGGGGAGATTACATAATCCCTACAATAGCAAGAAACGACCCCGGCTATCCCGATCAGTCCTACTGGCGCGGAAGAATCTGGGCGCCGACGAATTTCCTTGCATATATAGCGATGAAGCATGCGGGACTTAAAAAGGAATGCGACGACCTTGCGAGAAAATCCGAAGAGCTTATTCTTAAAGAATGGCGGCTTCACGGTCACGTTCACGAGAATTACGGCGGAGACGACGGAATGGGCTGCGGCGTAAACAACAGCGACAAATTTTACCACTGGGGCGGACTTCTTGCATACATAGCAATAGATAACGACAGAAATATTAAGTAAAAGAAAGGACATATAATAATGAAAGATTTTCTTGAATTGGCAGCCGAGAGATATTCCTGCCGCAAATTTTCGGATAAACCCGTGGAAGAAGAAAAAATACAGAAGATTCTGCAGGCGGCAAGACTTGCGCCGACCGCAAAAAACGGTCAGCCTCAGTATATAGTAATTGTGAAAAGCGAAGAGATGAGAAACAGGATGAAGGAAGCTTCTCCCTGCACTTTCGACGCTCCCGTGATATTCGTTATGTGCGGAGACATAAAAGACGGCTGGCACGACCCGTATACGGGAAGATCGCGCGCAGAAATGGACGTTTCCATAATAACGACGCATATGATGCTTGAAGCCTCAGATCTCGGTCTCGGTTCAACATGGGTATGCATGATGAATCCGTATAAGGCGCATGAGATACTTGAACTTCCCGACTACATTTTCCCCTACTGCATGCTTCCCGTAGGATACCCCGCAGAAGATGCGCGTCCGTCGGAAAGACACGCTTCAAGGAGAGAAATACCGGAATTCACAAAAGAGGTTTAACGGCATGGATGTTCGTGTTACGGCAAACGAAAGACTGTCGGAAGTTTTTAAATCCGTAAAAAGCGGCGACACTGTCTATCTCGAAAAAGGTGTTTACAGGGAAGACTCTCCGACGGAGATTTACGGTAAAGAGAATATAACCGTTAAAGGCAACGGCGCGGTAATAACGGGCTGCGCGGTTATTGACGGCGTACGCTCAAAATACGGCGAGTCGGCTTATTTAATAAAAACACGGCGCGGTCTTGATATACAGCAGCTTTTTGTTAACGGCAAAAAATACGTTATGGCAAGGTATCCGAACGAACGGGAAAACGAAATACTCGGCGGATATTCGCCCGATGCGGTTTCTGCCGAAAGGATTGCGCGGTGGAAAAACCCGTCCGGGGGATATCTTCGCGCTCTTCACGACTGCGAATGGGGCGGCAACGACTGGTTTATAGACGGTAAAAACCCCGACGGCACGCTTAAACTCCGCTGGGTGGGCGACAACAACAGAGGAAGCGGTTTTCACAGAGAAAAAGTTATGGTTGAAAACATTTTCGAAGAGCTTGACGCTCCGAAAGAATGGTTTTACGATAAAGAAAACGGATTTCTGTATATTATTCCCGACGGCGGTGACGATATGCTTTCGGCAACCGTCGAAGGCGCCGTCTGCGGCGAGATTTTCAGGCTGAAAAACTGCAAAAACGTTTCTTTTTCGGGAATTCGTTTTGAAAACACGAAACGCATGCTTTTTTGCTCGGAATACGAGAAGATAACGAGAAGCGACTGGGCGGTTGCAAGAAACGGCGCGGTTTATATGAATAACTGCGAAAACGTATCCGTTATTGACTGTGTTTTCAGCGGGGTCGGCGGCAACTGCGTTTTTGTTGACGGCAAAAACTCGGATATTTCCGTTGTAAACTGCGATTTTTCGGACTGCGGCGCATCGGGCGTATGCGTATTCGGTAATCAGGAATGCGTTCGCGATCTTTCAGAATGGGGAAATCATAAAACTGTTATTTCCGATTTTGAAAAGGGTCCTAAAAGCGACCTTTATCCGAAAGACGTATTAATAAAAGACTGCTATTTTTACAATCTCGGCATTTACGAAAAACAGTCCTCGCCCGTAACGGTAAGCGTATGTTCGCGCGTTACGGTTGACGGATGCACGATTCACAAAGTCCCCCGTGCGGGCATAAACATATGCGACGGTTCGTTCGGCGGACACAGAATACAAAACAACCTCGTTTTTGACACGGTGCTTGAAACCGGCGACCACGGCCCTTTCAACAGCTGGGGAAGAGACAGATTCTGGTCGCTCGGCGGAGTTGACGGGGGCGGGAAAAACGGCGCGGAAAAACGGCCGTTTGCAACGCTTGACGCCGTTGAAACAACCGTTATTTATCATAATATGTTTTGCGGAAACAGGGGTTTCGGAATTGATCTCGACGACGGCTCGTCGAACTATATGATTGAAAAAAACTACTGCGTCGGAGTTGGAATAAAGCTTCGCGAAGGGTTTTTGAGAACGGTAAGAAACAATTTTGTTTTAAACGCTCCCCTCGATATTCACTGCACGTTTGAAAAAAACGATGACGTTATCGAAAACAACATTGTGGTGTATAAAAATCCTCTGAGCGTTTACGCGCAGAATAAAGGGTTCACCACAAAGGCCGCAAACAATCTTTTTGTCGGAGCGTCTGACGATATATTATCCGATGAGCTTTTCGGCGACAATAAAAACTACGTATGCGACGCGAACGATATAAACGCTCTCGAAATGCTGCCGAAAGAAATATTCTTTGAGCCTGTTGAAATGAAATTCGGCAGAAGCGACAAACCGAAGCCAGAAACGGCAGTAAAAACCGGCGCGGAAACGGCTTTGACGGAAACAGACGGGATGGTATTGATTCTGCCCGACGAATCGGTCCGCTCCATGGCGGGGCTTTCCGGTTTTGAAGGCGCATTCGTTAAGGCAATATCTCAAAACTCGCCTTTTTATCTGCTCGGCGTAAGAGAAAACGACGTTATTATTGAAATAAACGGCAAAAAAACCGTCTCGCCGAAAGACGTTGACGGCAAACACGGAATAAACTCTGTTGTTGTAAGCAGAGCTCAGAAAATAATTGAATTTAAGAAAGACGAACAATGATAAAGGATAAAATAATTAACGCATATAAATCGTCGCTTTTTCGCCGCTACGACGACGAGGAATATCTGTTTTATTATTCCGCGGAGGATTTCGACGGTCTTAAAAAAGAAAGCTTCGATTTTACATCCCCGCAGCAAAACAGGCTGAAAGGGTATTTTTACAGCTATGAAAACCCGATTGACGGAAGAATCGTAATATTCGATCACGGTCTCGGGGCGGGACACAGAGCTTATATGAAGGAAATCGAATTGCTTTGCAGACACGGTTTTCTTGTTTATTCCTATGACCACACGGGATGCAGGGAATCGGAAGGGGAAAGCTCAAACGGGCTTTTGCAGTCTCTTGCGGACCTTGACAGCTGTATTTCAGCAATACGCGCGGAAAGCGAATATAAAGATTTCGATATTTCCGTAATCGGTCACAGCTGGGGCGGTTTTTCGTGCGCAAATATCTGCGCCTACCATAAAGATATTTCGCATATCGTGGTTATTTCGGGCTTTGTTTCCGCAAAAAATGCGATATCTCAGCTTTTGGGCGGACCGCTCATGTTTTTCAGAAAACCGCTTTACGAACTTGAAAAACAGGCAAATCCGAAATACTATTCTTCAGGCGCCGTTAACGCTTTATCTGATACGGCAGCAAAAGTTCTGCTCGTTTATTCCGCAGACGATCCTCTCGTAAAAAAGAAAAATCATTTTGACGTTCTTAAAAAAGCTCTTGAAGGCAAAGACAATATAAAGTTTCTGCTCGTTAACGGAAAGGGGCACAACCCCAATTATACTCACAGCGCCGTCCTCGCGCTTAAAGAATGCGAAAACGAACTGCGAAAGCGCTTCAAAGAGAATAAACTAGCCACTCCGGAACAGAGGGAAGAATTCAAAAATTCTTTTGACTGGGACAAAATCACCGAACAGGACGAAAACGTCTGGAAAGAGATATTTGAAACGCTTGATGAATAAAAAAACAACAGCGAACCGTAAAAGTTCGCTGTTATTTTTATCGTTGGTTACTGTTTTACTATATCTCCGACGTTGTTGAAAATATAGTCGGGTCTGAAGGGGAAATCCTCAACGCTTTCTCTCGTTGAAATACCCGATAAAACGAGAATCGTGTCTATTTCCGATTCGATACCCGCAATGATATCGGTATCCATTCTGTCCCCTATTATTGCCGCGTCTTCTCTTAAAACGCCGAGATGTTTTATTGCGTGGCGCATCATAAGCGGATTGGGTTTTCCGATAAAATACGCGTGTTTTTCGGTGGCAAGCTCAATGGGAGCTATCAGCGCCTTTGTTGCGGGAGCAATGCCTTTTTCCGTAGGTCCGGTAACGTCAGGGTTTGTGCCGATAAGCTTTGCGCCCTTTAGAACGAGGCGGATTGCCTTTTCTATTTTATTGTAGCTGTATGAAGAAGTTTCGCCTACAACCACGTAATCGGGATCAACGTCGTTCATAGAAAATCCCGCGCCGTAAATAGCGTTTATAAGCCCTGCCTCACCTATTACGTATGCGCTTCCGTTCGGGTTTTGCGAACGTAAAAATGAAGCGGTTGCCATTGCGGAGGTGTAAAAATGGTCTTCGGCAACGGAAAGTCCGAGGCGCTCCAGTTTTTGTGAAAGCTCTCGCGGAGAGCGTTCCGAGCTGTTTGTTAAAAACAGATAGCTCTTTCCGTTTTCCGTAAGCCAGTCAACAAATTCCTTAACTCCGTCAAGAAGTTTGTTGCCGTGATATATCACACCATCCATATCGCATATGAACCCTTTTTTATCTTTTAAAGATTTCATGTTTTTTCCTTTCGGTTTTTTGTTTCGTTTTCAGGCGGCCGCTAAGAAATCGTTACTTCCCTTGCGTATCCTTCATATCCGCCGCCGGTTACAATCTGAACGAGCGAATCGGTGAGGTTGCTCACAAATCCGAAATGCAGATGTCCCGCTAAAATTACCCGTATGAGCGGTTCGTTTTTAATATACTCAATTACCCGCAGCGTAGCATCGGTAGGCCTTTGCTGAACCGCGCGAAATTCGTTGTAGGGAAGAAGATGTTCCTCGTCGCAGCCCACAAGATATGTGCACGAACCGGGCATTCTGCGCATATGCTCGGCGTAAAGGCTCTCTTCAAAAAGCGGACAGTGGAAGGCAAGGACCATCGGCATGCCCTTTTCCGCCTCGCGTTTAAGACGCCACAGATGCCAGTCTTCAAACTGATAATAGGCGTTGTCTATACCTATTATGTTAACGCCGCCGACTTCGCGCGTATTCCAGAACATGGGAACGCCGAGTCCGTAACCCATCTGCATATAGCTGTTCATGCGGTAGGCATTGTCCTCCCACGCTTCGCCGACATACTGCGAGTATTCGTGATTTCCCGCAATAAAGAAGATTTTTTCGTCTTTGAGTATCTCCCGCGCTTTTTCGACATTCGGCTTAGATACAAAATCAAACAAATCTCCCGTATGGACAAGCAGATCGCAGTTTTCATGCGCGTAGGAAATATGCTCTTTGAGATATTTTTCTTTGTTCGGATTGCCGAGACGGTTTGCAAGAGCGCGTTTTTGCTCGTCGTCTCGTTCGTCGGCAAGTGCGATATGCGTATCGGTGACGTGCATAATCTTTAAAGGACGTTCAAGACCGATTTTCACGGTTGTTTTATCAAGCGTCATATAAGAATCCTCACGCTAAAGCGCATAATGTTTAATCGAGAAAATCTTTCAGCCGTTTGCTTCTTGACGGATGGCGGAGTTTTCTGAGCGCCTTTGCCTCAATCTGTCTTATACGTTCACGCGTTACGTTAAATTCCTTGCCTACTTCTTCAAGAGTTCTCGTTCTGCCGTCTTCAAGTCCGAATCTGAGACTTAAAACACGCGCTTCTCTGTCGCTGAGTGTTTTGAGAACTTCGTTGAGCTCTTCTTTGAGCATAGTTTGAGACGCAACGTCGCTTGGCGACGGAATGTCTTTATCTTCAACGAAATCTCCGAGATGGCTGTCCTCCTCTTCACCGACGGGTGATTCGAGAGATACGGGCTCCTGAGCAACTTTCATTATTTCACGGACTTTGTCGATATTCATATTAAGCTCTTTTGCAAGTTCTTCCGCATTTGGCTGACGGCCGAGTTCCTGAACGAGAGCGCGTTCGGCTTTTGTGAGTCTGCCTATCGTTTCAACCATGTGAACGGGAATGCGTATCGTTCTTGCCTGGTCGGCAATGGCTCTCGTTATCGCCTGGCGAATCCACCACGTGGCGTATGTTGAGAATTTGTAGCCCTTGTTTGCATCGAATTTGTCAACCGCTTTTATAAGACCGAGATTGCCTTCCTGAATAAGGTCAAGAAAGAGAAGTCCGCGGCCGACGTATCTTTTTGCTATCGATACAACGAGACGAAGGTTTGCTTCGTTAAGGCGTTTTTTCGCGCTTGCGTCGCCGTCGGATATTCTTTGCGCCAGCTCGGCTTCTTCCTCGGGAGTGAGAAGCGCAACGCGGCCTATTTCGTGAAGATATATCTTTACGGGGTCGTCAATGGTAATGCCTTCAGACTGAAGCAGAACTTCCATATCCTCGGGGTCTATCGGAAGAGAATTTGCCTCTTCTTCAATGCTTTTTAAATCGTTTAAATCATCGATGGAAAACGGCTCCTCTATTTCCACGCCTGAATTGCGGAATTCATCGATAATCACGTTTATCTGATCGGCTGTAAATTCGCGTTTTTCAAGCTCTTCCACAATATCGCTGCGCAGAAGCGAGCCCTTCTCCTTACCCTGTTCGAGCAGTTCGCGTATTATCGCCTTTTTGTCTGCTGCATTGCCGGGATTGCTTTCGTTGGTGTTGTTTTCCATTTTATTTCCCTTTCTTTTTCAAATCTTCGAGATATTGCTGAAAACCTGCGTCGGATATCGATCCGGCGGATTCTTTTTTCTTTTTTTCTGCTTTAAGACGTTCCGCTACCGCCATAACTTCCTCTCCGTCAACGCTGAACGCTCCGACTTCCGTAATATATCCCATTAAAACGCCTACTTCGTCGGGTTCAAACAGTGACGAAAGCATCAGGTGCGGTTGAGACGACGGATTTTCTCTGAGTTTTTCGCATAAGACCGTATAAACGCGGCGGTTGAAATCGGTAAGAAAGTCATCGGGTGAGATAAGTTTTTCTATCTCGTCAAGCTTTTGCGGAAAATTAAGGATAAGAGATATAACGTCGCCCTCCGCTCTTGAAACGGATATGTTTTTTCTTGAAAGACCGCCTGACACAGTGCCCGAAAGCGCCGTATAGACCTTCTTTTCCTCGTTCTTTTTCTCTTCCGCCGCTTTACGGCGTATGAGAGTATCGAGCTCTGCGGTAAGGTTTTCTTTCGTCAGACCCGTTTCGCGCGCTATTTTATCTATATATACCTCGCGCTCAACACGGTTTTTAATGCCCGCTATAACTCCGAGATATTCACGTACGCAAGCCGCCTTTTCACTGTCGATTTCCATATTGTATTTAAACGATATCTCGCCTAGCTTGTATTCGATATCGTT
>CAMZEM010000070.1 GCA_947305805.1 uncultured Clostridia bacterium | reverse complement strand
GTTGCCCCGTGCCGTGGACCGGTTGATCGGGGAACGGCTGCACAAGGAGCTCGTCGGTTTCCTGCGCGCCGAAAGTATAGTTGCTTCCTCTTGAATTACCCGAACCCGTATAGTCGAACGTTATAACATTATATCCCGAGTGAACGAGATCTGCGATTAAATAAAGTCCGTCAAGCTCCGTCATTTCCCTGTTGCTCTGATAGTTGTGGGACATTATGACTGTTTTATTGCTTTCAACATACTCTCCGTAAGAATCCTGCGAAGGGATATACCAACCGACTATATTGTCGGAACCGTGAAAATCCTTTATTTCGAAAAAATCGTAAACCATGTCAAGCTCGTTCGGGCCGTCGAAATACACGAGTTCCCTGCGCGGAGGGTCTATTATGTTTTTTGCCGTAACTGCGCCTATAATCGCCCATACCGCAACGGCAAGAACAATAACAGCTACGCAGCATATAACGATAGTTTTCCCCGTTTTCTTCGGATTACGGGGCTTTTTTTCTGCTGTTTTTTTTGTTATTGAGGGAGAAAGCTTTTTACTCATGGAATGCATCTCCGTCAATCAGTTCCACGCCCTTGTCGAGAAGGACTGTTTCGGCTTTAACGTCGTCATCAACACGGAGAATTACGCTCGCGCGGTCTGCGGTCTTTTCAATGAACGCATAAAGATACTCTATGCCTATGCCCGCATCGCTGAGAATGCGAAGGACCGTTGAAAGTCCGCCGGGAGTATCGGAAATTCTTGCTCCGATAACCTTTGTAAGAGTAACGGTAAAGCCGTTATCCATAAGTATTTTTTCGGTTTTATGCGGATCTTCCACGATAAGACGGAGAATACCGAAATCCGCGGTATCTGCAATGCAAAGCGCACGGATGTTTATGCCGTTTTCCGACAGAACGTCCGTAATATCTGCAAGTTTGCCGGATTTGTTTTCAACAAAAACGGATACCTGATAAATTTCCATACCATTTTTCCTTTCTTATACTTACGGTTTCTATTTATTCTTTCTCATATCTGTTACTCTGCTTGCCTTGCCTTCGGAACGGCTGATCGTTTTGGGACCGACAAGTTTTACGGAAACTGAAATATTGAGCGTGCTGAGAAGCGCCTGTTTGATTACTTTTTCCTTCTCCTGTATCACTTTAACCGAGTCTGAGAAGAGCGACGGCGACATTTCAACGGCAACCTCCATAGTATCGAGGTTGTTTACTCGGTCAACCGTAATATGATAATGGGGAGATACGCCTTCGATATTGAGAAGGACGGATTCGACCTGAGACGGGAAGACGTTTACGCCGCGGATAATGAGCATATCGTCCGTTCTTCCGCACGGTTTTGTCATTCTTACGGTAGTTCTTCCGCATTCGCATTTACCGTAAATAAGCGATGAAATATCGCGTGTTCTGTATCTGATAAGCGGAAGAGCTTCTTTTGTTATGCAGGTAAAAACAAGCTCGCCAGACTCGCCCTCGGGCAGAACTTCGCCCGTATCGGGATCTATTATTTCCGGAATAAAGTGGTCTTCCTGAACGTGAAGTCCGTTTTGCATATAGCAGTTGCAGGCAACGCCCGGGCCGCAGACTTCGGAAAGTCCGTAAATATCGTATGCTTTTATTCCGAGACCTTTTTCTATTTCCTGACGCATTTCCTCGGTCCAGGGTTCCGCGCCGAAGATGCCGATGCGAAGTTTAAGTTCCTCGGGAGATGTTCCGCTCTCTTTAACCGCCTCCGCAAGATACATTGCGTAAGACGGAGTGCAGCAAAGAATTGTGGAGCCGAAATCTTTAAAAATATTAATCTGACGCGCCGTATTGCCGGTAGAAACGGGAACGACAGCCGCGCCAAGCTTTGTTGCGCCGTCGTGAATTCCGAGTCCGCCGGTGAAGAGGCCGTAGCCGTATGAAACGTGAACTATGTCTTTATCCGTGCCGCCTACGGAGACCATACTGCGGGCAACGCATTCCGCCCAGACATCTATATCGTTTTTTGTATATCCTACAACCGTCTGCTTGCCCGTTGTTCCCGACGAGGCGTGAATACGGACAACTTCATCCATCGGCGCTGCGAAAAGTCCGTAAGGATACGTATCGCGAAGATCGGTTTTATAGGTAAACGGGAGATTTTTTAAATCGTCAACCGTTTTTATGTGTTCCGGTTTTATTCCGTATTCGTCAAATCTTTCCCTGTAAAGAGGGACGTTGTTGTATACGCGTTCAACGGTCTTTTTAAGCCGTTCAGCCTGAAGCTTTTTAAGCTCCCCGCGCTCCATTGTTTCGATTTTTTTATTGTAATACATATTATTCTCCTGTTATTGCAAAACCGCAGAATATCCGAGATCGAATGCAACTTTGTTTAACTGCCTGAATTTTTCTTTTACAAGAACGTCAATTGCTTCTTTGAAAAGGTCGGGAGAAATGCCCGTAAGCTTTGCAAAAACGCCGAGCAAAACAACGTTTACCGCCTTTGAGCTTCCCGCTTTGTTTGCAAGAGAAAGGACGTCGATACAAATCTCGTCAACTCCTGCCTGCGCTATTTTTTCTTCGAGTGATTCGGGATATTCGGTCATGCCGGTTATTACGGGCATGGGGTCGATTTTCTGTGAGCTTGAAATAAGCTTTCCGTCTTTTTTCAGATACGCAAGCCATCGGGCGGCTTCGAGCTGTTCAAAAGCGATTATGTAATCCGCCTCCCCTTTTTCGATTATCGGAGAGGAAACCTCGCTTCCGTAACGGACGAACGTAACGACCGACCCGCCGCGCTGCGACATTCCGTGAACTTCGGAAATCTTAACGTCATAACCCATCTGCGGAAAGATATGGCCGAGAAGTCTGCTTGCGAGCAGCGTACCCTGTCCGCCTACGCCTACGATCATGATATTGGTGGTTTTCATGGTTATTACCCTGCTTTCTTTGACCTGACGGTGTTAACCGCAGGACGGAAAATATAAAAAAGGTTTGAAAATTTCGTTTATTCGGCAATCCATTTTGTATTGAGCCATTTTACTCGCTCGGTTATCCAGTTTTTAAGATAATCAAGCTCTTCTTTGTATGTAAAAAGCGATCTTTTACCGCGAAGATCCGTGTTTTTGAGCGAGTCTTTCCAGCGGTCAAACTGGTTTGCGGAAGCGACGGAAAGATATTCTGTCTGAATATCTATATCCGAAAGCATTTTATCAAAAACTCCTTCGGAAACAAGCTGCCGCCAGCGTGCGCAAACAAGAGAAAAGAACTCACTGTCTCTCATCAGATAGCTGAACCACGGGGAGTTCCTCACATGGTAGCCCTTCGGGTCAAGACACGTTGCGACGTCCTGATTGCCGTAGCACGTATCGTAATCCCAGCAGGGACCCATATAAAGTTTGCCGTCCTTAACATAGCAGTAGCAGCTTGTGACAAACTGAGAATCGAAATTCTTTACAAATTCGTTTACGATATACCAGCTGACGAAAGAATCAACATCGATATACCGGGAATACTCATCATAACTGCCCGAGCGGATTGCGCTGTCAGCCGAAGTCATAAGCGTCTGAAGCTTTGAGTAAAGCGACGCAAATTCGCTCCCGGTAAGATCTTCGGGTTCGGGGTCTTTAAAGGTGAGATGCGCACCGCTTCGAAGAAAAATACAGTCAGCGCATTGGTTGTTGTGTCTGTACGGCTGTTCAATCTCAAAAATGACATCGCCGTTTTTTTTCTTTATATCAACGCGCTCGTCATCGTCCTCTATTTTCTCGGTGAGCAAATAAAGCCCGTTATATTCGCCGTTTATAACAACCTCAACAAATCTGCAGTCCATTTCGGGACCTTCGGAAACCGTTTTTGCAAGATTTAATGTAAGATAGTTTCTCAGAAGCGTTTTATCGTAAAAAAGAGTTATCAGAACCCATTTTTTTGCTGCTCCCATACCGAAAAGGTCCGTTTTGGAATTGAATTTTATGTTATACGGTCTTTGAGGGAGACCCCACGAGGCGTTGCCCCTGCCCTTTATTGCGGCATCCGCTTCGATAACTCCGCTGTCGGGAACGGTGACTGTTGCGTTTACGTAGTTTTCTCTGTTAACTGCAAATAAATCTCTGTCTATTTCAATATAAACGGCGGGGACATCCGAAAGATCGGGATATACTTCTCTTACGTTTTCCATATCGATTTCGGATATGTAAACGTAATCGGGAACCGTTTCCTTCTCCGTCGAGCAGGCAATCAGAAGAAAACAGACAGCGAATACAAAAACGAGAAATAAACGTTTCATATCAGTTTTCTGAAATTGCGCCGAATTTACAGAGTTTTTTGCAAAGTCCGCAGCCGACGCAAAGTGTTGAGTCCACTCTTACGGTTCCGTTTTCGGGGTTGACCGAAAGACTCGGACAGCCGATTTTCATGCACATTTTGCATTTTTTGCATTTTTCGGGATCTATTCTGTAAGGCGGATTGATAACCGCTTTCTTTATCATTACGCAAGGTCTTCTTGCTATAATAACGCTCGGTTCATCTGCTTCGAGCTCTTCTCTGACCGCCTTTTCAACTACGTCTATCTCCTGCGGATCGACAACGCATACTCTGTTAATGCCAACAGCTTTACAGAGAGCTTCAAGGTCCACCGCAGTAGTCATATCGCCCTTAAGTGTAATACCTGTTGCGGGGTTTTGCTGATGTCCCGTCATGCCCGTAATTGAGTTGTCAAGAACGATTACGGTGCCGCACGAACGGTTGTATGCCATATTTATAAGGCCCGTAATGCCCGAATGAACGAACGTTGAGTCTCCGATAACCGCTACGGATTTTTCAGTTTCGCCGTTTGCTTTCAGGAAGCCGTGAAGTCCGGAAACGGAAAAGCCCATGCAGACGGTTGTATCGATTGCGTTAAGAGGAGCGGCAGCTCCGAGGGTATAACAGCCGATATCGCCGTTTACAAATACGCCGAGCTTTTTGAGAACGTAAAACATTCCTCTGTGAGGGCAACCGGAGCACATTACGGGAGGACGGACCGGCAAATCCGGAAGAGAAACACCTTTTTCTACGGTTTCGCCGAGTATTTTTTCTTTTACCATTGAAGCGGAAATCTCTCCGCAAAGCGGGAAAAGCTCTTTGCCCGCAACCTGAAGTCCGAGTGATTTGCAGTAGTTTTCTATAATGGGATCAAGTTCTTCAACAACGTATACTTTTTTATGGTTTTTGCAGAAGTTCTCTATAAGTTTTACGGGAAGAGGGTTTACCATGCCTAGTTTAAGGTATGACGCTTTTTTTGCGAGCGCTTCCTTTGCGTACTGATAGCACGTGCCTGAAGCGATTATGCCGATATCGGCTGTGTTTTCCTCAACGGTATTTACCTCGCAGTTTTCCGCCCACTCCCGAAGCGCTTCGGTACGTTTTTCAACGGTTACGTGCTTGGGAATGGCGTTTGCGGGTGTCATAACATACTTGCGGGGATTTTTATCTACCGGTTTGAGGGGTATGTCTCTTCTCTCCCCTGTTTCAACAAGGCTCTGAGAATGAGCTATTCTTGTGGAAAGACGGAGAAAAACAGGGGTATCGAATTTTTCGGAAATTTCGTATGCAATGCCTACAAAATCAAGGCATTCCGTTGAATCTGCGGGTTCGAGCATAGGTATTTTTGATGAAATTGCATGATTTCTCGAATCCTGTTCGTTTTGTGAAGAGTGCATGCCGGGGTCGTCCGCAACGGCGATGACAAGTCCTGCGTTTACGCCTGTATATGAAGCGGTAAAAACAGGGTCTGCGGCAACGTTCAGCCCAACATGCTTCATTGCGGAAAACGCTCTTGCTCCTCCGAAAGACGCTCCAATCGCGGTTTCAACGGCTACTTTTTCGTTCGGTGCCCATTCTGCATATATTTCGGGATAGGTTGCTGCAAATTCCGTAATTTCGGTTGAAGGCGTTCCGGGATACGACGAAACGACACGGCATCCGTATTCGTAAAGTCCGCGCGCAACGGCCTCGTTACCCAACAGTAATTTCTTCATATTATCTTTCCTTTTTTAATAAATATACAGAGATAAATCCGCTGAATGCGGTTATTTTTCCACTTTATTTTGCTAAAGCACAATACTTCTTATTTTATAATTATACTATATTGATTTGTAAAAATCAATGGCTATTTTTTAACTTTTAGTGTCTTTATTACGCATATTTTTACACGACAAAAAAACGAAGGAACACCTTTTTCCTTCGTTTTTTTTATTATATGATTTTCAGGTTCAGATAAGCTGGATGATAGCCATTTCTGCAGCGTCACCGCGACGGGGGCCTGTTTTGATACTACGGGTATAACCGCCCTTACGGTCAGCATATTTCGGAGCAATATCGTCAAAAAGCTTCTTTACGACGTCCTCCTTGGTTATATAGCTGAGCGCCTGTCTTTTAGCATGTAATGTATTCTGTTTACCTAAAGTTATCATTTTATCCGCAATGCAGCGAACTTCCTTAGCTCTTGTTGCAGTGGTTTCGATCTGTCCGTTTTCGAGAAGATATGTAACCATTCCGCGAAGCATGGAAATTCTGTGATCGGTTGATCTGCCGAGTTTACGGGTTCCCATTTGGCAGCAGCCTCCTTCCTTATTCTTTGTCTATTGCAAATTGCAATCCGTATGATTCAAGTTTAACAATTACTTCTTCGAGCGATTTCTTACCCAGGTTACGAACACGCATCATTTCTTCCGGAGACTTGTTGATAAGATCGTCAACCGTATTGATGCCTGCTCTCTTGAGGCAGTTGAAAGAACGGACTGAAAGATCAAGCTCTTCGATAGTCATGCTGAGTATCTTTTCCTTGCTTTCAATCTCGTCACCCTTCCAGACATCTTCTGCCATTTCCTGAGGTTCTGCAAGATCGATAAACAGCGTAAGATGATCGCTGAGTATCTTTGCGGACATGGAAACGGCGGTTCTTGCCGAGATGGTGCCGTTTGTTGTTACTTCAAGCTCAAGCTTGTCGTAGTCGGTTATATTTCCGACACGGGTATTCTGAACGCTGTAATTGACTTTTGTAACAGGTGAATGGGAAGAATCCATTGCGATAAGACCTATGGGAGCGTTGGCGGGTTTGTTTCTTTCGGAAGGGATATATCCTTTATCTGTTCCGATTGTTATCTCCATATACAGTTTCGCATCTTTTGAGAGAGTTGCGATATGCATATCGGGATTGAGAATTTCAATATCGCTGTCCGCTTTTATGTCTTTCGCGGTTACTTCGCCTTCGTCCTGCGCTTCAATATATGCAAATTTGGAAGACGATCCGTGAAGTCTTGCAATGAGACCTTTCATATTAAGAACTATCTCTGCAACATCTTCTTTTACGCCGGGTATCGTCGAAAATTCGTGCTGTACCCCGTCGATCTTTATCGAAGTGACCGCTGCGCCCTGAAGGGACGAAAGAAGCATTCTGCGAAGCGAGTTGCCGAGCGTAATGCCGTATCCTCTTTCAAGCGGTTCTACGACGAATTTGCCGTATTTACCGTCTTCGGAAACTTCAACTACATCGATCGTGGGTTTTTGGATTTCTATCATATAACGCACCCTTTCTTGTTAGTACGTTCGCTGTTATCAAGCAATAACTTCCCGTCATTATCCGGATGAACAACGAAGCGGTTTGATTATATTCAGAAACTATTATTTGGAGTACAACTCAACGATAAGATGAACTTCTATGGGAAGATCAATTCCGGCGGGATCGGGAAGATCCGCTATCCTACCGGTGTAGGTATTTTTATCGAGGT
Organism: uncultured Clostridia bacterium; assembly: GCA_947305805.1. Classification (GTDB taxonomy): domain Bacteria; phylum Bacillota; class Clostridia; order Oscillospirales; family UBA644; genus HGM12619. Next base: position 1,077 of record CAMZEM010000070.1, on the reverse strand, counting down.
CGAGCCAGCCGGGAAGCGGTTTCTGATCGTTTGCAGCGAGAACTGCTTTGATCTTGGGAGAATTCTTGCTGTCTTCTTTGATGTCGATTACGTCGCCAACTTCAAGGAGGTAAGACGGAATGTCAACTTTCTTGCCGTTTACGAGGAAATGACCGTGAGTAACGAGCTGTTTAGCTTCTGCTCTGGACATAGCAAAACCGAGACGGTATATTACGTTGTCAAGTCTGGATTCGCAAATACGAAGCAGGTTGTCACCGGTAACGCCTTCTTTTTTGGTTGCCATATCAAAGTAAAGCGAGAACTGCTTTTCAAGAATGCCGTAGTATCTTCTGACTTTCTGTTTTTCACGGAACTGGATGCCGTAACCGGTTGCTTTCTTGCGGCTTGCACCGTGCTGACCGGGAACTTTTGCGCCTTTGGTCATCGGGCATTTATCCGAGTAGCATTTTTCACCTTTAAGGAAAAGTTTTTCCTTTTCACGTCTGCACATACGGCAGACAGGACCTGTGTATCTTGCCATCTGTTAATTTCCTCCTATTATACACGGCGACGCTTCGGGGGACGGCAGCCGTTGTGCGGAATGGGTGTAACGTCTTTAATCAGGGTAACTTCCATACCGGCTGTCTGAAGTGCTCTGATAGCAGCTTCACGTCCGGGGCCGGGACCTTTTACATATACTTCAACAGACTTCATACCGTGTTCCATCGATGCTCTTGCTGCGGTTTCTGCAGCGGTCTGAGCTGCGAATGCAGTGCTCTTTTTGGAGCCTCTGAATCCGAGTCCGCCTGCGGAAGCCCATGAAACAGCGTTTCCGTTAACGTCGGTGATGGTAACGATTGTGTTATTGAAGCTGGAAAGAATATGAACGGCGCCCTTGGCTATATTTTTTCTGTCTCTGCGTCTTTTAATCGTTGTTTTTTTGTTAGCTGCGGCTTTAGCCATTTTTATTTCCCTCCGAACTTATTTCTTCTTGTTCGCTACGGTCTTGGACGGACCTTTACGAGTTCTTGCGTTTGTTTTCGTGCGCTGACCGCGTACGGGAAGGTTCTTTCTGTGGCGAATACCTCTGTAACATCC
>CAMZEM010000069.1 GCA_947305805.1 uncultured Clostridia bacterium | reverse complement strand
TGAGGATTTATAAGATTCGTCATGAGTGATGTCGTTTACTCCACGGTACTTTTTTAGTCCGCATATAAATTCATACCCGAAATCTGTTTAGGTCATAAGTTTTCCGCATTTGCAGAACATAAAAGCCTCCGTAAAGATATTTGAAATATATTATGATTTAGTATTCGTTTTGAAAAAAGCAGCGGAATCATTTTTTAACAAAACGGATGCGACAACCGCAACCAGAAGCACTGCCGACCACATAAGCGTTACCTTCGACCAGTCGCTGCCGTCGGCAAGAAAACCGGTAAGAGGGCTTGACAAAGCAGCTCCGAAATAGATCATGCAGTCAACTGTACCCGCGACGGTGGAAACGCAGTTCCATTTTGAAAACTCTATAGGGAAAAATGCCGTAAGGACGGGATTTGACGCAAAAGTCAGTCCGCTCAGCGCAATTGTCATTACAACAAGCGCGACGGTGTTTAAAGAAATAAAAACGGAAAGCAGAGCAACGGCAAAAGAAATGATAAGAAGAACCGAAACGGTATAGAAACTGTTTGATTTGCCTTTTGCCATTATCATTCTCATAAAGACTATACCGATAAAATTGATTACAGGAACGATAACGAGAACGCCGAGCGTTGACGAAAGAGAGAATGATCCGAAGGAGTCCATCATCGTCGGAAGCCAGGTATTTATGCTTTCTTTGATTATTCCGTGCAAAAGGCCTACTGCGAGCATAAGAACGACAGTGGCGGGGAAATATTTCATACGGAAAAGTGAGCTGAATTTTGACGAAACGGTATTTTGGGCGAATGCGGGGACAGATTCCTCTTTTTTGTAAAGAACCGTCCAGACAACGGCAAAGAGACCGCCGATTACAGCGGGAACAGAAAAAACAAAACGCCAGTCGAGGAACGTTTTAATGATTGTGGAGGCACTCCATGAGAGCGAGTATCCGACAACAAGAGTCATTGACATAAGAAACGTCATTTTACCGAGTCGGGTTCCTTCAAAATTGATCACGATCGTTTTCATGATGGGAGCCCAAAGCATTGACTGAAAAGCTCCGTTTATTGCCCACAGAATAATCATCGCGGTTAAAGATGAAGCAAACGAGAAAGCAAGATTGATAACAGCGGAGCAGAAAAGCCCTACGGCTATCATATATTTAGGCGATATTCTGTCTCCGAGCCAGCCCGAAATAAGCTGTCCGAGAGCATACGTCCAGAAAAATGCGCCGGGGATATAGCCAATGGCGGAAATATCCGTGTATCCGAGATATTTTGCTATTTCAGGAAGCGCAATAGATATATTGACACGCATGAGATACGCTGAAAGATATGCTCCGAAGCAAAGGATTGCGATCAGTTTCTGACGACCGGTGAATTTTGCGGCGGAACCGTTGGCTTTTTCCATGTCAAATTATCTCCGAAACAGAATAGATATCGTCAAAAACCCAGCTTGCGCCTGCATCATAAAGAGGCTGAGGCGGAAAAGAAGTTGTTACCGCCGCTACTTTCATTCCTGCGGCAACACCTGCAATTGTACCCGAAACCGCATCTTCAACAACAATACAGTCGGATGAATTGACATATATCGCCTCGGACGCTTTAAGGTAGATATCGGGGAACGGCTTTTTTCTCTGCACATCGCTGCCGGTAATAATTGCTTTGAAATCGTTTTCCGATGCGCCCAATGCTTTAAGGTTTGCCTTGACCTTAATAAGATCGGAAGCGGACGCAACGGCAAGAACAATGCCCTTTTCTTTCAAATAGTTTATAAGAGGAAGCGCCCCGGGGAACTTTTTTATATGTGTATCGATAATATCAAGATATATTTCGTATGCCTGCAATTTCATTGTCGGATCATATTCAAGACCATATTTACGGGCGACACCGCCAATAAAGATATCGTCACCCATTCCGGTAAATTCCTTGAAATCGGATTCTTTTGCCTCGACTCCGTACTTTCTGAGAACGCGAAGGGATGCTTCTATAATAACGGGTTCCGAATCGACAAGAACACCGTCCATATCAAAAATAACTGCTTTCATTATTATTCTCTTATCTTTAATTAATTATGACAAATATATCATATTAATGCGGATTTGTCAAGCAAAAATAGGCTTTACAACAAAAAAACACATGTTACCGCTATTAATCGGATACAATGAAAAATATTTATCGACACGCTTGACAAAAACAGTCGGATGTGCTATAATTCATATTACAATAATAAGTTTAAAGGCTATGACGAAGACGGTCGGAACCGTATCATTTCAGAGAGCCGGTGGACGCTGTGAACCGGTATGATATTATTCCAATGACCTCTCACTTCCGAGCCGGATATCCGAACGTATTAAACATATCAGTAGGCGTATCCCGTGAATGCTGCGTTAACGCATAGGGATTGTAAGATCCCAAAGAGAGGCGGTTTTATGACCGCAATTTGAGTGGTACCGCGAGTGTAAATTTCACCCGTCTCAAAGCTTATTTCAATGGCTTTGGGACTTTTTTTATTTTCTCCCGAAGCACAGCAAATTACAAGGAGAAAAACAGAATGGATGCAAGCAAGTACAAAACAGGATACTACCCCGCCCCGGGAGAACACGACCGGTGGGTGCGCAAAGAAAAAATCGAGAAGGCTCCGATCTGGTGCAGCGTGGATATGCGCGACGGAAATCAGAGTCTTGTTGTTCCGATGAATCTTTCACAGAAAATAGAGTTTTACAATGTTCTTCTGAAAGTCGGATTCAAAGAGATTGAAGTAGGTTTTCCTGCCGCAAGCGACACGGAATATGAATTTCTGCGTACGCTTATTGACAACGGAATGATTCCCGACGACGTTTCCGTACAGGTTCTTACTCAATGCAGGGAGCATATAATAAGAAAAACGTTTGAGGCCTGCAAAGGAGCTCCGAGAGCGATTATTCATTTTTACAATTCCGTAAGTGCGGCTCAGAGAGAGCAGGTTTTTAAAAAATCCAGGGAAGAAATAAAGCAGATAGCGATTGAAGGAGCTAAACTTGTAAAGAAGCTGTCGAAAGAATATGACGGTAATTTCAGGTTTGAGTATTCTCCGGAAAGCTTTACGGGAACGGAACCCGAATATGCTCTTGAAGTCTGCAACGCTGTGCTTGACGTACTTGAGCCGTCCGAAACCAACAATGTTATAATCAATTTGCCGGTAACCGTTGAAATGAGTCTGCCGCATATATACGCAAGTCAGGTTGAGTATATAAGCGATAATCTTAAATACAGAGACTGCGTTACGCTGTCACTTCATCCCCATAACGACAGAGGAACGGGAGTTGCAGATACCGAGCTTGCTCTTCTTGCGGGCGCCGAACGTGTTGAAGGAACGCTTTTCGGCAACGGCGAAAGAACGGGGAACGTTGATATTATAACGCTTGCCATGAATATGTACGTTCATGGCACAGACCCGCATCTTGATTTTTCGGATATGCCTTATCTCATTGATGAATATGAGAAATGTACCGGAATGCACGTTTACGAACGCGCGCCGTATGCCGGAGCGCTCGTGTTTGCGGCATTTTCGGGAAGCCATCAGGATGCGATTGCAAAAAGCATGAAATACAGGGCGGAAAACAATATTCGCGAGTGGAACGTTCCATATATTCCTATTGACCCGAAGGATATCAACAGAACATACGATGCGGATGTTATCCGCGTAAATTCTCAGAGCGGAAAAGGCGGAATCGGATATCTGCTTGAACAGAATTACGGTTACGTATTGCCTTCGGAGATGAGAGAAAACCTGAGCTATATCTGCAAACGTATTTCAGACAAAGAACAAAGAGAATTAAAGGTTCCGGACGTTTTCGATATATTCAAAAAAACATATTTCCGCCACACCTCCCCCGTTTCGGTTTCCGAAATGCACTTTCACAGAAGAAACAGAAATGATATTGAAGCAGAGGTTATATTTGAGAAAAACGGAACGCGGAAAACCGTCAGGGCAACCGGCAACGGTTCTCTCGACGCAGTAAGCAATGCGCTGAAATCGTTTACCGGCGATGCGTATGAGCTCCGCGTATATACAGAACACAGTATGCAGGAGCACGGCTCGGGAAGCGTAGCCGCGGCTTATATAGGCATAAAGGACAAAGACGGAAAAATGTCCTGGGGAGCCGGTACCGATACCGATATTATACACGCAGGTGCAAATGCGCTTTTGAGCGCTTACAACAATATGACGGTCTCTGAAGAATAAAGGAGGAAAGTTCGTTTATGACAATGACGCAAAAGATTCTTGCGGCTCATGCAGGTCTTGAAAAAGTTGTTCCCGGTCAACTTATAGAAGCAAAGCTTGACATTGTGCTGGGAAACGACATTACTGCGCCCGTTGCAATAAAGGAATTTGAAAAAGCCAGCTTTGAAAATGTTTTTGATAAAGACAGAATAGCGATTGTGCTTGATCATTTTGTTCCGAACAAAGACATAAAAGCTGCGGAACAGTCCAAAATATGCAGAAATTTCGCATGCAAACACTGTCTTTCCAAATTTTTCGACGTGGGAAAAATGGGAATTGAGCATGCGCTTTTGCCGGAACAGGGCATAGTTACCGCCGGAGACTGCATCATCGGAGCGGACAGTCATACCTGTACATACGGGGCACTGGGAGCATTTTCAACAGGTGTGGGAAGTACCGACATGGCAGCCGCCATGGCAACGGGAAAAGCGTGGTTTAAAGTCCCTTCCGCGATAAAAATAGAACTTTGCGGTTCTCTTCCAAAAAACACGGGCGGAAAGGACGTAATACTCACGATAATAGGAATGATAGGCGTAGACGGGGCGCTGTATAAAAGCATGGAATTTTGCGGAGACGGCGTTTCTTCACTTTCAATGGACGACCGTCTGTGCATCTGCAACATGGCAATTGAAGCGGGAGCAAAAAACGGCATTTTCCCCGTTGATGATGTCACGCGTTCCTATCTTGAAAACAGAGCGGAAAGAATACCCGTTATTTATGAGGCCGACTGCGATGCTGAATACGAAAAAACGATAGAAATAAACCTTTCCGAAATTGTCCCCACTGTCAGCTGTCCGCATTTGCCCGAAAACACAAAACCCGCAAGAGACCTTGCCGACATAAAAATCGATCAGGTTGTTATCGGAAGCTGCACCAACGGAAGAATGGAAGATATGACTGCTGCATACGAAATTCTTAAAGGCAAAAAGGTCAAAGAAGGCGTAAGATGCATAATAATCCCCGCAACAATGCAAATCATGCGCGAATGTGTCGAAAAAGGATACGTTACCGCATTTATCGATGCGGGCGCAATCGTATCAACTCCTACGTGCGGTCCCTGTCTCGGTGGATATATGGGTATTCTTGCCTCGGGTGAAAGATGCGTTGCAACGACAAACAGAAATTTTGTAGGAAGAATGGGGCACCCCGCAAGCGAGGTATATCTCGCCTCTCCGCAGACAGCAGCCGCAAGCGCTCTGACGGGATATATAACCGAATATAAAGAATAACAGTCAGAATAAACGAATGAAAGGATTACGGTATGCAGACTGAAGGAAAAGTTTTCAAATATCGGGATAACGTTGATACCGACGTTATTATCCCTGCCCGTTATTTAAATACATCAGACGCAAAAGAACTTGCTGCTCACTGCATGGAAGATATAGACGGAGAATTTGTTAAAAACGTCTCCGGCGGAGATATTATCGTTGCGGGGCACAATTTCGGCTGCGGTTCTTCGAGAGAGCATGCTCCGCTTGCGATACTTACATGCGGAATCGGATGTGTTATTGCCAAGAGTTTTGCGAGGATATTTTACCGCAATGCTATAAACATCGGTCTGCCCATACTTGAATGTCCCGAAGCTGCGGAGGAAATATGCGAGGGAGACCGGGTAATAGTAAATTTCGATACCGGAGAGATAACAAATCTGTCAACGTCCAAAAAATACTTCGCGCAGCCTTTCCCTCCGTTTATACAACAAATAATAAAAAGCGGCGGACTGCTTGCATCCTTAAAGGAAAGAGATGAAACCGATGGATAAGAAAATAGCGGTTATACGAGGAGACGGAATAGGTCCCGAAATCATTAATCAAACGCTGAATATACTTGATAAAACAGCCGAAAAATACGGACATTTCTTCAAATACTCGGATGTTGACATGGGCGGCGTTGCCATTGACAGATGGGGCGAACCTCTTCCCGATAAAATGCTTGATATATGCAAAGAAAGCGACAGCGTTCTTTTGGGCGCGGTAGGCGGAGAAAAATGGAATTCCGTTCCGGGTCATCTGCGCCCCGAAAAAGGTCTTTTAAAGCTGAGAGCGGGCATGGGCGCATACAGCAACAACAGACCGGCGAAAATCTGGCCTCAGCTTGCCTCCGCTTCCCCGTTAAGGAAAGAAATAGTTGACAGAGGAATAGATTTCATTATCGTAAGAGAGCTTATAGGCGGAGTTTATTTCGGCGAACACCGTTCCGAAGCGGTAAACGGAACAAGATATGCCTCGGATCTGATGATATACTCCGAAAAAGAGATAGAGAGAATATGCAGAATCGGATTTGAGACTGCGCAGAAAAGGCGCAAAATGCTTTGCTCGGTTGAAAAGAGCAACGTTCTTGATTCAAGCCGTTTGTGGAAAAAAGTTGTACACGAAATAGCTTCGGACTATCCGGACGTTACACTTTCGGACATGCTTGTTGATAACTGCGCAATGCAGATAGTTAAAGATCCGTCGCAGTTTGACGTTATTGTTACGGAAAACATGTTCGGAGATATTCTTTCCGACGAAGCATCAATGATTACCGGATCAATAGGGATGATTCCCTCATCAAGTCTCGGGGACGGAACAAAGGGCGTTTATGAGCCTATACACGGCTCCGCTCCCGACATTGCCGGAAAAGACGTTGCAAATCCCATAGGCACGATTCTTTCTGCGGCAATGATGTTAAGATACAGTTTCGGCATGTCAAAAGAGTCGGACAGTATAGAAAAAGCCGTTTCGGATTACCTTGACGCAGGATACCGAACCGCAGATATTATGCCGCGACTCGAGGAAGAAAGAAAAAACTGCATCCTTGTCGGATGCAGCGAATGCGGCAAACTGATTGCAGATTTTATAAAATAGATAATTTAAAAATAATCGGCACGCTTTAATGAATTGCGTGCCGATTTTATTGTGTGTAACAGTTTATCTGCCTCTGTCTTCCATAAGTTTGAGGTTTGTGCTGTAATAGTCCCCGTTGCGGTAAGCGGTAACTTTAATTACATCACCTACTTTATGCGACGCGTTGACCGACTGAATATCTGCCATTGTTTCTATGCGTTCACCGTCTATTTCGGTTATTATATCGTTAACCTGAATACCGGCAAGATCGGCACCGCTGTTTTCTTCAACATTTGTTACTATAACGCCCTGCGGGACACCGTAATATCTTGAAACCGACGCGGATACGGTGCTGCCCGAAATACCTGTTGCGGGACGGTCTTTAACGTATCCGAATTCCACGAGATTTGAAATCAGCGGTGACGCATAGTCTATGGGAATTGCAAATCCCAGTCCCTCTACCTCAGTATCGGATACTTTCAGAGTTGTAATTCCGACGACTTCTCCGTTGGTAATTACGAGAGCTCCGCCCGAATTACCGGGGTTGATTGCAGCGTCTGTCTGGATCATTGAATCTGCGGTGTTTTCTTTATCGATTGTTCTGTCAACTGCGGAAACTATGCCGAGAGTTACGCTGCCCGCAAACTCGATACCGAGAGGATTTCCGATTGCAAGAACGACCGCACCTACTTTAAGATCGGAAGAACTGCCGAATTTAGCGGGAACAAGCGAGTCATCCGATTCGATTTTAATAACCGCAAGGTCATTGTTTTTGTCTCCGCCGATAAATTCCGCCGAAAACTCGCGGCCGTCGGACAAAGTTACATCGATTGTTACGTTATCATAGCTGTCATAATACGAAACGACATGGTAGTTTGTGACGATATATCCTTCGGTATTATATATTATTCCCGTGCCCGTTGAGGTGACTCCGCCGACGGTGTAGGAGAAAAATCCGCTCTGATATCTGGTGGAAGGAACACTTACGGTTATTGTTACTATCGACGGCTTGACAGCTTCGGCTATTTCTTCGATACCCGTTTCATTTAAAGGTGAAATGCCCGTATATACGGAAGAAGAGGATGTTGACTGATTGTTTTTGATCGTTTCAACGGATGATTTGAGCTCGTCAACTGTTTTTTGGAGCTCTTCTATCTGTTTTCGATAGTTTTCTTCCGTTTCGGAACGAACAGCTTCGGCATCGGGTTCTTCTTCGTTTATATTTGAAGATAAAAGCGCAAACACACCGACGGCTGCCGCAACGCAGAAAATCATCATCAGCAAAACGCAGGCAAGGGCAAGTCCTCCCCTGTTTTTCGGTTTTGAATTATACTCGCCGTTCATTTATAAAATGCCTCCGAGGAACATATAAAAATCTATTTATATTTTAACTATACAGCAATATAATGGAAAATAAACAAATAAAGAAGGGTAAAATTATGTCAATTAGATGAGAATAAGACATTATATTTTAAGATTCTGCATTTTATCGCAATAATATTTTACATTGTCCCATTTCGCGTCGGGAGCGATTCTGTGATCGGGACACGGGATATAACCGCCGAGGTCGATAAGACGTTTGAGTCTTTCGATTTCTTTATCAACGGCTGCATAGTCCAAAGCAAAAACGCGTTTATCCATTCCGCCAACGCCGCGAAGATAGTTTCCGTACTGTTTTTTCCACGGTTCGATACTTGCCTCCCACGTGCCGACTTCAATCGGGAACATTGTATTAACTCCGCCTTTGAGCCATATAGGAACGAGTTTATCTATGCATCCGTCGCAGTCAAGAGAAATGATATCAACACCGTGTTCAAGCAGCATATCGGATATTTTTCTGTAGTGGGGAAGAAC
>CAMZEM010000068.1 GCA_947305805.1 uncultured Clostridia bacterium | reverse complement strand
AATACCCGTCACAGTTATCCGGCGGACAGGCGCAGAGAGTAGCGATAGCGAGAGCGATAGCGCATAAACCTTCTATTCTTCTTGCGGACGAACCCACCGGCGCACTTGACGAAGAGACCGGCAAGAGCATAATGAATCTTTTCAGAGAGATAAACAAAGAAGGCACCACCGTCGTAGTCGTTACCCACGACGCAAACGTTGCCTCCTACTGTCAGCGCGTCATCCGCCTCCACGACGGCAACATCATCGGCGAAAACGTTAATGCGGAATGAAAATACGCGCCGACCTCAACGTGATATTTGATTAATATACAATCACAAAGACCATGCAGGAGCTTAAAACTCCTACGTGGTCTTTTCCGTGTTCTTCTGATTTTTAATTTCTTGACTTTCCCGCACGTCTTACGATTTTTCATTATTTTTGACTATTTTCTGTAGCTTTGCCGTTTATAAATCGTGTGCGGAAAATCAATCGAAGTAAGAGTTGTAATCCCTATCAAGCTGTGCCTGGACTTTGTCCGCCACTTCCTCAAATACCTGCTGCTCGCTTACATGTCCGGCGACTATTCTTTGCAGCGTGGAAACCAGAGCTACGCTGGAAGAATACATCAGGTCATCACTTACCGCAGATTCAAGTATCTTTATATACAGATCGTAGGACCGCTCGTCCCAAAAGACCTCGCGTTTGAAATCGTTTCTCCAGCCGTAGTTGTCTCCTTCATATAAAGGTTCAAACAGTTCTGTCATCAGGTAACCTATATCAGAGATCTCTGCGTTCACGGGAACGAATACAGCGAAGTTAGCTTCTGCATAAGTTGCGAGTACATCTCTGTTGCCCTGCGGTCCTCGCGGAAACGGTACCCAGGAAAACTCCTCATTCATATTAAGACCGACTCTTCCGTTGTCTTTTGAAAGGCCTACCCAGGAGTATTCAGCAAGGAACGCATATTGTCCGTTTGCAAACATATCGCAATAGTATTCCCAGCCGCCTGATTCCGGGTCGAATACCTGAAGCTCGTTTTTCAGTTTCTTAAGCCATTCTGTTGCAGTAGCTGCTTCCTGAGAAGGAAGATTGTACTGGAGTCTGCCTTCACTATCCCTTTTAACAACAGCAGCCCCGTTCGCAAAGAATGCAGCACGGTAGAAATAATCGTTCAATCCTGATGCATAAATGGGAAAATTCGGGTTGGAATTTGTGTCGGTTACTGCTGTTGCTATCTGCTCAAAGCCGGAGAACGTCCATTGTTCATTCTCCCATAGCTCCTGCGGATTCGGCTGCGAATATTGCCGTAATATCCTTGGATTAAAAAGGAATGCGTCGTTGAAATACGGACTGGGTATTCCCCAGTATTCAGCTACAACTCCGTATGTCCTTCCTCCCCATGAAAGAGCAGACAGAATATTCTCATTGCCGAATTTACCGCTGTGAATGTCGATACCGGGTATGCTGTCGTAGTCCTGTGCGATTCCGGCTTTCATGTATGAGAAAATGTTACCGAACTGGCAGTTCATCATGTCTGCATATTTCAGGTTTGAAAGCACATATGCAACTACACTTCCGTCTCCGACAAGAAGATTTATTCTGCAGTTAAGCTTTTGTTCGGTTTTTTTATAGTGTTCAAGAAGCTTGTCGTCAAGAGCGTTTTCCATATATGTCGGAATCATCGGCGTATCGCCGTGATGAACGATATCACGTAAAATGAATTCCTGTCCCTGAAAAGATATTGAATCCCCGATACCTGCAGGATAATCGGGTACTGTTTCTGTCATATCAGCTCCGCATGCAGATATGAATGATGCGATGAGGAACGACATAATAATAGCAGACAGTATTATTTTCAGATTATTTTTAAATCTAAACATCATTACACTCCTTCTCATATCGAACCTCCGCTGTTATAAAATAGTATTCTGATATCATTATACATAATCATTCCTTTAATGTCAATACTTTTCGCGTTTTTTTGATACTTATGCTTTTTATGTGATACAATCTAAATAATTAATGTCTGTTTGCGCCGTTTACAGTATTTTTTTCTGCCGTTTTTTCTTGACACGCAATGATTTATGGTGTATAATGAAAAAAATAGCAGAAGTTGATTCCGAAGACGGGCAAATCAGACGTCCGTCTGCCGAAACACGTATTGAAAAACATTTTTGACTGTCATTTGAATCGTATAGTATTACATTACACATAAAAGGGGCTGAATTCAATATGAAAAGACTCACCGCATTAATGCTGTTATTAATTCTTCTACTGACAGTATCATGCGCTTCAAACGGAGCCGTTGAAGTGTTTGATGAGGATTTCAACATAGAATACACAACCGATCTCGGAGGTATACTGTTCAGATGGGGCTCTGCCTGGCCGCAGCAGTTCGATATGACCGAGGGCTTCAGCATCATGGGCGACAAAATGCGTGCCCGTTACCGCTCTGTGGAATCCGAACTGAACTGTAAAATCGAAATAGTCCCCTGGGCAGACGGCGTCGGAAGTCTGCCTGCGCAGGTCGCTTCCGGCATGCCTACGCTTGATCTCCTCGACGGACATGTGTACGCAGCCGGATATCCTCTTTACAAGGCAGGTATACTCCTTCCCGTGGATTCCGTTCCGAACATGAACGGCTACGATGAAAAATACGGCCCGATCAGATTCCGTCAGTACGGTATATTTGACGGCGTGCTCTACGGCATCTATCAGTACGCGTGGGACTTTCCTCCGGAATTTGCCTGCGCTATGGTATTCAACACTGATATGCTCATAACTCTCGGCTTGACGCTGCCCTACGAGTATCAGGAGAACGGCTGCTGGACCTGGAGCAACTGCAAAGACCTGCTCATCGCCTCACAGGATGCGGCAATGAATGCAAACTATGACAGCAAATTCGTTCCGATGGTCTCGCTTGATCTTGCGAAAGACGCGCTCGGGTTCATGTTCGTCAACGGATGCCAGGTTATAGAAAAGAATTCCAACGGCAATTATTTCTGGGGTCTTGACAATACTGCAGGCGTCGAGGCGCTTGAATTCCTGCATGATCTTTATGCGGAGAATCTATACCGCGGCGGCACCGCAAATATGTTTACAAGCCAGGAAACGGCGTTCATGGTAGGGGAATCATATTACTCTACTCACTATAATGAAAACAACTCATATCTTCCGGGAAGCAATATCGTATACGGATTCATTAACTATCCGTACGGACCTCACGGAGATCCGACATGTGTGTCCGCTTTCGTCCACAGGGTCCGCCGCATGAACTGGATTATAGGTTTCAGCGGCAACAGCATAGACGACATCGGTATGATAATAGACCGCCTTTTCGAACCGATTGATGATACGGAAGGATGGAAAGGCTCTCTTGAGAGAAACATTTTCTTTGATACCCGTGACTTTGAAAATTACAAGTATATGGTCGAAAACATCAATTACAGGCATGACTTGGATCTCGGTGAAAAGGCGTCAAGCCTTATGGATGACGCATTTACGAAAGCGATTTCCGGATCAAAGTCTGCGGCCGAAGCCTTCGATTCCGTCAGAAACGCAGTGAATGAAGCGATTGCGGAAAATGTTAACTGGGTATTCGAAGACCTTGAGAACCGGTGATTCAGTGTGTTTGAGATCCGTTAAATATGCGAAAAACGCCCCTTCGTTCTGTGGGCAGATGCCGTAAATATCGCCGTCTGCGGCGAACAGACGCAAAAGAGGGCAGGCAGTATACCGATGAATCGGCATAAAGCATAGGAGGAAACAATTATGGAAAACAACAGAAGAGATGTCCTGAAATATTTCATCGAACAGGAAGATTATATGAATGAGCGTGTCCGTGACGGCATCGAACAGTATCGCAAGGGCAGCTTTGTTCTGAAGGTTGTTGACAGCGAAGGAAAACCGGTCCCGGGAGCGCGGATAAAAGTCAGACAGAAAAACCATGAATTCCGCCTTGGAGCCAACTGTTTCGCCCTTTCCGAGATGAAGGAGCCCGACCGGCTCGAAGCGTATAAAAAACTGTTTTCAGAATGTTTTAATCTTGCTACGCTTCCTTTCTACTGGCGTTCGGTAGAACCGGAGAATGGGAAAACGCGCTATGCAAAAGGCAGTCCATATGTCTACAGACGCCCGAGCATAGAGGAATGTCTGGATTTCTGCGAAGAATGCGGTCTTGAGCCCAAGGCACACTGCCTTGATTACGATGCGTGGGCGCCTGACTGGGTAAAGGAAATGAGAGACCCCGCCGATATCCGAAAAGCGCTGTACGGGCGCTTCGGAGAACTGTCACGTCTGTATGCAGACCGTATTCCGTCATGGGAGGTCACTAACGAGAATCTGATCTATTCATACACCGGTTCAAATACCGCGCACTTCTTTATGAACGATACGGTCGAATGGGATTTCAAAGCCGCAGACCGCCTGTTCCCTCTGAACAAGCTTATTATAAACGAAGCCGCTCACAATATCTGGCCTGTGTTTAAGGGCAACCGCAGCGAGTATTATATGCTTATAGAGCGCGCACTGAACGAGGGCTGCCGTATAGATTCCATAGGACTTCAGTATCACGCAGTCTGCAGTCTCAGCGGCATACATGAAGGATCGGAAGCGGAAAACGCCGCATCGATGTATTCTCCCGAACACATATACAGAGTAATGGACAGATACTCCGACTTCGGTCTTCCGCTTCAGATCACGGAACTGAGCGTACCGAGCTACGGCTATTCCGAAGAGGATGAGGATACACAGGCGGAGATCATGAAAGATCTTTACAGCATCTGGTTCAGCCACCCGAACATGGAAGCAATCATCTGCTGGGATCTGCCTGACGGTTACGACTGGACTCCGTTCAAGTGCGGTCTTGTCAGAAAAGACCTGACTCCTAAGAAAGCATACACGGTAATCAGGGATCTGTTCAACAAAACGTGGCAGACCAACCTTGAAATATCGGCTGACGGAAACGGTTCCGCATCGTTCAGAGGATTTTACGGCGATTACGATATAACTGTTCTTAATGAAGGCAGAGAGGAAACGAGAACGGTGAAATTCCGCAAAAACTGTCTCGGGAATTATACCGTAAGCCTGAAATAACAGCGTTTTAACAGATAAAGGAGTATTGCCGTTTATTACAATTATGGAAATTTTGGCGTGGGTATTCGGGATTGGCAGCATAATAGCTAATTTTTACTGTATCAGCAAAAAGAACGAAAAAAGCTTCTGATTTCAAAAATGATAGTTGACACGCTGTCGTTTGTGCATTACAGCTGTCTGGGCGCATGGAGCGGATCGGCGATATGCCTGGTGGCTGTCTTCAGAACTTTTGTATTTATGCATGAGGACAAAAAGTGGGCAAGCGGAAAAAAATGGCTTCTTGTCTTTCTTGCATTGAATATCATACTCGCTTTCTTTACCTGGAAAAACATTTTCAGCATTTTTCCGCTAATCGCTACCGCCGGCGCGATTTTCAGCTTCTGGCAAAACAACAACAAGCTTACAAAAATACTCGTCTATCCAATATCGGGGTGTATGATAACGTATGACATCCCCAGCGGGTCTTATACCGGACTTGTAAACGAAGCATTCTCTATTACCTCTGCAACCATCAGCCTTATATCGATGCATAAGAGCAAAAAGAACGCGGAAAACTCCGCTGAAACCGAAAACACGCAGGCGGATGAAACCGGTTTAACGGAAAAACAGGGGACAGAGGTCTCCGTTGAGAATTCATAAATAATCAAAACGGTACCGGGACAGTAACAGACCTTAAGAATGACTAATAATAGCTTCCACTGAGAATATCTCGATAAAAAAACAAACACGGGAATGAACGAACTGCTCATTCCCGTGTTTTATGTTTTAAACCCTTGATTCTCTATTGATACAACGCTCTCAGTCGTCGTCCGTATCTGCGGCATTGTTGTCCGTATAGCCCTCAGCGTCATTTTCACTCACAATAATCTCTACGATTCAGAGATTGTTTTCGCCGCGGATGCATATTACCGGTCAGTCAGGCGAGTAGTTGCCTATCGTTGAAACGCTGCCCAGGCTGTTGTCGAAATGCGAATCTATTTTCCATATGTTCGGCACGTATACCTTCGTTTCTCCGAGATTGTTTTCTATAATGAGGGTTCCGTTTCCTTCGTATTTATCGGCATTGTTAAAGTATACGTTGTAAGCGCAGAGATTGTTTTCAATCCGTTTTGTTCCGGTGAAATCCGCTCCGTCGATATACTCGTTGTTGTTTCCCAGTATTTTTACACCCTTTATTACACGCGCCCCTTCGGTGCTCTTTTTACCGAAAATCAGGTAGAAACCTACCGTAAAAATGACTGCGCAGAGCAGGAGTATCCAGTTTGAAATAAGATCTGCTTCCGCGGGGTCTGTACGTCCCATAAGATAAGCTATATTCGGTTCAAACAGCATAAACAGCAGCGCCAGCGGAATAAACAGTCTGCCTATCTGACCCCTGATTGCCCATCTTACTATGAGGTAAAGGATTATTACGGCCAATACTATTGAAAGCAGGGATATTTCTCCCACTACGCTCTTGAACGGTGTGAGAATTCCGGTAGCATCCAGCAGCAGCACTATTGCCGCAACAATTAATGCTATTCCCCAGAAGATTTTGTTAAAACTGAATTTTTTCATATGCCCAACCTCGTTTCTTCTATTTTGTCATGCAGAAATTTGTAATAACCTCTGGAAAAGTAAACTTTCTTTTCGCAGCCCCTGAATCCGATTTCCCCGTTGCCTGTAAGTTCGCGTTTGAGAGAGCTGATCATTTTTGTATTCGCTATTGCCGACTTGGATATCCTGATAAAATAAGAAGGCATAATCTGCTCAATCTCAAAAAGGCGGTAGCGCGAGGTGAATATGCGTGATTTGGTATGCGCGTAAACTTTTCCGTCGTTTGTTTCGAAAAAGAGGATGTCGTTTTTGCTTACGTAGTATTCCGTGTTTGATATATAAAGGGGTATATCGCCCTGGCTTTTTACCGCTTTTTCTATCAGTGATTCGAGAGCCATTATTCTGTCCGTACGGTCTTTACATTTAATGACTATCTCTTCTTCGCCGTCCGGTAAAATCTCCGTTCGAATTTTCACGACCGTTCCTCCGTTTCTTTTGTGTCTGCATTATAGCATTATTCTTCGGGGTTGTAAATACAGTTTCGCTGACAGGTAGATTTTTAAAGCTGACCGGTAGATTTTTATCGTAAACTGTAATCACGCACGGCCCGCCACGCGTCTAGCATTGCCCTTATATGGCTTTCCGGCAGCGTTGCAGGCAGGTTGTGAACTCCCGCAAATATGTATCCGCCGCCCTCGCCGAGCAGTTTAACGTTCTGTTTTACTGCCTCAAAAACCTCGTCGTATGAGGCGTCCGTCGGTATCAGCTGAGGATTGTATGCGCCGCCCCAGAAAACAAGGTCCTTCCCGAACTTTTCTTTTAGACGTTCGGGGGACATCCCTGCGGCAGACGTCTGCACGGGATTGAGAACTTCAAGCCCGCATTCTATCAGATCCGGCAGAATTTCGGATACCGATCCGCAGGAATGAAGATTAACCCTCATTTTCGTCCGTTTTCGCCAGCCCTTAAAAAACTTCATATAAGCGTCTTTGTAAATATCCCGCCAAAGCTCCGCGCCTATCGTAACGCCGCGGTTGTCGCCAAGGTCGTGCGCAACGGATAGTATGTCAACGTATTTCCCTACCGCCTGGTCAAGCAGTTTAATCTGCTTTAACCCCGCATCGGCGCATTTATCAAGAAATTCCCTCATAACGTCGGGTTCTTCTTTCATTAAAACCATTGACCCGACCATTCCGCCCGGCGCAACCTGCAAATCGGTTATGCACTCGCCCAGACAGAGCGAAAACTCGGTTTCTTCATAAAGCCGCTTCGCCGTCTCCTCAAGCCGCCTCAGCGAACGTTCGTCAATGGTATCCCGCGGATGAAAACCGTCAGGATCGGGCACTTTAAACTCCGCAAGAAGATCTGTATATCCGGGAAAATCAAAAAAATACGAACCTGCGGGACATATCGCTCCTCCGCACGACTCCCACACGGTAACTCCGTCGTCTCTCTCGGTAAACCGTTCTCTTACGGGGACCGAGAACGTCCTGCCCCATAAAGTCTGCTCTTTCCACTGACTTTCGATATCTTCGCCCCGTATCTCGCTGCCGCACATATTCAGGGACGCCAGAAGCAGAATATCGCCTTCCATTTTTCCTATTACCGGCTCTTCAAACACCGCATTCGTCATAAAAGTATCAAGGCGCGGAGGTTTGCGCTCAACTCCGAGAATCTTTTGCAGAGTGTCGTATGCAACTATATGGAGGCCTTCTGTTTCGCAGCCTCCGAGCCCGTTGGGAATACGGTCGGGAATCTCGTGCGCCAATACTGCGCGCACCCGTTCTCTCGATGTCATTTTACACCTCTCCGAAATGTGTTGTTTCTCTGAAAGTATAACATACAGCTTCCCCGATGTCAATAGTTCGGTTGCCAAAAGCCTGCCAAGACAGATGTTCTTTAACGCAACATTTTTTCTTGACAATGCTTTTTGTATATGATATAATAAAACAAAGCAAATATGCAGACAGGGGAGGAACACACGTGAAAAATCTTTTGAAATTATCCGTATTACTGCTTGTCTTTGTGCTTATCTGCTCGGGATGCAGTCAGGAGGCGCCGGAGGTAATACCGGAATACGAGGCGAGTCTCAACGGAATGAATCTTGACGGGCATACCGTTAACTGGGGCTTTTCGATGGACCGTTACCATGATAACGTCGACAACGTTTTCGGGTTTATTCCCGGAACCGTTTTTGCAGACCAGGTGGCGGAGCGGAAAAAACAGGTTGAAAAAGATCTTAACTGTAAAATCGTCGTTGACAACAATTCCAACTCATATATTATTCAGGACAGACTGAATGCGTCGATTGTTTCCGGATCAAGACTTTATGATATCACCACGTCAGACTCCAGCCTGCTCAGGGGCATGGTCA
>CAMZEM010000067.1 GCA_947305805.1 uncultured Clostridia bacterium | reverse complement strand
TCTTTTCAAAGAGATAAACAAGGAAGGCACAACCGTAATAGTAGTCACCCACGACGCTAACGTCGCCTCCTACTGCCGGCGCACCATCCGCCTGCACGACGGCGAGATAGTAGGGGAAGACAAAAACGAAGAGTCTTTTTATATAAAGTCATAGTTATTATCCCACGATTTCAATTGTAACACCGGACTTGAAGTCCACGGTGAAGCGGTCCTCGAATATTATAAAAAAATCAAAGGACTGTCGCAAAAGCAGATTTTGCGGCAGCCCTTTTTATGAATGGAGATCATATAAATTTTTCCCACACGGCAACGTGTTTTTTCATTTCGTCTACGTTTAAAACACCGCATGCGAAACCTTTGCGGACGAGTGAGGCGGGAACGAACTCGTCGTATTTTTCAAATACGGGGATTTCGTTGGGATAGACAAGTTCGAGAGGGTCAAATTCAGTCTGAGCTTCTTTGAAGACTGTTTCGTAGAATTCCTCCTCGCCTGCCTGCATTGTAAACTGCATATAATACGGGCGCGAAGACTGAAGTCCTTTAAGTCCGAGCATTTTGCCGCAACGTATTTTGAGAAAACGCTCAAGCGCAAGGAAAGAATACGTGCCCAACCACGGGAAAAGGGCCCACATATTTCCGCCGAGATGGACGAGAGGACGCTCGGACATAAACGATTTACGGAATGTTTCCCTCGCATCGGCAAGTCTGCAGACAGCGTGGGACATAAGATACGGATACTGTTTATCTTCGCTTAAAACGCCTAACATACGCTCAAGTATTCTGGTATTTATATCGCCCGCAACGTCACCGAAATACGCAGGGATATTGCCCTTTACAAGCGTGCAGAAAACCTCGCGGCGTTTGTGGTCAACCTCTTCAACCACCCAGACACGGCCCGCGATTGCGATTTTGTCTCCGATTGGCGGAGGTTTAACGATAGTGCCGAGCTGTTCGGAGCCTGAACGGACGGTATATTCGATATTCTCGCGGAAAACCGCATAGAATTTATAGTTGTTTACCGTTCGCTCGCCCGTAAGTCCGAGAATAAGACCGCCGTTTTCGGTACGGTTTATATGGTCTGTTTCAATAAGATGCAAAAGGAGCGTCTGATAATCTTCCTTGCAGATATTGTGAAAAGCGGAAAGGGTTAAAACGCGTGATGCAAGCTCGGCGGGAGTCATTTCGCCGTGCGAGGCAAGAGTGCTCATCGTTTGGTGATAAAGAAGGCTGAAAGGCATTCTTTCCGTGCGCGGCGGTTCTACAAAGCGTTCTTCTATATACAGCTGAACAAGGGCTATTCCCTGAATAAGATACCACGGAATACTGTCGGGCAGCATTGCGCGCGCTTCCTGATGGTCCTCGCGCATAACGAACCACATTTCCGACGGGTCGCCCCTGCGCCCCGTTCTGCCCATACGCTGTAAAAAACCGGATACGGTATACGGAGCATCAATCTGAAACGCGCGTTCGAGACGTCCGACGTCGATACCGAGCTCAAGAGTAGCGGTAGCGCAGACAGACATATACGAGTCGTCATCCTTCATTTCCTCTTCCGCGCTTTCGCGGTAAGAAGCGGAAAGATTGCCGTGATGAATCAAAAATCTGTCGGGCTCGTGATTTGCCTCGCAATACTGTCTGAGCTGCTGGCAGACGGTTTCGCATTCCTCACGGGAATTTGTGAAAACAAGGCATTTTTTACCCCTTGTATGCTCAAAAATATATCCTATACCGGGGTCTGCGGCAAGGGGAGCTTTATCGGTGGGCTGTTCGAGAGGAGGTGTAGCTGCGTTTGTGTTTTTCCCTTCGTCGGCCTGCGGCGGAGTGTTGTAAAAATGCTCCATGGAAAGCCGCCAGACTTCTTTTCCGCCGTCAAACTTCGGAATCACGGTGCCTCTGCTGCTTCCTGCCGAAAGGAATTTACCTGCGAGAGCGGGATTGCCGATAGTTGCGGAAAGCCCTACCCTGCGCGGATTGCAGCCGGCAAGTTTGCACAGTCTTTCAATGAGGCAGAAAGTCTGCAAGCCCCTGTCTGCGCGCAGAAGAGAGTGTATTTCGTCAATAACTATAAAGCGCAGATCGCCGAAAAGTGACGGAATCTCCATATGCCTGTTAATAAGCAGAGATTCAAGGGATTCGGGCGTTATCTGCAAAATGCCCGACGGTTTTTTTATAAGATTTCTTTTAGCCGTCTGATTGGAATCTCCGTGCCAGCGTGTAACGGATATCCCCTCTTCCTCGCAAAGTCCGGTAAGACGTCCGAACTGGTCGTTGATAAGAGCTTTAAGCGGCGCAATATACAAAACTCCGACTGTCTTAGACGGATTTTCGTTAAGAAGCGTCAGAATGGGGAAAAATGCCGCTTCGGTTTTACCGGAGGCCGTGGATGCGGTAAGAAGCACGTTTTCATCGGTCCCGAAAATTGCGTTGCCTGCGGCGTTCTGAACGGCACGCAGACTCTGCCAGCCGGAACGGTAGATATAGTCCTGAATAAAAGGTGCGTAGCGTTCAAATACGTTCATACCGTAAACTCCGCAAAACCCGTTTCGGCATCGTCGGAGACGGCTTCCGACTTAGCGTAGCTGAATTCGTCCGATTCAAGGAGAGATGAAATACTCATTTCGGGATGCTGATAAAGCAAATCAAGCAGTTCTATGAAATCTCTTATTACCTCGCGCGGAGTGATGTTGATATCGGCGCCTATGCGGGAATATTCGATTTTGATAAATCCGACAAGATCGGAGGTAGTGACGGAACGTTTATAGCCGTATAAATCCGCGTGCATTTCGGAAAGTTTTTCGCAGAGGACAAGCATTTCCTCCGCGGTAAGCGGTTCGAGACGTATTACCGGAGCAAGCAAATCGCGGCTTCCCGGTTTTGAAAACCGTCCTTCCGCAAGGCGTGAACGCAGCGCTTCGTAGCTGTATATGCCCCGTCTTTTGTCCTCTAACGCCTGCGGGGTTGAACCCATAAGAATTCCGAGATATTTTGCCTTGCCCTGCAAGGTGTCGTTATACATCGTAAGCAGTTTTTCATAGTTATACTGTCTTGTTACGGAATTGGGAATCTTATAGATATTTACAAGTTCGTCTATCATAATAAACATGCCTGTATATCCCGCAAGGCGGAAAAATGCGGCGAAAAGATTAAGATAGTCGTACCAGTCGTCATCGGTAATAATGATATTTACGCCGAGAGCTTCTTTTGCCTCGCTTTTAAGCGTATATTCACCGCGAAACCAGCGGACGACATTTGCTTTTGTTTCGTCATCGCCGTTAAGGTATGCTCTGTAATATGCGGAAAGCAGTTTTGCAAACTCAAAGCCGTGAACAAGCTCACTGACTGACGCGGTAACGGCAAATATTTTTTTGTCGGTTGCGGCGGCAAGGGCGGGATCGTCGGGAGAGAGCCCCGTTTCAACAATTGCCTCGGTCTGAACCGCGCTTATCCAGCGGTCGAGAACAAGAGTAAGAGCTCCGCCCTCAGGCTTTGTTTTTGTGGAAAGATTGGATATAAGCTCGCGGTAAGTGGCAAGCCCCTGCCCTTTTGTGCCCTGCAAACGCCTCTCGGGAGACAGGTCCGCATCGGCAACTATAAAACCGCGGTCCATAACATAGTTGCGCACGGTCTGCAAAAGGAAGCTTTTTCCGCTTCCGTAGCGACCGACTATGAATCGGAAAGACGCGCCGCCCTCAGAAATAATATCTACATCGTGAAGAAGCGCCTCGATTTCGCTTTTACGTCCGACCGTGATATACGGCAAACCTATGCGGGGAACGACACCGCCTTTTAAAGAGTTGAGTACCGTTTGGGAAATGCGTTTCGGCACTCTTTTTTGTTCATCCATTACTGTTTCCTCCGAGCAAACGCTCTAAATCGTCAATATAATCGTCAACCAATGCAAGAACTCCGTTTTCACACAGCAAAACCGTATCGCCTATACCGTCAAACAGCGCCTCGTTAATGGAATCCGCCGCAACGGACGGCATAAGGTGAGAGGATTTAAGAATTCCCGAGACATCTTTGCCGGAAAGCAGCAAACGGAGTATTTTAATCTGCGTTTCGTTAAGGGGAATATCCGATTCCTCGGGTTCGGTCATCGGTTCGGGAGGTTCTTCAAAGTCGTCCGTTTCATCTTCCGTTAAAAGACTGTCTCTTGTAACAGCCGAATCGGCTCTGATTTTGTCTAGTTCGGACAGATCTATCGTTATTTCCGGTTTTGCCGCTTCGGCAAGCGCATTTTTATCAGCTTCGATAACGTCGAGTATGAACGGGACAGCCCATTCGTCTTCGGGGTTTTCCTTTAAATACTTTCCGGTTTTCAGATAGCGGCGCAAAAGTGCGTCGGTCCGTCTGAAAAATCCGCGCAAAAACTCAAGATCAAAATACTGCCTGTCATACGAAGTTACGCTCCAGATCCCGTTACGGCAACGGTAATTCCGGCAGGGATTCAGAGCATAATCGGCATCGGGAGGCATTTTTCCGAAATAATAAACGGCATTTGCAAGAGGGTGCCAGCGCCGTGTGACTTTTTTGCCGAAACACAGCTGAAAAAGAGATTTTTCGTCGCGTTTGTAAAAGCGCGCCGCTTTCCACGCCTCGGCAAACTGGTGCATTCCGCGGGCGGGATCGGATTTTACAACGGGAGAATCTCCCGTCTTTTTACCGGAAAGCGAACAGAGGGCATCGAATATTTCGTTATCGCAAAATTCTTCGGGAGCTTTAAGGACGGAAATAGAAATATCTCTTTTGACTGTATCGGGATCTGCGAGATTCGCCGCGCAGTTGTTCGGAAGAGCTTTTATTACGGCGAATTCGAACATCCAGCGACGGAGATTCTGACGCATTCTGTCATTGCCGTAACCAGCGCCGATAAAGCCCTCGTCAAACGCTTTAAGCTTATTGATAACATCGGACGGTGAATCCGCTCCGACACCGTTTAGAAGCTCGTATATGTAAATATACGCCGCAGATGCGGAAATAGGATTATAATTGCCTTTTCTGACATTTTTACGCCAGGAAAAGTAGCCTCTGAGCTGATTTGTTGTAAGGTCGTGATAAGTTGGGAAATAGCATACGAAATCGCCCGACCACGGACAGTCGTCTTCATAATCCTTCATGAAGAGCGCCTGTTTATAAAAATTCCTTGCCCTTGATTCAAAAGACTCTCTTCCGTATTCATAAAGACGGCGCATTTCGCGTATACGCTCGGGGGGACGTGTCTGCGGCGGCTTATCTGACGGGGAAGAGAACGGAAGCGGCGTTTCTCTGTATGCGTTTTCCTTTGGCGGAAGCTGAGACGCAAGCACAATTTTGAAACCGCTCGGAGAGCCCTCGGAAATTGCTTTGTCCAAAAGAGAAAAAACAACGTTTTTCTCTGTGCCGTCGCCAAACGCGACACCTTTCCATCTGTCGCCCTGCATGCGAAAAGGAGAGGTGATATACGGGCGAAGAGGAACGCCGTATCCGCATTTTATATCACAGCTTTCAATCTCTTCACCGAGATCGGAGTTCCACCGGCGCATCAAAAGCGCAACCCATTTGCCCGTTTCGGGATGACAGAGCACTGAAAACCCGGGGAAATCGGACCATTTATGAATTTCTTCCATACGGTATTTTTCCGCAGCGTATGCGGTAAGATCCGATATTCTCATTGCCTGCCCTCCCCTTTTAGCTATAAATATCTATTCTATATTATACTATATCTGACTCGGTTTGTCAAGGACAATACGGGACCGTAAAGGCGATACCGTTTTGAAGTTCTTTAATAATATATTCCGATAAAAAAATTATTATAAGAGCATTTTTGCTATTGACAATTTCATTTTTTTGTTATATAATACCGACTTGTGCGTTTGATTGATTTTATGGCGGCACTTGAATAAAAACCGTCAATAACACATAGAATAATACAGGCAACAATCAAGAGGTTTTGTTTATATGGCTGCTTCACTGCTGATATGCGGGATTACATGCGTGACGATGATAGCGTCGATACTGTTTTTCCCGAAAATAAGGATAAAAGGGCATGAGATAAATACATACTGGATAATAACGCTTGCGGGCGCTGCGGCGATTCTTTTAACGCATACTGCGGATATTTCGGAAGTTAAAAACGCGCTTACCGCAGATACAGCCATAAATCCGTTAAAAATACTCGTTCTTTTTATTTCAATGACGGTTTTGTCTATTTTTCTGGACGAAGTCGGATTTTTCTCGTATCTTGCGGCTGTTACGCTTGAAAAAGCGGGCAGAAGTCAGTTTACGCTGTTTATGTATCTTTACGGAATCGTTTCAATACTGACGGTTTTTACCTCAAACGATATTATCATTCTCACGTTTACGCCGTTTATCTGCTATTTTGCAAAAAATGCCTCGATAAGCCCGATGCCGTATCTTTTTGCGGAGTTTATCGCCGCAAACACATGGAGCATGGCGCTGATTATTGGAAACCCGACAAACATATATCTTGCAACGGCAAACGGTATAGGATTTCTGGATTATTTTGTAAAAATGATTCTGCCCACCGTGACTGCGGGAATCGTATCGTTTACGGTCCTTTTTCTGATATTCAAAAAACAGCTTTCCCAGCCGATTGTTCCCACGAAAGCCAAAGCCGAGATAAAAGACAAACTGCTTCTTTATGTGGGAATTATACATCTCGGTTTATGCACGGTCCTGCTCGCGGTAAGCTCATACATACGGATTGAAATGTATTATGTTTCGCTCGGCTTTGCAGTAAGTCTTGCCGTATGCGTGCTTATTATCTCGGTTGCGAGAAAAAGGAAGCCGGTTGAGCTTATAGAATGCTTAAAACGCTCTCCGTGGGCGCTTATTCCGTTTGTTTTGTCAATGTTTGTGCTGATACTCTCTCTTTCGGAGAACGGAGTTACGCAAAAAATAGACGATATAATCTCTAAGGGCGACGAGGTCTTCTCCTTCGGAGTTACGTCTTTTGCTTCGGCAAACATAATAAACAATATTCCGATGAGCGTACTTTTCAGCTCGATAGCCGAACCGCTGACGGGCGCAGCCAAAACGAGGGCGATATACGCTTCGGTTGTGGGCTCGAATATAGGTGCGTTTTTAACGCCTGTGGGAGCGCTTGCGGGAATAATGTGGTCGTCGATACTGAGATTTCAGAAAGTTAAATTCGGATTCGGTGATTTTGTTAAATACGGAGCCGCCGTTTCATTACCGACAATACTCGCAACGCTGACGGTACTGGATATAGAACTCTGAGATATACAAAAATCTCCTGCGATAAATATAATCGCAGGAGTTTTTTTATTTATGTCAATTAAACCTTATGCGAGATCTTTCGCTGCCTTTATGAACATTTTAACGTTTTCATACGGCGTTGCGGAGCCCATATCGCAACCGGGCGCAAGAATATACGGTCTTCCGTTTGCAATCCTGATTTTTTCGCACGCTTCCGCATATACTTCGTCCGGAGTTCCCGCAAGAAGGACTCCCGCGGGATTTAAATTTCCCATTATTGCCATTTTGCCGTCCGCATCCGTAAGCGCTTTATCGAGATCTACAAGATAATCACAGGAAAACGCGCGGACTCCGGCATCTCTCAGAGACTGTACGCGAGCTCCGGACGCGCCGCAGACATGGGCAATGAAATATTTGTATTCAGGTATTTTGTTTTTAAGGTTTACGAGCGCGGGAAGCGCCCACTCTTCATACATCGTCTGACTGATAAGGTTACCGCTTGCAACGGGGTCTGCGGGCATTGCGATATCGCATCCGTTTTCGCAAAGCAGACGGAACATTTCCGCGCTTATCTCGGTTGTAAAATCCATGAGCTGCTCAACAAGTTCGGGTTCGTCCGCCATAAGCATGATGAAATCCTGTGTTCCGACTAAAACCGAAGCCATTGTAAAAGGGGCGGCGATATCTCCGAGAAGATATTTTCTATCTCCGACGAGCTTTTTAACGTTTTTTGTCTGAATTATCATGTTCTGGACAAATTCATTTGCAAGAAGCTTTTCCCGGACGGTGCTCTTGTCGAGAAGCGGTATTTCGTTTTCGGGGTCTTTCAAGGCGGCTCCCGCGTTTACGGGGCTTCCGATATCGTCAATATGTATCGGTGAGCCGAAAGCGTTGAGACAGGCTGTAAAAACGCCCGAGACCGCGCTGATGACGTCAGTTTCGATATCGTCGGTCCATTTGGCGATAAGCTCCGCTCCGCCGTCAGACATTCCGTAAAGAGTGCGGTAAGAGATGTTTTCGGTTTTTGCTATCCATGCTCCTCCGTCAACGAGACAGAAAGGCGTTCTGTCGACAGGACGTCCGTTTAAAACGGCGTCTATCCTCTCTTTTGAGTTCATTTTGTTTCTCCTTCCGATTTGGGAACTGATTTGATTTATGTTTATATACCGGAACCGTTGTCGCCCCACAGCTGAAGTATTTTTTCAGTGTTGGAAGAATAAAGTACCGTGCTGTTTGCGGGAACGGACTGAACGATCCAGGTGCTTGCCCCTATTATACAGTTATCCCCGATAAAAGTGTTGCCTCCGAGAATGGTTGCGTTTGCGTAAATAATAACGTTATTTCCGATATTGGGATGCCTTTTAAGGTTTTTTACGGGATTTCCGTCTTTGTCCAGCTCAAAACTCCGCGCTCCGAGAGTTACGCCCTGATAAAGCTTGACGTTGCTGCCGATAACGGTGGTTTCGCCGATAACAATTCCGGTGCCGTGGTCTATAAAAAAATGGTCTCCGATTTCCGCTCCGGGGTGAATATCTATTCCCGTCTTGCCGTGCGCATATTCGGTCATTATTCTCGGAATTACGGGAACGCCCAATGAAAACAGTTCGTGAGCGATTCGGTATACGGCAACGGCGAAAAATCCCGGATAACAGATAAGCACCTCTTCGCGGTTTTTTGCCGCAGGATCTCCGTTATACAGCGCTTCTATATCCGTAAGAAGCATTTTTTTAAGATACGGAAGTCTTTCAAGATACTTCCATGCAATATCCACGCTGCATCCCGAAGAACTTACGGAATCGATCTGCTCCGAC
>CAMZEM010000066.1 GCA_947305805.1 uncultured Clostridia bacterium | reverse complement strand
GGCCCTCTTTTATGCCGATTACAGGACGAAAACCGTAGTCTTTTTCAAGCGCCTCCGTATCGGCGAAAGTAACGGGAACGTCTCCCGGCTGCATGCCGACAAGCTCTCTGTGCGCCTCAAAATCATAGTCTTCAGGAAGGACTCCCGCACGCAGAAGCTCCGTTTGCAGAGTTGAGATAAAATCGAGCAGATTTTCGGGCTGTCCCCCGCCGATATTGTAAACCGCGCACGGAGGAAGCGGAAGTCCGTCCTCGCCGTTTTTTATTTCGGGAGCGCCCTGCATTACGCGGTAAACACCTTCAATTATATCGTCAACAAATGTGAAATCGCGGCGGCAGTTGCCGTAGTTGAATATTTTAATCGTTCCGCCCGTTTTTAACGTGTTTGCGGCGGAAAAATAGAACATATCGGGACGTCCGGTAGGTCCGTAAACGGTGAAAAAGCGAAGACCGGTAGACGAAATGCCGTATAATTTGCCGTAAGAGTGAGCGAGAAGCTCGTTGCTCTTTTTTGTAGCGGCGTAAAGACTTACGGGATTGTCCGTTTTATCGTCCGTGCTGAAAGGGACTTTTTTGTTGCCGCCGTATACGGAAGAGCTTGACGCATAAACGAGATGTTCGACCGGATAATTGCGGCACGCTTCAAGAATATTGTAAAAGCCGATTATATTGCTTTCGATATAGACATCGGGATGATCGATTGAATAGCGAACGCCCGCCTGAGCGGCAAGATTTACGACAACCGCGGGAGCGTATCCCGCAAAAACGCTGTCAACGAGCCTTTTGTCGGCAATACTGCCTTTTATGAAAATATGCTTTACGGGGCTTGTCTGAGCCGCTTTTTCGATGAGAGAAAGGCGGTATGATTTAAGGGCTGGATCGTAATAATCGTTCATATTGTCAAGAGAAATAACGGTTCCGCCGTTCATCTCTTCAAGAAGACGCAGCACGAGATTTGCGCCGATAAAACCGGGAGAGCCTGTGACGAGGACCGTTTTTCCGTTAAGATTTACGTGTTTTTTCATTTTGTTATCCCCTTATAGTTTTCGCATACCGAGCGGTAGCTCTCAAGATTGCCGATATCGTATCTGCTGCCCGGCATTTTCATGCTGTGAATGACCGTATGGCGGCACATCCACGCAACGAGACTGCCCGGGGCATCCGTGCCGCAGCCGTCCGCAATTGCGCTGCCGATTTTTGCGGCGTCTTCGCGTTTGTAAAAATAAAACGGAGGCGTACACCAGTGAGATTTCGGATTTTCGGGTTTTTCTTCAAGTCCGACAAGAACGTCGCCGTCTCCGACCTCGGAAATACCGCATTTTCTGAGTTTTTTGAGATCGTCCTCGCGGTAGCGCATGGTGCATGAGGTTCCTTTTTCGGCGGCATAGCGCAAAAACCTTGTAAGTGAAAAATCAAGGACGTTGTCGCCTGCGATAATGAGAAGATCGTCGTCCAGACCGAGTTTTTCAACGGCAAAAAGTATATCGCAAACTGCGCCGAGGCGTGTTTCGTTTGTTGAGGTGCCGTCGTCGATAACAGTGACGGGAAGAGGGTGGGACGATGCCCAGTCGTTAAAATGTTCCGCAAACTTGCTGTTTGAAATTACTATATATTCGTCAACGGAGCCGTCTGACGAGATATCGTCGAGAAGCCAGTCTAAAATGGTTTTTTCACCGACTTTCAGAAGCGGCTTGGGGAAGTTTTCGGTTAAAGGGTAAAGACGGGTGGCATACCCCGCCGCAAGAATAAGACATTTCATTGTGCTTTCCTCACTTCTGATTTACTATTCCGTCTGCGCTCTCGCAGATGTGCCAGCTGTATTTTCCTTTCATTTCGGGGAAGGAGGCAAGATATTCGCGCTCGACTCTTTCGCCTATGCTTTCCGCCTTTTTCGGGTCTATAAGCGCCATACAGCAGCCTTTAAATCCCGCTCCGCTGAAACGTCCGCCGTATATGCCGTCCGTTTCGCGCATAATTTCGTAAAGGCGTATCTGTTCGGGCGCGCCCGACTCCCAGTTATGAATGCTGCTGTATCCGGATTCGAACGACAGACGGCCGTATTCCTCGATATCGCCTCTGCGCCACGCTTCGGCGCCCGCCTCGACGCGTTTAAACTCGGTAAACCAGTGTTCGCAGCGTTTTGCAAACGGCGCGGGAAGTTTGTTTTTATATGCTTCAAACACTTCGAAGGGAACTTCACGGGCGTTTGTCTGACTGAATTTGCCGTATTCAATGCCCGCAAACGCTTTAAGGCAATAAACGCCGGCGCGAAGTTCGTCTACGCGCATATTAAACTTAGATCCGGCGAGACTGTGTTCAAGTCCGCTGAAGAAGATAGCGATTTTATACGGTTTCATTGCGGGATTTTCGGGGATGAGCTCGTAGCTGCCGTCTTTGCAGTCAAGATAGAGAAGATGGCCTTTTTTGCTTAATACTTCGCAGCTCTGGTCGAGAGTGCCGACGTTGACACCGACATAGTTTTTTTCTGCGTCAAACGCAACAGCAATCAGCTCCTGCGGATTAAGAACTATGCCGTTAACCTTGCACAGAGCATCGAGAAAAGCGAGGATTACCGCGGCGGAAGAAGAAAGTCCGCCGATAGGAAGAGTGCCTTCGATAACGCCGCAAATGCCGACGCTGAGCACGTGCTCTTTATTGAGTGCCCACGTCGCGCCGCGAAGGTAGTCCGCCCAGTCGCCAGTTTTTTCGCCGACTTCCTTTATATGCCACTGCGCGCGTTTTGCAAACTGCAAACTCTGCATTTCTACAACGCCGTTCTGTTTGGGTCTGTATGCGATATGAATGCCCTTGTCTATGGCAAGACCGGTAATCTTGCCGAGATTGTGGTCGCTGTGAGCTCCGATGGGACATATTCTGTAAGGTGAAAATGCGATTCTCTCGGGGTCTTTTCCGTATATTTCAAAAAAACGTTCTTCGCAAAGCATAAAATGATGCACTCCTTTGTTCGATTTGGCAATAATCAGTCTCTGCTGAAAAGATCTCTTGTGTAAACTCTGTCTTTTACGTCGTCAAGCACGGAATCGTAGCGGTTGGCGATAATACAGCCGCACATCTTCTTGAATTTTTTAAGATCGTTTACAACAACGGAACCGAAGAAGGTAGTGCCGTCCTCAAGCGACGGTTCATAAATAACGACGGTGGCGCCCTTTGCCTTTATCCGTTTCATTACGCCCTGAATTGAAGACTGGCGGAAATTATCGCTGTTGCTCTTCATTGTAAGCCTGTATACGCCTACAACAGTCTCTTTCTGCCGGTTTTCCTTTGCCTGCGAGTAGAAATCGTTGTTGCCGTAAGTGCCTGCTATCTCCATTACACGGTCCGAAATAAAGTCTTTTCTCGTTCTGTTGCTTTCAACGATTGCCTGAATAAGATTTTCGGGCACGTCGCGGTAGTTTGCGAGAAGCTGTTTCGTATCCTTAGGCAGGCAGTAACCGCCGTAGCCGAACGACGGGTTGTTGTAGTAGTCCCCCACCCTCGGGTCGAGACAGACGCCTTTGATAATGGACGCGGTGTTAAGATGTTTGACCTCAGCGTATGTGTCGAGCTCATTGAAATACGATACGCGCAGGGCAAGATAGGTATTTACGAAAAGTTTTGTTGCTTCCGCTTCGGTTGAACCCATAAACAGGACGGGAACGGACGTTTTAAGCGCTCCTTTCTGAAGCATAGCCGCAAATTCTGCTGCGGCTTCGGCGTTACTGCCGTCCGAACCGACGATGATTCTGCTCGGATAAAGGTTATCGTAAAGAGCTTTTGATTCTCTTAAAAACTCAGGGCTGAAAATGATGTTATCCATTCCCGTTTTTTCACGGACACGGGCGGTATACCCTACGGGAACGGTTGATTTTATAACAACCGTAGGCTTTATTTCTCTGTTTGCCGTTGCGGTTTTTATAAGCGAAAGGACGGATTCGACTGCGGAACAGTCAAAAAAGTTTTCCTTCGGGTCGTAGTTTGTGGGAACGGCAATAACGATAAAATCAGCTGCAGCATATACCTCTTTTGCATCTGCGGTAGCGCGAAGCGAAAGATTTCTCTCTTTATGCTCCGCCATGTATTTTTCGATGTATTCGTCTTTTATCGGGCTTATCCATGCGTTGATTTTATCGACTTTTTCCTTCACGATATCAACTGCGGCAACGTCGTTGTGCTGTGAAAGCAAAACGGCAAGAGACAGTCCGACATATCCGGTTCCGGCAATAGCTATCTTTTTTCTTTCAACGGCTGCGATTTTAACTTCACCGTCTGAAATAACGTCGGACGGATGAAAGTCAAGGACGGATGAAAGCGCGAGCAGCTGATCTACGGACGGGCTGTAATCACCGCTTTCGAGACGCGACAGGACGGAACGGTTTATGTTTGTTTTTTTGGAAAGCTCCGTCTGAGACATTTTCAGGGTTTTTCTTTTCGAAATAACCGTCTCCGACAGAAGTTTTAAGGAAATGTGTTTCATATTTCTCTCCGGTTTGTTATTGATAGCAACATTATTCGATTAGTAACGCAACAATTATATCAGATTATTACTCGAAATGCAATAGGAATGTTGTCAACAAAGTGTGAATTTTTTATTTTTTTTCTTTTTTTCACGTATTATTGATGTTAAAAGCAACAGACGAAGGGACGCGGGCGTTGCCGTCGGCGACAAAAGACTGCTTCCCTTTTTTGTTATGATTTTATTTGAAACGTACTTGTAATTATTCCGGAAATATGTTATAATTCCCACATAATACATTGTAATAGGTATTGGAAAGGTAATGAATATGAAAGCGGTTAAAATAATAATAACGGTTATTCTTGCAATTATTCTTACGGTATTGCTGTTTGCAACATGCGTTCTTGCGGGAATTCGCAATCAGTTTACCGAAGACGGAATACGGGATATGTCCGAAAGGCTCGATTTATACGACTCGCTGTCTAAAGCCCTGAACGACGAAGGAACCACGCTGGAAAAATGGCTTGAAGAGCAGTCGTCGGAAAATCTGCTGACAAGAATTGACTATTCCGAGACCGGACTTCGCGCAATTTCGGCGCTTGAACCTCTTCACGAGGCGGTAAAGGGTAAGCTGCAGGATTACGTAAGCGATTTTACCGAAGGAAACGGTAAAGGAAAGATAACGAAAGACGAACTGATGGGTCTCGCAAACGACCTCAGCGGAGATCTGGAAAAATATCTGAACTACCGCGTTGAGCCGTCCGATCTTGCCGATCTTGAAAAATATCTTGATTCGCAGGATCTTTCAAAATACGATTTAAGCAATATTCTCGAAAGCGTTCCCGCGCTGAAGCTCGCAGCGAAGATTTTCGCATCGAATATCTGGCTTTATGCTCTGGCGGGAATTATCGTAATTCTTATAGTTGTAATAATTCTCGTAAACAGAAACCGCGAAATATTTGTTGCGCTTGGTATACCGTGCCTGGTTGCGGGATGTCTGCTGCTTCTTATAAACTTCTCCCCGTTAATCGCTTCTTCTTTCCTGCCGGGTATCTGGCTCGGAATTGCAAACATTTTCTTCGGAGTTCTGAATATTTTCTTTAATTATATGCTCTGGGGAGGAATTGCTCTCGTTGCGGCGGGACTTATTCTGTTTACAGTTTACATAATAATATCGGTTGTCCGCAAAAAACAGCATGTATAAATATTACGGTTTTTACATAATTATACTGTTATGCGAATATCGGGGGAAATGAATATGAATCACGCGGGAAGTTTTGAAAAGCACAAATGCAACCCCATATTTGGTGACGAATCGACAGGAACGATGTTTGACGCCTTCGTACGACGGCAGCCTGACGGAAAACTCCGCATGGATGTGTCGTGGCGTCCGCGGGAATCCTTTGCGGTGACTTTCTCGGACGACGGGTTTAACTGGAGCGAACCGATTATCACGCTCGGTCCGGACAAGTCTTCTGGCTGGGAGCAGATAGTAAACCGCAACTGCGTTCTGCCCAATCCTTCGGGAAACGGCTTTCTCATGTGGTACACCGGGCAGGTTCTGAACGGCGGACAGGGCGTTTCAAAAATAGGCGTTGCCCGCTCTGACGACGGTATCCGTTTCGAGCGGTTCCGTCGAGATCCCGTCATTGTTCCGGAGGCGGAATTCGAAAAAGAATCCGTGATGAATCCCTTTGTAATGTTTGACGGGGAAAAGTTCCGCATGTGGTACGCTGCCGGGGAGATATGCGAACCGAACGTTATCTGCTATGCGGAATCCGCGGACGGCGTAAACTGGACGAAATACTCCGGAAATCCGATTTTCGTCTGCAATCCCGAAAAGGAATACGAGCAGGACCGTATCGGGGCTGTGGACATACTCAAAGAAGATGACGGATATCTCATGTTCTATATAGGCTACCGCGACGTCAACACCGCATGCATCTGCGCCGCACGCTCTAAAGACGGAATCGGCGGTTGGGAGCGCGTGCCCGAAAATCCGCTCGTCATGCCGACACCCGGAGAGTGGGACGCTGATTCGTGCTACAAGCCGACAGTTGTAAAAGCCGATGACCTTACATACCGTCTGTGGTACAACGGACGTCGCGGCGGGGATGAATATATCGGATACGCAGAGGGGCGAATCTCTCCGCGAAAGTGAGGATACCATGATTCCCGATCTCAGGCTGAAACTGAGCGAATATGTTGATGAATTTAATGCGGAGGACGAGGAAATCCATCCTTCCGTGATTTCCAATACAGACGCCTTTGAATGGCTCTCCTCACGTGTTCCCCTTCTCGACTGTCCCGACAAAACGATTGAAAAAACATATTACTTCCGCTGGTGGACGCTGCGCAAACACTGGGCAGAAACGCCTTACGGTCACATTCTCACGGAATTTTCTCCCACCGTCGGCTGGGCTGGCCCGTACAATTCCATCAACGCCGCGCTGGGCCATCACGTCCGCGAAGCCCGCTGGCTAAACGACCCCGGGGCGTGGACAAAAGAATACATTTCCTTCTTTCTCGACCGCCGCGGAAATTCTCTGTCATACAGCACCTGGTATGCGTCTCTCGTCCTTGACTGGCTGAAGCTGCATCCCGACCCGACGTATGCGGCGGAATGCCTGTATAAAGTCGTATCGCTTTACGGGGAACGCGAAAAGATGAATCTTCATCCGTGCGGACTCTTCTGGTCGCATGACGGCTGGGACGCCATGGAAGAGTCAATCAGCTGCTCGGGAATACGGCCTACGATGAACTCATACATGATTGCGGATGCGAAGGCCATTTCACTCATGGCGACGCGCGCTGGCAGATCCGACCTCGCTGCGCGGTTCGCAGAAAAGGCGGCGAAATTGCGGGAAAAGATGGATAAACTTCTGTGGGACGGCGATTTTTACAAGGTCATCCCCTGCGGGAAGGATGAGACGTTCTATGCCGATAAAAGGCCTCCTGTTCCGCCCGAGCACAACGTCAGAGAAGAGCTCGGCTTCATTCCGTGGTATTTCGGCATTCCGGGAGCCGACAAGTCCGTCGCCTTTACACAGCTCACGGACGAAGAAGGATTTGCCGCTCCGTACGGCATCACCACGGCGGAGAGACGGCATCCCCGATTCATGTTCAAACACCCTCACGAATGCCTGTGGAACGGTCCTGTGTGGCCTTACGCGACATCACAGACTCTGACCGCGCTTGCAAATCATCTGCGCGCACACGGGGAAGACGGTATAACGAAAGCGGACTATTATGCCCTTCTTAAACAGTACGCCGCATCGCACCGTATCGTTGAAGAGGACGGGAAAGAGCGGATGTGGATAGACGAAAACATGGATCCGTTTACAGGGGACTGGACTGCGCGCACGATTCTGAAAGCGAACGGTTGGAATCACGGGCAGAATATGCGGGAACGGGGCAAGGACTACAATCATTCCACATTCTGCGACCTTGTTCTTTCCGGTCTTTTAGGTATAGACGCGCGCGACGGGAAGCTGACAGCCGACCCGATGATCCCCGAAGACTGGGATTGGTTCTGCGTAACGAATCTGCCGCCGCACGGTGAAACGGTAATCTTTGACCGTACAGGAAAACGATACGGGCTCGGCGCAGGATTGCATATTTATGCAAATTGTTAAACTCACAGTATTGTGATATAATACTTCTTTCCGAGGAGGTGCTTTTTGAGGCAGCCTCCTTTCCGTTAACTCAACCGACGGGCGAGCGGACTGTAAATCTGCGTTATTGAATCTGAATTCACGCCGTGATACAATATGTTTGCAAAATGCAAAACAGTATCGGAGGAAAATAAAATGGAAATCGGTATAAAAATTAAACAGCTCCGCTTTAAGGCGGGACTTACACAGGAACAGCTTGCGGAAAAGCTGGGAATCGGCGCGCAGTCCGTATCGAAATGGGAGAATTCGCTTACGATGCCCGACATAACCGCGCTGCCGCTTATTGCGGAGATTTTCGGCGTAAGCATAGACGATCTTTTTGATCTTACGGCAGAACAGCGTTTCAACCGTATTGAAAACCGTCTTGACGCTGAAGAGGAACTTCCGCAGGACATTTTCCGGGATTACGAGGACTTTTTGAAAGGGCAGCTTTCCGCGGAGGAGCATAAAAAGCGCGCGACTGAGCTTATTGCCTATTTATACTGGCACGGAATGAATGCATACGGTCAAAGGGCGGCAAAATATGCAAAAGACGCGATTATGAGCAATCCCGGTGAAAAGTGCTGTCAGTGGATACTGAATAAAGCGGAAAATCATGCAGTCTGGGACTGGAACATTGCAAACCACACAAAGGCAATTAATTTTTATCTTGACGTGGTTAAGGAAAATCCCGATACTGCCCTGCCGTATATGTATCTTATTGACAATCTTATCGCCGATCACCGCGCAGACGAGGCGGAATTCTGGCTTGGTCGCTACTGCAGGCTGGAAAAGGCAAATAAGGCAATGAAGACAGTTTACCGTGCGTATATTGCCCTTGCACGCTTTGACGAAAAGACCGCTGACGGAATAATGGAAGGACTTCTTGCGGAATATCCCGAAAATGAAGAGGTTCTCTTTGAAACAGCGCAGTATTACGCGGCAAAATGCAACTATAAAAAGGCGATTGCATGCTACGAA
>CAMZEM010000065.1 GCA_947305805.1 uncultured Clostridia bacterium | reverse complement strand
AAAACGGCAATATAACGTCAACCGGATCCGTAACCGAAGACGGCGTTCTTCTCGTAGAAAACGAAAAAACGTTTGTTAAAATCAGCGTTGTAGATAATGAAAGCGGCTACGAACTCGCAGGCGCAACGGTTCAGGTCCTCGACAGTGACGGAAACGTAGTCGACGAATGGACCTCAACAACCGAAGCTCACGAAATTCATGGCCTTAAAGTCGGCGAGGAATACACGATTAAGGAAACGGTTGCTCCCGAAGGATATATCCTTGCAACGGATACAACGTTTGTTATTTCTGAAAACGGCAATATAACGTCAACCGGATCCGTAACCGAAGACGGCGTTCTTCTCGTTGAAAACGAAAAAACCTCCGTTTCTGTTATCGTAAAAGACTCGGACGGCAACCCCGTTGCAGGCGCTTCACTTGAAATTCTTGACGGTAACGGAAATATAGTGGAAGATTGGACTTCTGTAACCGAAGCTCATACTGTGGAAGGTCTTAAAACAGGGGAAACATACACGCTTCATCAGGTATCAGCTCCCGCAAACTATACTTTGGCGGACGATGAAACGTTTACAATATCTGAAACAGGCAATCTTTCAACCGAAGCGGATGTTGAAGAAGGAGTAATAGTCTTAACAAACGAACTTACAACAGCGGAAGTAACCGTAACCGTCTCACCCACGGAAGGCGGCACCGCGGAGGGAGAAGGAACGTATACAATCGGCGAGTCCGTAACCGTTAAAGCAACTGTAAACGGTCTTTATGTGTTCGAGGGCTGGTATAACGGAGAAGAACAGCTTTCAGAAGACCTTGAATATACGTTCACCGTTACAGAGAATATCGCCCTTACCGCAAAATTCCGCGAAAAAACCGAATATACCGTAATCTGGCTTAACGGAGACGGCAGCGAGCTTGACAGAAAAACGTATCTTGAAGGCGAAGACGAACCCACAACCAATAAAAAGCCCGTTAAGAAAGAAGACGAAAAAAATTATTACACATTCGTCCGCTGGAACAAGGGCTCCGTTGAAGGAAACACAAAAACGTATAAACCTTTGTTCAGCATTCTCGAAAAAGTAGACTGCACGGTAATCTGGCTCAACGGCGACGGCAAAGTGCTTGACAAAAAAACATACAAGATGTTCTCTGCCGAACCCAAAACAACCAAAAAAGCCGTAAAAGCCGAAGACGCCGATTACAGATATATCTTCCGCGGCTGGGACGAAGGAACCGTATCTCCCGGCGGAACAAAGAAAACGTATACTCCGCTCTTTACAGCAATTCCGAAACCTACTTATTACGTTGAATGGCTCAATTACGACGGCACAATCCTTGATTCAAAGACGTATAAGGAAGGACAGCCCGAACCTAAGACGTCAAAGATACCCACAAGGCCCGATGACGAAAAGTATACGTATACTTTCGATAAATGGTCAAACGGCGTAACAATCGGAAGAACGAAAACGTATTCGCCGCTCTTCAAATCCACCGCAAAAACCGTATATACAGTATTTATTCTTGACGAAAACGGAAAGACGGTTGAAACGTTAACCTTTACCGAAGGACAGAAGGAACCCGCTCCCAAATCCAACCCGAAAAAAGCAGAAGACGATAAATATACGTACGTATTCGATAAATGGGAGAGGACGGTAAGCGGCACAAAGATAACATACAAACCTGTCTTCAAGGCAATCGCAAAACCCGAGCCCGAACCCGAAAAAACAGAACCGAAAGAATATGTGATTTTCTGGCTCAACGGCGACGGCACAATTCTTGACGCGGCAACTTATAAAGAAGGCGACGAAATCCCGTCAACCGATAAAATACCCGTAAAAGCCGAAGACGAAGCGTATGCGTATGCGTTTGTCGTCTGGACGCAGAAAACCGACGGCTATACAATCACCTTCACCCCTGCATTCGCACCGTATCAGAAACCTATCGCAAACCCCGAAACTTCGGACGGCGGCACGGTAATAATTCTTGTTGTTCTCCTCGTTGTTTCTCTCGCCGTTGCTCTTATTCTGATTTTCGGCAAAAAACGCGGCGAACAGAATAAATAATCGATAAAAACATAAACACAAAAAATTCCCCGTGCGTCGCACGGGGAATTTTCATTTTCACTTAAAACTAATCTTCTTCTTTTTCGTTTACTATTCTTACGGCAATTCTTTCCTCCGGGTCGTCTATTCCGTTTTCGCTCAGAGCCTTGCTGCAGTTTTCAATCAGATCAAAATATACGTCCCAGTATTTTTCGGTATCGCACCATGCTCTTACCGTAAATATCAAAGTATCGTCGTCAACGCCCGAAAGACGTGCAAACGAATCCGGCTCTTCAAGAACGCCCTCGGTTTTTCTTGCCGCCTCAATAAGCACGGGTTTTACAATATCCTGATCAATATCGTTTGTAATCTTAAAATCAAGATCTATTCTGCGCTTCTTTTCAGCCGTCAGATTCGTAATATTCGAGTTCATCAGTTCGCCGTTCGGCACAAAAATAACTTTGTTGTCAAGCGTCAGCAGTTTTGTGTAGAATATGCTGATATCCTTAACAACGCCTTCCGCATCCGTTGCCGAAATATAATCGCCTATGCGGAACGGCTTGAAAATCAGTATCAGAAATCCTCCCGCAAGATTTGCAAGCGAACCCTGAAACGCAAGACCTACCGCAAGTCCGCCCGAAGCAATCAGCGCCGCAACGCTCGTCATCGGCACGCCCAGTATCTCAATAAGTCCTATAAGCAAAACAAGATAAAGAAGTATTTTTACTATTTTTGATATTACTCGCTTTACAGTTTCGTCCAGCTTGGATTTCTCAAGGTTTTTATTAATGATTTTCGTTATCAGCTTTATAAGCAGAAGCCCTACAACCGCAACTGCAATCGCCAGCAGCACCTTGCCTCCCGAAGTTGTGCCTATTTCAATTGTTTTTGATATAAATTCATTCATGCCGTCCATATCTTCCATAATGCCAACTCCTTTTCCGTAATTCTCAAAAATCCCCGTTCCCGCCCTCGTCTTTCCGCCGACAATAGGTATTAACAATACGTTTTAATATTACGTGTGTAACGTTACTGGGCATACCCCGTAAAAACGGAGATTCGAACTCCGAAATATGCGCCCTTACATACTGCACCGTGTACAGTTCATTCTCAACTGCGGGAGATCATGTCCGCCCGGAAGACTACCAACGGGTTTTTCAGATTAAATCTGTCGTCCAGTTAAGGCTCTGTATAAGCTCGTCCGTCTCTCTCAGCTCTTTTGCAAGAAGATCCGCTTCTTTTCTCAGTTCCGCAACCTCAACCGTGCTGTTTATTTTTATTTCCGTTTTTGAGTATCTGTTTACTCTGCTGCTCGCCTCGTCAAGAAAGCTTCTCAGTATCCTTACGCGCTCTTTCAGACAGTCTCTTTTCGCAATCAGGTCGGAAATACTCTTTCCTTCATATTCCGTTTCGTTGTTCGTTCTGTTTATGCGCGCAATAAGCTCTTCAAGCCTTTTGAAAGCATTGTCAAGCTCGTCAAGCAGCTCATACGGATTCTCGTCGGGCGCGTCGCCTTCCTGAACCTTTGCATTTATGTTCAGTCTTGAGGACAGTCCCGCAATTGTGCGCTGTATTTCCGCTCTTTCGGAAAGCGCCGTTGCAAGTTTCATATATATCGTTCCTTTCTTTGAAAATATACATCAGACTATCATGAAATCCGACTGAAGCGGAAGATCAACAGAGCTTTTACCTACCATAACTCTCATCTTTCCCGGTTCGACAACCCACTCGAATTTCGGGTTAAGCGTTCTGAAAGCAAGCGTTCCGAGCTCAAACTCAACGCGTTTCGTTTCACCCGCTTTAAGTGAAATCCGTCTGAATTCCTTAAGCTCTAAATCGGGCTTTACAACCGACGCAAAATAGTCTCTTATATAAACCTGAGTAACTTCTTCTCCGTCAACGTCGCCCGTATTCGTAACGTTAAACGATACTTTCAGCGTTTCGTCCGTTTTTATCTCTTCCGAAGAAAGTTTCAGATCGGAATACTCAAACGTCGTGTAAGACAGTCCGTATCCGAACGGGAAAAGCGGCTCTCTGTCAAATCCTTCAACGTATCTCTTGCATCCCGCAGGTCGTTTGCTGTAATAAACGGGTATCTGACCGAGATGTTTCGGGAACGAAATCGGCAGTCTTCCAGCAGGGTTAACTTTTCCGAACAATACGTCCGCAATCGCTCTTCCGCCAAGTTCGCCCGAGAAGAACGCCTGAACTATCGCGGGTAAATGTTCGTTTTCCCACATCAGCGTAAGCGGACGTCCGCTTTGCAAAACGAGCACAACGGGCGTTCCCGTTTCGTATATCGCTTTTACGAATTCGGGCTGTTTTCCCGGCAGGTTAAGATCGCATCTGTCAAAGTTTTCACCTGTGGTTACCTGCGGACAGTCACCGACGGATACGATAGCCACGTCTGCGCCTTTTACCGCTTCAATCGCTTCGTCCAAATCCGCCTGTTTCTTTTGCCAGCCAAGAAGGACCAGAGGTCCTCTTTCGTCGTTGCGGTATTCTATTTTGATATTGTAACACTTTTTCTCAAATTTAAACGGTACGAGCGAATCTCCCTTTTTGTCTCCCCAGGCGTCGATTATAAGATTATCGTCTACCCAGAGTCTGATACTGTCCTTGCAGTAAAAACCGATATATGCATCTTCTTCAAACGGGATATCCATAATGCCCGTCCAGCGCGCCGAGAATTTCGCATCAACGCAGTCCGCAACTTTATTGGCAATAAAGCTGAATTCTATACATCTTTCGTTTACCGTTAAAACGGGTTCGCCTTCGGGAGCTTCGGGATTGTTGAAATACTCGCCTTTAAGCTCTTTAAACCATTCGTCCCTTATTCTCTCGAGAGTCAGCTCCTTAAAATCGCAGCCCTTGGCGTATACCACTTCCGTTTCGTCGCCCGCAATCTCTTTAATCGAACTTAACAGCGTAATTTTGTCATAGCCCGAGCTGTCAACCGAGTAATCGCCGAAGTTCAGTCTGTCTGCCGTCGGACCTACAACCGCAATCTTCTTCATTCCTTTTTTAAGCGGAAGGATGCCGTCTTTGTTTTTCAGCAGAGTTACGGATTTTGCGGCAATACGGTAAGCAAGATCAAGATGCGCGTCGCAATGGAATACTTTATCCTCAATGCTTTCGTCTATATACGGATTTTCAAACAGACCGAGGTCGAATTTTACTCTCAATACTCTGCTGACCGCCGTGTCGAGTGTTTCCTGCGAAATAATTCCTTTTTTTACAAGATCAACTATCGTTCCCTGATAAAATTCGTTTGTAAAATCGTAAAGCTGAACGTCGGTTCCCGCTTCAAGCGCCATTTTAATCGCGTCTTCTTTCGTTGCGGCAACTTTGTGCTCCTCGTGAAGCATCGCTATCGCGCACATATCGGACCTGACAAATCCTCTCATTCCCCACTGATCTCTCAGAACGTCGGTCAGCAGTTCGTGGTCGGAGGGCAGGGGCTGTCCGTCTACCGAGCTGTAAGAGCACATAACGTTGTATGCGCCCGCGTCTTTAACTGCGGCTTCGAAAACGGGCTGACAGTATTCAAACACCTCGTGTCTGCCCATTGCAGCAGGAGCGCAGTTGTGGCCTCCTATCGGCGCACCGTATGCGGTATAATGTTTAAGTCCCGCCGCAACTTTGTCGTGCTTTGATATATCGTCGCCCTGAAGTCCTTTAACGATATAATAGGCAAATCTTGAAGAATGATATGTATCTTCTCCGAAATTCTCTTCCGTTCTTCCCCATCTCGGTTCCCTTGCAAGGTCGCAAACGGGGTTCCATGTTTCCTGCACTCCGCACGCTCTCGCTTCTCTTGCGATTGCGGCGCCCATTTCTTCTCCGAGGGACGGGTCAAACGTTGAACCGAGCGCTATCTGCTGCGGAAATACCGTAGCTCCTATTTTTCCGTATCCGTGAAGCGCCTCTTCGCAGCAAAGAAAAGGTATTCCGAGTCTCGTTTCTTCAACAGCATAATGCTGCAAATCGTTATAAAGCTTTGCGTTGCTCTCTCTCAGCTGAATAATTCCGTACGGATTGTCTCCCATCGATTTTTTCAGGTTTTCATAGTTAAGCACGAGTTTTCCCGTTGTGCTGTCTTTTCTTGTAATTCCCGATGCCCAGTAGGCGTTAACGTCGGGCGAATACGATTCGTCTATCTGACGTGCTTTTTCTTCGAGCGTCATTTTTGATAAAAGGTCAGAAATTCTCTCTTCTACGGGGAGGGAACTGTCTTTG
The DNA here is from genome assembly GCA_947305805.1 of uncultured Clostridia bacterium. GTDB lineage: Bacteria > Bacillota > Clostridia > Oscillospirales > UBA644 > HGM12619. The sequence goes on along the minus strand of CAMZEM010000065.1, from coordinate 3,088 downwards.
TATTTTTCCATAAAATGTATCTCCTTGTTTTTTTTTAAATGATATCATATTATCTTTTCTTTGTCAAGAAAAAACTGCCCTGTCTTAACAGAAATATATATTTAATTATTGACATTAATCACAATTTATTGTATACTGTATATGTATAAATGAACAATACGTATATCAGCTGTATAATAAACGCGAAAGGTGCCTGAAAATGAAAAGAATTGCCGCTGTTTTTTTAATTGTTGTCCTGTTTCTCTCTGCATGCGGAACCGCATCTCCCGAAATAATACCCGAATTTGATATTATTTCAGGTTCGGACGATCTGGGAGGATTCAATCTTCAGTGGGGCTTTTCCATGAGCGTATACACAGAAGACACGGATAATGTATTCGGATATATACCGGATACCGTCTTTGCAGATACCGCAAACCGCAGAAAAGAGGATGTTGAAAACAGCCTTAACTGTAAAATATCTGTTTTTAACGATTCAAATTCCTCCGTTATCCGTTCGCGTCTCACTGCCGCTCTTGCGTCCGGCGCACATATTTACGATCTTGCAACGGCAGACAGCAGCGCAATGTCTTCATTCGTCCGTTCTGGATCGCTTATAGGGCTTTCGTCTCTGCTGGACGTACACAATACCGATAAATGGGGCACTCCAAGCATGCTTATGCCCGCTTTGTGGAAAGACGACCTTTACGGTGTTGTTCCTTTTGCATGGCCAAACCTTCTGTATACTTTTGCGGGACATATCATCGCCGTTAACGAAAACATGATATCCAGACTCGGAGAAACCGACCCCAGAGAATACGTTGAAGCGCTTGAATGGACATGGGATAAATTCGAGGAATGTCTTGAAAGATATACGCATGAAGATTCAGGCCGAACCGTCTATGCTTTCCAGAGCCACCCCGCGTATTTTGCCATGAATATGTCCCTTTCAAACGGCGTTTCCATGGCTGCCGTCGAAGACGGAAAAGTAACGGTAGGTATTTATACGGAAGCCGGAAGAGAAGCGTTGGAAAAAGCGCAGGCAATTTTCCTTCGTGACGATAAAGATTATATCCATCCTAGTGATACAACGGCAAGCGGCGAACTGCTTGTAAACGGTGAATGCGTAATGATTTCCCAGGGACACGGCGGAATGATTGCAACTGCGGGCTCCATACTCTATGTTATGGATAATGTCGGTGTTCTTCCGTTCCCTCAGGGCCCGAAAGCCACACCCAGAGTATACCCTTCATATTATCAGCAGATTCCGTATATTACGTCTATTCCCGTCACTACATACGATATGAACGCCGCCGCAACAATTCTTTCCGCAATGTATGAACCTTTTGAAGGGCTTGAAACAAAGGATCTGATTGCCGAATATATGAATAATCAGGTATTCTTTGACGACCGCGACGCATATATCTTCATCAATATGATAGAGCACACCGAATACAATTATTTCTGGGAAGGCGGACGAAACGGAATAGAGTCTGTTCTTTCAGCCAATAATCCCGTTTCAACTATCCTTGAATCAAACGAACCTAACTATCAGAAACTTGTTGACGAATATATTTATCCGCAGTATCTCGGCAGAGTCGCGGTATACGGAGAGTAATTCATCATTTCCGCAGGGGAGGGGATAATTTTGACACAGCGTGAAAATATGCTCAGGGTAATCCGTTTCGAACGCCCCGACTACATCCCCGTATCTTTCTGTGTAAGCGGGTCGGTGTTTTCACATTACGATCCTCACGCCGTGGAGGAACTGCTCGAATCTCATCCGATTATAGCGGGCAAAGACAAAATGCGCTGGGATCTTGTTCCCGAAAAAGGAAAAGAAATTGACGAAGACGTAATTTACTACGACGAATTCGGCGTAGAGTGGAAAGGCGCGATAGACGGCATTCTGGGAGTTATTCAGAAACACCCTCTGGAAGATTTTTCAAAGATTAAAGATTACAGCTTCCCCAAACATCCCGTTTTTGACGTTGAGTCAACCCAAATTCAGGTGGCAAAAGCCAAAAAAGATGGGCATTTCACAGGCGCAGGACTTCCGCACGGACATACGTTTCTGCGTCTGACGGATCTTTGCGGATATGAAAACGTTCTTCTGGGACTTGCGGACGGCGACAAAGACCTTCTTCTGCTTATAAAGAAGCTTGAAGAATACAATGCCGCATTTACGGACTTTTACGCAAAATGCGGCTACGATATGATAAGCTATCCCGAAGACCTCGGTATGCAGATAGGCCCCATGATTTCACCCGAGCTTTTCAGAAAATACATTAAACCGTCATACAGGCGTCTTATGAAACCTGCCCGCGATGCAGGCGCAGTCATACACATGCATTCCGACGGCGACGTAAGAACTCTTGCAAAAGATCTCATTGACGGGGGAGTAGATATTCTTAACATTCAGGACCTTGTAAACGGAATCGACTGGATAAGAGACAACTTTTACGGGAAATACGCGCTTGATCTTGACGTTGACAGACAGAATATCACCGTTTTCGGCACGCCGGCTCAGGTCGATGCGCTTATTCGCGAAGAGGTCGAAAAGCTTTCTTCTCCCGCCGGAGGACTTATGATGATTTTCGGCTGGTATGCGGGAACTCCGCTCGAAAATATAAAGGCATTAATGGACGCATTCGAAAAATATATGTTTTACTGGGACTGAACGATAATTCCAATACATATCAAAAGCTCACTCGGATTGTTCCGGGTGAGCATGATTTTATATATTCACATTTACTATTCGCCGTATACCGATATTTTTGCCGAATAATGATGAACCATATACTTTTCAACTATTTCGTCATATCTTGACTTATAGGATTCAAGGTGTGTTGAGAGGGGCGTGCCCGATTCAAGCGAAGATTCTATAACCGATCTTGCGCCTTCAAGGAAGAAGCCGTATTCTGTATTTCTGAGCATCATCGCTATGATATTTGCGTCTCTTTCATCAAAAAATACGTTGTTGCTCATATAGTTTATTATGTCGTCCTTTGTCTTAAATTCGTCAAACGGTTCATACATTGCCGAAATAATTGCAACAACAGCTTCGGGTTCTATTTCGTTTGCGGGAATTACCGTAGCAAAATCAAGA
>CAMZEM010000064.1 GCA_947305805.1 uncultured Clostridia bacterium | reverse complement strand
TGGGCGCGCGGTGGCAGCAAAGGCGCATCGGGGCGTCCAACACAACGGTTCCGCCGGTTTCGATGTGCGACAGCAGACCGTCCCTGATCGAAACGGAGAAGTCCTCGCCGCGGACCGTGACACAGCGCGGCGTTTCGCTGACCGTGCGGACAAAAGAGGGACTGGGCACCTTCGGATGCGGCAGATCTGCAAGGATCGTCTGCTTGCGGGCAATCTCTCTGCCGTTTTCCGTCACCACGCAGTCGGCCGTAATGATGCCGCAAAGCCCTTCTGCTTCGAACGGCAGCGTCACATGCTTCCATTGACGCGCGGCAAGACCGTCCACGGAAACGTCGCCTTCACGCACCGGCACACCGTCCGCGCTGAAAAGCAGTCAGACTCTGCTCGTCGCAGACCTGTAAAAGTTCAGAATGACGATTTTGACCTTGACGATGAAGACGAAGAAGATATAGACGATACCAGCGCAAACGACAAACAAATTAAAGGATTATTCTCGTCTGAAAAGAAGAAAAAGTCACTTTTCGGTTCCGGAAAGAAAAAAACAAGCATCTTCAGTAAGTATAATGATGACGACGATGATGACGATGACGATGATGACGACGACGAATAAAGGGGCTTCTGTATTAATATGGACTATAATAAAACGCTGAATCTTCCCGCAACGGATTTTCCGATGCGTGCTTCATTGCCTCAGAGAGAGCCTTCTATGCTTTCTGAGTGGAATGATTCAGACGTATACAAAAAACTCGTTGAATTAAATAAAGATAAACCCGCATATATTCTTCATGACGGTCCTCCGTTTTCTAACGGAAATATTCATATGGGAACCGCAATGAACAAAGTTCTTAAAGACTTTGTTAACAGATATAAATGGCTATCCGGATATAAAGCTCCTTACGTACCGGGTTGGGATAACCATGGAATGCCAATAGAAAGTGCGATTATTAAAAAGAATAAACTGAACAGAAAAAACATGACTATTCCGGAATTCAGAACAGCATGCCAGAAATTTGCGTCTGATTTCGTCGATATTCAAAGAAATCAGTTTATTCGTTTGGGTGTTCTTGGCGACTGGAAAAATCCTTACCTGACCATGGATCCGAAATTCGAAGCCCGTGAGGTAAAAGTATTCGGTGAAATGTACAAAAAAGGCTATATTTACAAAGGATTAAAGCCTATATATTGGTGTCCTGTTGACGAAACCGCCCTTGCTGAAGCCGAAATAGAATATCAGGATGATCCGTGCACATCAATTTATGTTAAATTCAGAGTAAAGGACGATAAGGGTAAACTCTCCGCATATGGTGATATTTCAAATATGTATTTTATTATTTGGACTACCACTACGTGGACATTACCCGGTAATCTGGCTATTGCGCTTCATCCGCTTGAAAGTTATGTTCTTGTTAAAGGCGACAATGATGAAATATATATTGTTGCCGAAGCATTGATGAGAAAAACCATGAAAGCGGGTAAAATTGAACAATATAATATTCTCGCAACTCTTACTGGATCGGATTTTGAATTTATGACAGCACAGCATCCTTTCCTCGACAGAGATAGTCTTCTTGTTACAGCTGATTATGTAACGATGGAAAGCGGTACCGGTTGTGTTCATACTGCTCCCGGTTTTGGTGTTGATGACTATAAAACAGGCAGAAGATACAATCTGCCTATGATAGTTCCCGTTGACGATAAGGGATACCAGACTGCAGATGCTGGTAAATTTGCAGGATTGAAATATGATGAATCAAATAAGGCAATTCTGGATGATTTGATTGCAACCAATTCGTTGTTTGCAAGTGAAGAAATAACACACACATATCCTCATTGCTGGAGATGCAAAAACCCGATTATTTTCAGAGCTACTCCGCAATGGTTCTGTTCTGTGGAATCTTTTAAAGATGAAACAGTTAAAGCATGTGAAAATGTTACCTGGATACCGGAATGGGGCGGAGAAAGAATAGCTCAGATGGTTCGCGAAAGAGCAGACTGGTGCATTTCCCGTCAGCGTCATTGGGGGCTTCCGATTCCTGTTTTCTATTGTTCCGATTGCGGCAAACCTATTTGTACCGATGAAACTATTGACGCTGTTTCAGAAATGTTTGCTAATCTTGGATCTAATTCATGGTATGAGAAAGAAGCTGAAGAAATCCTTCCTTCCGGATTCAGATGCCCTCACTGCGGAGGAATTCATTTCACAAAAGAAACAGATACTCTTGATGGCTGGTTTGACAGCGGCTCGACTCATTTTGTAGTATTGGAAAACGATAAAGAAGCAAAATGGCCTGCTGACCTTTATCTTGAAGGCGCTGATCAGTATCGTGGATGGTTTCAGTCTTCACTTCTTACCGCAGTAGGCGCAAAAGGGGAGGGTGCTCCTTATAAAACTGTACTGACTCACGGTTGGGTAGTTGACGGCGAAGGCAAAGCAATGCATAAATCCCTTGGTAATTCAATTGCTCCTGAGGAAATAATCAAGCAATATGGTGCCGATCTTTTAAGACTTTGGGTAGCATCATCGGATTATCGCGTTGATGTTCGCGTTTCAGACAATATATTCAAGCAGCTTTCACAGGCTTATCTAAAAATCCGTAACAGTGCAAGATATATTCTCGGTAATCTTAATGAATTTGACGCCGATAATCTTGTTCCGGCAAATGAAATGTCAGAACTTGACAGATGGGCAGTCTCTAAACTCAATGAATTAACGGATAAAGTTAAGGCTGCATACGAAAATTACGAATATCATCTTGTTTTCCATTCTATCCGTAATTTCTGTGTTGTTGAGATGTCAAATTTCTATCTTGATATTATTAAAGACGTTTTATACTGTGAAGACAAAAACGGTATCAAGAGAAGAAGCGCACAAACAGCAATGTTTTTGATTCTTGACGCTATGATCAGAATGCTTGCTCCGATTCTGGCGTTTACAGCCGATGAAGTTTGGAAATCTATGCCTCACAGGAAAACAGATATTGCTGATAATGTAATGTTTAACCCGATATTGGGAAGATACGAAGATTATCAGCTCAGCGATGAGAAAATGGCTGAATATAATGATCTTATTTCTCTTCGTGACGATATAAACATTGTGCTTGAAGAAGCAAGAGCATCAAAGCTAATAGGTAAACCACTCGAAGCGAAAGTTGTCCTTTACTGCGATGATAATAATTACGAAAAGTACTCGACAATATCAGATTCTCTGGCTAAAATAATGATAGTCTCTCAGGTTTCTGTGGAAAAAGGAACCGAAGGCAAAGCCTGTCCGAGCAACCCCGGCGTATATGTTAAGGTTTTATTGGCAGACGGTGAAAAATGTGAACGTTGCTGGTGCTATTCAGAAGAAGTAGGTCATGATCACGAGCATCCAACATTATGTCCGAGATGTGCATCGGTTGTTAAAAATCTTGAATGAGCAAATTTAAAAGTTTTTACTCATTTTTCAGCTATCTTTTATTAATTTCCGCAGGATTGTTGTTGGATCAGATTTCAAAACTGTGGTCTGTTGCCGAACTAAAACCAATTCGGACAATGGTAATACTGAAAAATGTATTAAGTCTTACATATCGCGAAAATACAGGTGCAGCATTCTCAATTCTTGAAGGTCATACCGAGTTTTTAACTGTTATAACAATTATTGTAACAGTACTAATATTATTTATTGTTGTTTCCGGTAAAATAAAGAATTCTATTGCTGAGTATTCATTGCTGTTTATCGCAATAGGCGGAATCGGAAATTGTATTGACCGTATTTTTACAGGTCGTGTTGTTGATATGTTCGAATTTACGTTTATCAACTTTGCAGTTTTCAATGTTGCAGATATTTTCGTTACATGTGGCAGTGTATTATTTATAGCAATATTTATTGTTACAAAAGGTGATATTTTCAGATGGAATTAATCGTTGCCAAAGAAGATTCCGGAAGAAGAATAGACAGTTATATAGCCGAACGGTCTTCATTGACTCGTTCGGCTGTTGTAAATCTTATAGAAAACAGTTGTATACAATTAAATGGTCAGCAAATTAATAAAAACTATAAAATTAAAACTGATGATCGAATAATTGTAACAATACCCGATCCGAAACCGTTGGAGGTCGTTGCACAACACATTCCATTGAATATTTACGAAGACGAAGATATTATTGTTATCAATAAACCGCAGGGTATGGTCGTTCATCCTGCACCGGGTAACAGGGAAAACACTCTTGTAAACGCTCTATTAGCTCACTGCGGAAAAAGTTTATCGGGAATCAACGGAATTATCAGACCGGGAATTGTTCACAGAATCGACAAGGGGACAAGCGGTATTTTAATGGTTGCAAAAAACGATGTTGCACACCTTTCTTTGGCTAAACAGATAAAAGAACACAGCTTTTTAAGGGTTTACAATGCAATTGTAGTAGGACATTTCAAAGATAATGAAGGTACTATCGACCTTCCGATAGGCAGAAGCCCGAATGACCGCAAAAAAATGGCGGTTATCATATCCGGAAACAATGCTAAAAATGCAATAACACATTATAAAGTACTTGAAGAATTAAATGGATTCTCGCTTGTTGAGTTTATCTTAGAGACAGGAAGAACCCATCAAATAAGAGTTCATTCGTCTTATTTGGGACATCCAGTTTTTGGAGATCCTGTTTATTCAAAAACCGCTGAACAGTCAAGAAAATACGGACTTGAAGGCCAGTGCCTGCATGCAAAGAAACTTGGTTTTTTGCATCCGACAAAAGGGGAGTGGATGGAATTTGACAGCAATCTACCTGAATACTTCGACAGAATAATAAGATTAAACAGATAATAAAAATCGGCACAGATAATTTATTCTGTGCCGTGCTTTTTATTTATATCATTTAATGGGTTTGATTCTAATGCACTTTCGACCTGTTTATTGGATATATGTGTGTATATTTGAGTTGTTCCAAGGTTTTCATGGCCAAGTATTTCCTGCAATACACGGACGTCAACTCCGTTTTGATACATAAGTGTTGCTGCCGTATGACGAAGCTTATGTGTTGAGTAAATATCCGGATCAAGACCGCTTTTCTTTATGTAATTTTCAACCAGGGTCTGTACCATACGCCTTGAAATTCTTCTTCCCTCACGACTTATAAACATAGCATTTCTGTCTTTTGATTCTATTTCAGGGCGTACTTTAAGATAGTCAGATATAGCATCGGTGCAGGACTGATTTAGATAAACAATTCGTTCTTTATTGCCCTTACCAACAATACGCAATACGTTTCCGTTAACACTTGAAAGATTTATGCCGACAAGCTCAGATAAACGCAGTCCGCAATTAAGAAAAAGCGTAATAATAGCATAATTACGTTCCTTGTAAGGTCCATCAATGCTTTGCAATAGTTTAATACTGTCTTCAAGTGATAAGTTAACAGGAAGCCTTTTAGGATGTTTTGGCGCTTCAAGATATAGAGTAGGGTTTATATCAATAACTGAGTTTTTGCAAAGATAATTATAAAATGATTTGAGGCTCGATATTTTACGCATTCTAGCTCTTATACCGTTATCTCTGCCTTCACGAACATAGTTTAAATATGTATATAGATCATTAAGTGTAAGGTTCTCTATCATGTTTGATGGACATTCAGAAGCGTCAATCAGGTCGAAATTGTCCTCATTCGTGATATTTTTAAGTTGGGCAACATATCTGAAAAATGTTCGAAGATCAAGATAATACTCATATACGGTTTTATCGGAAAGATTTCTTACATTTAAGAGATAAAATAGGTAGTTGCGAGCGTACTCAGGAATAAAATCAAATTTTTTATTTTGGATAAGTGCTACTGAAGAACTTGCAGAAGAAACAGATTTTGTACCAGAATGTTTTGTATCGATAAAAGATGGGTTAGATGAAGAGTAATCAGTAGAAGATGAATTTATCGTCTTATTAGAATTCTGTGATGAATTGATTAAATTAAAAATTGAACCGGATGATTGTGAATCAAATGAAGAGAATGAAGTAGATTGATTGTTGTCATCATTCGACTGATCATTATCGTTTAACACGGAATTCATCATATCATCAGATTTATTCGAACTTGAACCGTTCATAATTATATAAAACGCTCCTTGCCTTTATTATATCCCCTCAATTGCACAAAATATTCATTTTGTGCAATTGAGTATATGAATTAATAGAGATAGGAAATGTAATCTATCTCCTACTTTACTATTAAAAAATGATTTTATTATATATTCATTAAAGATTTGTTGTTTTCATTTCTGATTATATTCTTAAATAAAAACATACTTTGTTTGAAAGTCTTGGTGAGTGCGACATTACATGAAACTTCACGTTATTAACACTAGATCCTAAATCTAGCGCGTCTGCCATTCCGCCACGCCCGCATTGTTAATATTTTACCATAACTATAATTAATTGTCAATATATCATCATGATTTTGTTATTAGAATAATCCCCTACTTATTACATATTAAAACAGAACCAGGATATGAATCTTGGTTCTGTTTATTTTTATCGTAAAACTATTTCAGAATTCTTTTCTGATGATTTGTATATTGCATCCATTATTATTTGCGATTTAATTACATTATCTATATTTGCACGTGATTTATTCCTGGTTTTTATACTATCCAAAAAAGAATCAATCTCCAGAGTGAAAGCATCGGACGGTTCACAATGTTGAGTAATTGTTTCAATTTTACCGTTTTCACAAACAGTTAAATCAAAATCATTTCTATATCTAAGTTTTACGCCGCCTTTAGAACCCAAAAACTCTATTGTCATATCCTCGTTTACTATATTCTGAGCCCAAGCACCGTTTAAAGAAACTGTTGCTCCGTCTGTCCTTATAAATGCTGTCACAAAATCGTCAACATTATAAGTGCCTTTATAATCTGGAGGACCTGCCCACATATTCTCAAAAACATACTCGCGCATATTTTTACCAAGTTCACAGTATGTTTTTCCTGAAACCGAAATAATACTGGGATTATTAAGTACATATAAAATCAAATCTATAAAATGTACACCCCAATCTATTAAAACGCCTCCACCGGACATATTTTTAGTTGTAAACCACCCTCCCATCCCCGGGATGCTTCTGTGATTTCTGAAAGAACAGTAAACGTGATATATCTCGCCCAGTCTGCCGCTGTCTGCAATTCGTTTCAGTTCGTTTACATATACATCAAATCTGTTTACAACACCGATATTAAGTATTCTTGAATACTTGTCAGCTGTTTCCTGCATATTTCTTGCCTGAGCATAAGAGATTGCTATTGGCTTTTCACAAAGTACATCTAATCCTGCCGACATGCAGTCACATGATATTTGATGATGAAGATAATTCGGAACACATACCGAAACAGCGTCAAGCGTTTTATCGTTTAATATTTGTTTATAGTCAGTAAAAATCTGAGCATCGCTAAAGCCGAATTTTGTTTTAACAGCTTCTGCTTTTTCAGGTTTAAGATCAACAAGATATTTAACATTTGCTTTTTCGTTATTTTTATAATTTGGAGCATGAGCGGAATTACAGATTGTACCGCAACCGATAATGCCTATATTTATTTTATCCATAATTCAGTCCTCCTTATAATTTAATTAACTCTTTAGGACTGTGCGTTAATATTTCTACTCCGCCCTCTTTAACAACAACAAGATCTTCTATTCTAACACCGCAATTATTTTCAATATATATACCAGGTTCTATTGACATTACAGCATTAGCATTGATTATTCCGGTAAAAGATTGTGCAAAATTAGGCCCTTCATGAATTTCAAGACCGACGCCATGGCCGAGTGAATGACCAAAGTCAGCACCAAATCCGGCTTTTGAAATATAATCACGCGCAAATGCATCGCACTGTGTACCGGTTAGTCCGGCTTTTATATTTTTGATTGCAATCAATTGTGAATTTAACACAATATCATATATCTTTTCTTTTTCTTCTGATATTTCTCCAACTGCAACAGTTCTGGTCATATCACTCATATATCCGTCAAAACATGCCCCGAAGTCCATAGTTATAAACTCTCCGGACATTATTTTTTTGTCTGAGGGAACAGCATGACAGTATGCACCGTTAGTGCCCGATGCAATAATTGTACTGAATGCCAACGAGCTTGCCCCTCTCTTTCTCATATCGAATTCGAGTTCAAACGCAATGTCTTTTTCAGTTATTCCCTTATTTTTATTAGTTGAGATATAATTAAGTATATCCGTGAATGCTGAGTCTGTAATTTGCTGTGCTTGTGATATTAAATTAATCTCATCCTGAGTTTTTTCTCTTCTTAACATCGCAACTAGTGCTTCGCCTGCAACGAACTCAATGCTGTTCATTTCTTCCATGAACGATTTCGCAGATGCATAACTTAGATAAGAATCCTCAAAATAAATACGTTCAATTTTATATGGGAGAGTTTCAATTGTTCCTTCAAATAAAGAAACACTTATTGGCTTAGTTACTATGGATTTTGCAGCAATTATATATCTGAAATCCGTGAAGAACCATGCATTATCAGTCGTTACAAGAAGAAGACCGTTTGATGTTGACATTCCCGTAAAATATCTGCGATTTTCCGGTCTTAAAAGAATAACAGCCTCTCCCCTGTTCAGTTTTGCTTCAAGCTTTTCTATTCTTGTCATTTGGACATTTTCCTCTCAATATATCTTTTGATTTTAATAAAAATGGTACTTTTAGTTCCAACCGGTTTTACAAGGAATGATTTTATTTTAGCTCTGTTTGCTGCAAGAACATCTGTAAACAGCTGATCGCCGATTAGTACAGCATTTTCTCTTTTGATATTCATTACTCCAAGAGCATATTCAATTACGTGAGTACGAGGTTTAAATGAGTTGTAAAAATAACCGACGTTAAGGTCTTTTATAAAACTCATCATTCGTTTTTTCTGATTATTTGAAATAATACAAACAGGAATACCCGCATGCTCCATTTGCATTAACCACTCTTGAACACTTTTATCCGGAACCGGATAATTGTGTATTACAAGTGTGTCATCAAGATCAACAAGAATTCCCTGAATATTGTATTCTTTTAAAATATCAGGCGTAATATCTTTATATGAATCAAACGCCATCAAGTATTTGGGATAGGAATCATTCATATTGTAAAAATGAAGGAATGCCGAGAAAAAACCGGCATTCCATGCTTGTAATCAATTATTTGTATTTGCGTTTTCTTGCCGCCTCAGATTTTTTCTTACGTTTTACAGAAGGCTTTTCGTAAAATTCACGTTTTCTAAGCTCGGAAATTACGCCTGCTTTTTGACACTGTCTCTTAAAACGACGGAGCGCGTTATCCAAAGATTCGTTTTCTTTAAGTTTAATTTCTGACATGTAGTTTCCCTCCCCTCCATCGATAAAAAAAGTGTGTTGAAAAATTGTACGGTAATATTATACACGAATACTTCTTGGTTGTCAAGCAATTTTTTGATTAAAAAGCAAAAAAATTTGTGACAAGTTTAAAGCAATAATAAATA
>CAMZEM010000063.1 GCA_947305805.1 uncultured Clostridia bacterium | reverse complement strand
CCGAAGAAGAGGCAAAAGCCAAGGCGGAAGCTGAAGCAAAGGCAAAGGCCGAAGAGGAAGCCCGAAAGAAGGCCGAAGAAGAGGCGAAAGCCAAGGCGGAAGCTGAAGCAAAAGCAAAGGCCGAAGAGGAAGCCCGCAAGAAAGCCGAAGAAGAGGCGAAGAAAGCAGCTGCAGCAGGAAGTTCGAAACGTAAATACGTTTTAAATAACAACACAAAAAAATTCCACAGGCCTGATTGTAGTAGCGTAAAGACGATAAAACCAGAAAACTACGAAGAAATATATGATAGCCGAGAAACAATAATCGCACGTGGATACGACCCGTGTAAAAAATGCAATCCTTGACACTAGGAGATCTGTATATTATAATTATTCAATAAACCGCATTTGACGGAGGAGAAAGATATGAACAGATTTTTAAACGATATTCTTGCTGGAAAAGAAGACAATTACATGTTGCCGTTTTACTGGCAGCACGGAGACCATTACGAAAAGATACCCGAGCAGGTTGAGTCGATATACAGAAGCGGCTGCCGCGCGCTGTGTGTTGAGTCGCGTCCGCACCGTGATTTTTGCGGCGAAACGTGGTGGCGTGATATGGACCTTATTATTTCCGAGTCCGAAAAGCGCGGAATGAAGGTGTGGATACTTGACGACGATCATTTCCCGACCGGACATGCCGTAGGACAGGTTAAAAATCACCCCGAGCTGCGCAAGTGGCAGCTTGTTGAAAGACACGTTGACGTTATAGGTCCGCTGAAAGACGCTCTGCTGATAGCTGACCCCGTAAGCGACGAGCATGTTTTCCTCGGAGCATACGCATATCTGCGCACGGGAAAGGGCGAAGAGTGCGAGGCAAAACCGATCTGTCTTTCGGGGGGACATAAAAACGGATTTTTGCAATTTTCCGTTCCCGAAGGATGCTGGAGGGTGTTTTTCATTTACAAAACACGTAAAGGCGGCAGAGACGGCTATATAGACATGCTCAGAGAAGAGTCTGTAAAACTGCTGGTAGACGCGGTATACGAAACGCATTTTGAGCATTACGGAAAATATTTCGGGAATACGGTTGCGGGATTTTTCTCTGACGAGCCTTTTTTCGGAAACGGCTGGTACGGGCCTCATGATACGGATTACGGAATGTATAACCACCGCCTCGGACAGCCCGGACTTGCGCTGCCGTGGAACGACCGCATTATTGATATGATGGAAAAAGCGACCGGCGAAGACGCGCTGTCGCTTCTTCCCGCTCTGTGGTTTGATTTCGGCGAAATTACGCATAAAATCCGTCACGCATATATGGATGCGGCAACAAAGCTTTACAGAGACTGCTTTACGAGGCAGCTCGGCGACTGGTGCGAGGCGCACGGCGTAATGTATATAGGCCATATTATAGAGGACATGAACGCGCATGCAAGACTCGGATGCAGCGGCGGACATTATTTCCGTTCGCTTGACGGGCAGCACATGAGCGGCATAGATATTGTGCTTCATCAGATAATGCCGGGAATGTCGGAATACATACATACCGCTTCGACATTCGGCAACAATGCCGACCCCGCATTTTTCGACTACGTGCTTGCAAAGCTTGCATCGTCGTTTGCAAATATCGGCACGCAGACGGAAGGACGCGCGATGTGCGAAGTATTCGGCGCATACGGATGGGCGGAAGGTTCGCCCTGTATGAAATGGCTGCTTGACTATCTGCTCGTTCGCGGCGTAAACCGTTTTGTTCCGCATGCATTTTCGCCTACGTTCCCCGACCCCGACTGTCCGCCGCATTTCGGAGCGGAAGGCAAAGACCCGCAATACGAAGGTTTTTCGAGACTTATGACATACGGAAACAAAGTTGCGCATCTTTTATCAAACGGCAGTCATATTGCAGACGTTGCGGTGCTTTATCACGCAGATGCGGAATGGGGATCTTTTGACGGAGAGGCGATGCTTACGCAGGTTCCCGCCAAAATGCTGTACGATGAGCATATAGATTTTGATATTCTGCCCGCAGACTGCTTTATTGACGGCACAGGCAGCCGCGTATTCCACGCAAGAGCGGAAAACGGACGTCTTTGCGTTGGAAAACAGAGTTACGGATGTCTCGTTTTGCCGTATTCGGAATTTCTGCCCGAAAAAGTTGAAAAAGCGTTTGCCGAACTCGAAAAACAGGGTGTATGCATTATCCGCATGAAGAAAAATCAGACGAAGGAAGAGCTTATTGAGCGCGTTGACAAAGCGATTTTAAGAGACGTGACAGTTGAAGGCAAATATCCCCTGCTTCGCATTGCGCATTATTCGTTTGACGACTCCGACGTTTATATGTTCGTTAACGAGTCGATAGCGGACCCCGTATCAACGGAAGTATATATGCGCTCCGCGGAAAGCTACGAAGGCGGCACGGTAATTGATTTGCTGAACGACGGTATTTACGGCGTAAGAACGAAAAACGGAAAAATGAGCATTTCTCTCGCGCCGTATCAGTCCGTAATAGCGGTTTTTGAAAAAGACGGAAAACGCGCGGAAACAATACCCGAAAAAGCGCAGTTTACTCTTTGCGATGCAGCGCTGAAATTCCGCATAGAAACCGCGGGATATGAAAATCCTGCCGATTTCAGTCCTTACAGGGACGGCGTGGAAAGCGACAATCTGCCGAACATTACGGATGTAAACGAAAATCCCGATTTTTCCGGAACGTTAAGATACACGTGCAGGTTTGACAGACCGGAAGACGTTTGCGGTATTGACTTCGGTACGGTAGGTCAGAATATTCGCCTTATACTCAACGGAACCGACCTCGGAATAAGAGTATGTCCCCCCTACTCGTTTGATATTTCGTCTGTTTTGAAAGACGGAGAAAACGAGATGACTGCGCTCGTTTCAAATACACTGGCGAATGCGATTAAAGACGGATTTTCCAACTATATGGCAATACCCGCAACCGGTATAACCGGTCCCGTTAAATGGATAAAAAAGAAATAATATCCATATAAACAGTGTCGGGCTCCCAAAATATGGGAGTCCGCTTTTGTTTATTATAGAATATGCATAATTATTTTCGTAAAAAAACCGCCGATTTTGTGGCTTTTTGAGATTGACAACTATTTATTATTATTGTATAATATTATTCAAAGTAAGATTGATTTCTTTACGGGATTCATATTCTTCGGACAATAAAGGAGAACGCATATGATCAATCAAAAAATAACCGTAACAAATTCGGTAGGTCTTCACGCAAGACCGGCTACTTTCTTTATTCAGAAGGCAAACGAGTTTAAATGCTCAATCTGGATAGAACGTGAAGATCGCAGGGTGAATGCAAAGAGTTTGCTTGGCGTTCTTTCTCTCGGTGTTACGAAGGGCAACGAAATAAACATCATTGCGGACGGATCGGACGAGGCGGCCGCAATTAAGGCACTTTGCGATCTGATTGAAAGCGGTTTTTCGACTTCACTGTGATTTTATACGTTAATTAATTATACGATAATTAAAAATGCTTCAGGCAAAGGCTTAACAGTGATAAGGAAATGATAAAACCTGTAACTTTAAGCCGTCGGTTTCGGGCGTAAAACGAGGAAAGAGTCGTTGCTTTCTATGAAGAGAGCAATGACTTTTCGTTTATACCGCATCAATGAAGATCTTATTTGAGATATTTAAAGGTCGCTGCAGATACAACTACATTACTGGAACGGCAGGGTCTGTCCAAGAAAGCCGAATCGGGAGAAGAGGATTAACTGACAACTTAGAAAAGAGAACAATCATAAACAGAAAAAAGGAGAACCGAAATGAAGAAATGGATTTGCTTTTTTGTGTGCGCCATAATGCTGTTTTCGCTGTGCGCATGCGGAACGGAGACGGAAACCAGCGAGCATGACATGCCGAAAGCCACCATTTTTGTTACAATAAACACGGAGGGTTGGGGAGGCATGATCGGCTATGAGCCGGGTGAGACCGCGCCTGAAATCGACCCCGAGCAGCCGTATCAGTCTGCGCAGATCAATCTGGCAGAGACGGCGACTTATACGTTTGCAGCCGCTTCGGAGGCGGGCTACATGTTCGTGAAGTGGACGAAAAACGGCGAAGACTTTTCCACGGATCCCGTCATCGTAGTGCAACTGGACGAGAGCGCGGATTTTGTTGCCGTTTTTGAGGAGGATCCCGACTGGCAGAATCCCGTTATGAATTTCATCGGCGAATATCAGTGCGGCGCGGCACACGCTCTGGTGGAATGCTTAGGCTTCGACGGGGCGTGGATTACAATCTATCAGGAACTTACCCGCTGGGACATCGTGGACCGTCTTGATATTGACACGCTGACAATTGAGTATTCCAGCGGCACAAAGTCCACCGTAACATATAACGATTACGGCGAAGTGATAAATCAGGAGCCCGTATATGAAGACGGCACCGGAACAATAACCTTCAACGACGACGGAACGTTCACATGGCATGACGATAAGTCCGAAAACGGGACGGATATGGTATTCGACTGGGCTCCGGTCTCTTCGACCGAAGGCATTGACTATCTTGCGCTGGTAAACAAGCTCAACGCCCTGCCCGAAGGATGGGAGGATGCGCTTGAGATTGTAACCGTTGCAAACTCCCTCGGCGACGAGGTGGAAGTTGAGGTCAGGGCATACGGGGCATACGAGCTGCTGAAGTCCGACCTGGAGGAAAACGACGGAATTTATATTGAGCTGGACAGCGCCCGCCGTTCAGTAGCGACCCAGCAGGACATCATGAACCGCTTTATCGAGAAATACGGGGCAAACTATGCGGCAAAGACCGTGGCGCAGCCGGGTTACTCCGAGCACCATACAGGTCTGGCGCTGGACCTCTATTTCAAGCTGAAAAACGACGACGGAAGCTTTACCGACGTGTATTACAACGAGGATATGGTGCAGTATCCGGAAATCTGGGAAAAGATTCACGCAAAACTTGCGAAATACGGCTTTATTCTCCGCTATCTTGAGGGACGGGAGCATATAACCGGCTACGGATATGAGCCCTGGCACATACGCTATCTTGACGATCCCGCCATTGCCGCAGAGATTACGGAAGCCGACATCACGCTGGAGGAATATCTTGCGGGCGCTAAAGCGCCGGAAGTTAAAATCGACTACGGAACGTCTGCCATATACACGAAAGAAGATCTTGACGAGGCAATAGTCCAGATCAAGTGCAGGTTCGCCGCATTCGGCTGCGAGCTTCACAGCCTTACTTACGCGGGAGACGAGGCGAACAACGCCGATAATCTCAAGTGGATGAACGAATTTGACGATGGCAATGAATACACGCAGGTCTGCGAGTTTTTGAGCGACTTCCATGCGCCGGAAAATATCGAGCTCGGCTGGGAGTCGGATATGGAGAAAACTAACTGGCATTGGTGGCTGGCACGCACGGATGACGGCGGATGGCAGCTGATGACCTGGGGTTATTGATTACGCATTCCGAAAGCATTTGCGCTCAATAAATCGGGTTGAAATCGCATATTGAAGTAACTGAAAAGAGAAAAACGGTGTGACCTTTAAGTCACACCGTTTTTTATTTACATAGGATAAAAGGATCTAAATGATTGAAGCTTTTTGCGTTAATTATTTGAGTTCCGCAAAGTATTTGATTGTTCTTACCATCTGGCTGGTGTAGGAGTTTTCGTTGTCGTACCAGGAAACTACCTGTACCTGATAGGTATCGTCGTCAATCTTTGTAACCATTGTCTGGGTTGCATCGAAGAGCGAGCCGTAACGCATGCCGATAACGTCGGAAGAAACGATTTCATCGGTGTTGTATCCGAAAGAATCGGAAGCGGCTGCTTTCATAGCTGCGTTGATGCTGTCTTTGGTAACGTCTTTGCCTTTGATAACGGCAACGAGGATGGTTGTGGAACCAGTGGGAGTGGGAACTCTCTGAGCAGAACCGATAAGTTTGCCGTTAAGTTCGGGGATAACAAGTCCGATTGCCTTTGCAGCGCCGGTGGAGTTGGTAACGATGTTTGCGGCGCCTGCTCTTGCTCTTCTGAGGTCTCCTTTGCTGTGAGGACCGTCAAGAATCATCTGGTCGCCGGTGTATGCGTGTACGGTTGTCATAATACCGGAAACGATAGGAGCATAGTCGTTAAGAGCTTTAGCCATGGGAGCGAGGCAGTTGGTGGTGCAGGATGCTGCGGAGATTATCTGATCTTCGGTAGTAAGTGTGTTTTCGTTTACGCCGTAAACGATTGTTTTAAGGTCGTTTCCTGCGGGAGCGGAAATAACAACTTTCTTTGCGCCTGCCTGAATGTGAGCCATGGATTTTTCTTTGGATGTGTAGAAACCTGTGCATTCGAGAACAACGTCAACGCCGAGTTCTTTCCAGGGGCAGTCGGCAGCGTTCTTTTCAGCGTAGATTTTAAGAACTTTTCCGTCAACGGTGATTGTGCCTGCTTCGTCGTCGGATTCTACGGTGTGACCGAGATAACGACCCTGAGCGGTATCATATTTAAGAAGATGAGCAAGCATCTTGGGGCTTGTAAGATCGTTGATAGCGACAACTTCGTAGCCCTCTGCTCCGAACATCTGTCTGAAAGCAAGACGGCCGATACGGCCAAAACCGTTGATAGCAACTTTGATTGACATGAGTGATTTTCCTCCGAATATATTAATATTTTTTTGCGCAATTTTTACCATATATATTGTATACGAAAATTATGTCATAATCGGTAATTTTGATTAAATAAAAAAAACTTCGCATAAAACATAAGTAACATATCACCCTGTTTTTTGTTAAAAATAACCAAAACGCGTAACAAGAAGGCAGTCTGAGCAAAATATCGAAAATCTTTATTCGGCAGTGATTTTATATTGACAAATAAATAATAATGTAATATAATTATATAAAATAAATAAAAAGAGGTTTTCTGTATGAGCAAAATTAACGTAGCGCTTGTCGGACTCGGATTCGGCGGATGTTTTCCCGAAATATACAAGTATCATCCGGATGTAAATACGGTAGGCGTATGCGATATTGACGAAAAGAGAACGGACACTTTCGTTGACCGTCTCGGACTGAAAAAATACCGTTCGCTTGACGAAATACTTGAAGATAAAAGCATAGATGCGGTTCATCTTGTTACGCCCATTCCGCTTCACGAAGAGCAGAGTGTTCGCGTGCTGGAAGCGGGCAAACACTGCGCATGCACAGTGCCTATGGCAACGTCGCTTGAAGGAATAAGAAAAATAACCGAAGCAAAGCGGAAGAGCGGCAAAAACTATATGATGATGGAAACGACGCTTTACACATATCAGTTTTTTTACGTAAAGCAGATGATTGAAAGCGGAGAACTCGGCGACATACAGTTTATGCGCGGTTCGCACTATCAGGATATGTCGGGTTGGCCGAGCTACTGGATGGGACTGCCTCCGATGTGGTACGGCACGCATGCGATAGGACCGATGGTAGCGCTCTCGGGCTCACGGATAAAGAGAGTTATATGTTTCGGATCGGGAAAGATGGAACCGTGGCTTTCGGAGCAATATAAAAATCCGTTCCCCGTTGAAAGCGCGCTTTTTGAATTTGAAAACGGAATGAAGGGCGAAGCTACCCGCAGTCTGTTTGAAACGGCGCGTATGTATCAGGAAGGAATGTTTGTTTACGGAAGCAAAAAATCGTTTGAATGGGGATTTACGGACGGCGACGATCCGTATATAACAACGCTCGGCTCACTCGGAGAAGGACGCGGAAAGTATACGGAATATAAAAAGACCGAAATGCCGAATTTCCATTTGAGCCTTCCCGAAGAAATACAGAGATTTACGGTAGGCGGAAATTTCGACCCGCTGAATCCGCAGGATTCGCTTAAAAAAGGCTCGGGCGGCGGACATCACGGTTCGCATCCGCATCTTGTAAACGAGTTTGTAAGAAGCATTATCGAAGAAAGAAAACCCTGGATAGACGAAAAACTCGGCGGCAACATTACCGCTGCCGGTGTCCGTGCGCACGAATCTGCTATGAGAAACGGCGAACAGGTTATCGTGCCCGAATTTTGATATAACATAGCGGACGGACCATTGCGGATTCGTCCGCTTTTTCATATTAAAAAGGGCATTGCAGAAAAAGGAGAATAATTATGGCAATTCAACCGATCCGAAAACCGTGGGCAGGAACGATGACAGCCCGTGAACGTTTCAACAGACAGATGCACTATAAGTCCGTTGACCGTTGCTTCAATATGGAGTTCGGCTACTGGAATGAAAACTTTACGGTATGGCCGCTCTTTTATGAGAACGGGATCAAAAACAACTGGGAAGCCGATCGGTTTTTCAGCTTTGATCCCATTGCCTCTACGGGAGGCGCGACCTGGATGTGTCCGTCTTTCGAGACAAAAGAAGTGGGACGTCGGGGCGACAAGACCATCCTTATGAACTCGGACGGACTCACTGCGGAGGTTCTTGCTTCCGGGAAGGATACCATCCCGCACTACCTTTATTCTTCCGTAACAACTCCCGACGACTGGGAAAAGGTCAAGGAGGAGCATTTCGACCGGAACCATCCCGGACGGAAGATTGACGTGGAAAAGCTGAAAAAGACATACCCGAACGATAGAGATTTTCCGCTCGGAGTCTACTGCGGCTCAATGATCGGAAAAATTCGTGATATGCTGACCTTTGAGGGGCTGGCTTACGCATGCTACGATTATCCGGAGATGGTGGAGGACATGGTGGAAACCTGCTGTCTGCTTGTGGAGGACTCACTTGATCAGCTGCTCCCCGCGCTCACGTTCGATTATGCATCCGGATGGGAGGATATCTGTTTCAAAAACGGCCCGATCGTCTCCGTTCCTTTCTTCCGTGATGTGGTGATGCCGCGTTACAAACGGATTCGGAAGAAGCTCGATCAATACGGAATCGATATCTGGTATACGGACTGTGACGGCGACGTGCGGCCGATCCTTCCGTATCTGCTCGAAGGCGGGATCAACTGCCTCTTCCCCTATGAAGTTAACAGCTGCGCGCATCCCGGAGAGTTGCTCGATCAGTATGACGGACAGCTACGCATAATGGGCGGCTTTGACAAGATGGCGCTCGGGGCGGGCAGAGATGCGATCAAGACGTATATGAAAACGCTTGAGAAATATGTAGCACGCGGAGGTTACATCCCCTTCTGCGATCACAGGTGTCCGCCGAATGTCGATCCGGACGATTATCTCTACTATCTGGATTTGAAGGAAGAAATGTTTGGAATAAAGGCGTAAAACGGGAATACGCCGAAACCGTAAGGAGAATGTGCAATGATGGCGTTGAGACGGGAAACCATCGCATTGCTGGAGGATATCGAACGGCGTATAGATCCGGAGACGGAGGAAAAGCTCAACTCAGGCTGGCTTAACTTTCTGAGCGGAAAAAGCGAGGACGATATTTTCCGTCCGTCAAGGGACAAGAGCAGGCTGACACCGCCCGGAACGGAGCTTACAGGCGTTAACATCAACGACGCATTGGCCGATTTTGACGCGATGATCGTCTCTGAGATGAACGGCGTTTCGTGGACGCTCGGCGGAGGAAACTCCAATCTCGCAGTGCGGACAAACTACGGGTCGGCA
>CAMZEM010000062.1 GCA_947305805.1 uncultured Clostridia bacterium | reverse complement strand
GTCAATATCTCTCAGGCAGAATGACCATTCCTGTACCTAAAAAAGTCCGCAAATGGGACGGACGTTGCATTTCAATTATCGGTGCAACGGAAAACAATCTTAAAGACATAAATGTTGATATTCCGTTATCTCTTTTTACGTGTGTTACCGGAGTGTCGGGGTCGGGAAAATCAAGTCTGATAAACGAAATACTGTATAAAGCACTGTCTGTAAAAATTTACGGGTCAAAGCATATACCGGGCAAATATAAAGACATAAAAGGACTTGATCAGGTTGATAAAGTTGTCAATATAGATCAAAGTCCTATCGGAAGGACGCCGCGTTCAAATCCCGCGACATATACCGGTATTTTTAATGATATTCGGGAATTGTTTGCTCAAACTCCTGACGCTAAGGCAAGAGGGTATAAATCGGGCCGTTTCTCTTTTAATATTGACGGAGGACGCTGCGAAGCATGCCAGGGCGATGGAATTGTTAAGGTAGAAATGCATTTTCTTCCGGATATATATGTTCCATGCGATGTCTGCAACGGACAGAGATATAACAGAGAAACTCTTGAAGTAAAATTCAAAGGGAAAAATATTTATGAAGTCCTTGAAATGACGGTTGAAGAAGGATTAAAGTATTTCGAAAATATTCCCAATATCGCAAGACGGCTGCAAACACTTTACGATGTCGGACTGGGCTATATCAAGATAGGTCAATCCTCAACAACTCTTTCAGGCGGTGAAGCACAGAGAGTAAAACTTGCTACCGAGCTTTCCAAGCGTTCAACCGGAAAAACCGTTTATATTCTTGACGAACCCACTACGGGGCTTCATACCGCAGATGTCAGCAAGCTTATTGAAGTTTTGCAAAAGCTCGTAAATGCTGGAAATACGGTTGTTGTAATCGAACATAATCTTGATGTAATTAAATCAGCCGATTATATTATCGACCTTGGCCCCGAGGGAGGCGACAGGGGAGGGACTGTTGTGGTTACAGGCACCCCGAGAGAAGTATCAATATGTGAACAATCGTATACCGGACAATATCTCAAACGTTATTTTGAAAACTGATTTTTTATTATTGTGAAATTTTTGTGCAGTATTGAAATTATATAAAAAAAGAACTATAATAGTACCAGAAAAAGATTGGAGACAGATATTTATGAATATAACAAGACTTGAGCCTGTTTTTAAGGACTATATATGGGGCGGCAATAAACTCAATGAAGAGTACGGAAAAAACAGCGGTCTTTCTGTTACTGCCGAGAGCTGGGAACTTGCATGCCACAAAGACGGAATGTGCAAAGTAGTGGACGGAGAATATGCCGGCATGACTTTGAAAATCCTTCTTCAATCGGTGAAAAAGCATTGCGTTTTGAATTCTTTCCTATTCTTATCAAATTAATCGATGCCTGTAACGACTTATCTGTCCAGGTTCATCCTTCCGACGAGTATGCGCTTAAATACGAAGGTCAATACGGTAAAACCGAAATGTGGTATGTTGTTGATGCCGAAGAAGATGCAAAACTTGTTTACGGTCTTAACAGGGAAGTTTCAAAAGAGGAATTTGCGGAACTTGCCAAGGGTCCTGAACTGATTAGCGTTTTAAATTTTGTCCCCGTAAAAAAAGGAGACGTTTTCTTTATCAGTTCAGGCGTTATCCATGCAATAGGAAAAGGATTGCTCATATGCGAAATTCAGCAAAACAGTAATCTGACTTACAGAGTATATGACTATGACAGAACAGATGCAAACGGCAATAAGCGTCCCCTTCATGTCGAAAAAGCAATAGAAGTTGCAAAGCTTGCGCCCGAACCGTTGATTTCAGACAGAACCGTATTTTTTGAAAATGAAGATGTAAGCGTTGAAAATCTTGCAACATGCGAGTATTTTGTTGTTGATAAGATAATTCTTAACGGCAAATATACGTTGATTCCTGACGGTAGCTTTATTTCTGTTACAGTTGTTGACGGTGAAGGCAAAATAGGCTCACTGTGCGTAAAAAAAGGCACTACTGTATTTATTCCCGCAGACGCAGGTGAAACCGAAATTGAAGGAAATCTTACAGCACTTTCTTCATATGTAAAATAATTGTTTTAAGAGGGGGACATAATGACAAACACATTAAATCGGAAAAGCAAATTGAATAAAAGGTTATTTTGGTTTGTTTTTCCCGTAACAATCATTTTATATGAGTTTATTCTCAAAATTTCAATTTTTGGCTTTGTGTTTGATGACAGTATTTTGTTTACTGTTCTTTTTTCAGTAGCTGCAGGGATGCTTTTAACTGCAATTGTTACACTGTTTAAACCAAAGATTGGTAATATAATCACAATTGTAGCTTTATTAGCATTATTGTTGCTTTTCGGATCTCAGTTTGTTTATTTCCAGATTTTCAGGAAGTTTTATATCGTATCGTCAATTCAGGGCGCCGGTGAGGCAATTAATAAATTTACTACGTCAACAATAAAGGGAATTGTTGTTTCAATTCCGTTTATATTGCTCTTTTTGCTTCCTCTGGTTATTTATAAAAAAAAAGCTTAAGCCCAGAAAAACAAAGTCTAAAATGTCCCTTATATTGTTCGCATCTTCTATTTGTGTTTATCTTATAACCATACTGATAGTTGCTTTGTCATCAGGCGGCGCACCGAGTTCCAACGATTTGTATTTTCATACGTTTCAACCTGAAAATGCCATAAACAGATTCGGACTCCTTACGTCATTCAGACTCGATTTTCAGCATTTGGTTTTCCCATATTCCCAAAACAATCATGATATTGAAGTTGTAGATATTCCTGATGTAATTCCCGTTCCCGTTCAGGAAAATACCGAGACGGTTTCAGAGCAACCGTCCGAAGATAAGCAGGGCACCACAGAGGAAACAGTTGAAGAAACAGTTTTTACTCCCGTTGACAATGTAATGGTAATCGATTTCGAAACGCTCCTAAATACCGAAACCGATCCGGAGTATGATGCGATGAATAAATACTTTTCAAGTCTTACTCCGACTCAGACCAACAAATATACAGGATTTTTCAAAGGCAAAAACCTGATTTTTATGACATGCGAGGCTCTTTCCAAATACGCAATCAGACCGGATACTACACCGACTTTGTATAAAATGATGACGGAGGGCTTTTACTTTACCAATTTTTATACGCCAAGCTGGCCTGTTTCTACTTCCGATGGCGAGTATGTAGCCTGCACAGGACTTATTCCCAAATCAGATGTCTGGAGCTTCTACAGATCCGGTTTACAGGGAAATCTTATGGCTTTCTGCATGGGTAACGCCCTGAAAGCTCAGGGATACAGAACCGTTGCATATCATAATAACAGCTATGATTACTATAAAAGAAACTACTCGCACCCGAATATGGGGTACATATACAAAGGTCAGGGCAACGGACTGAATGTTACACGAACATGGCCTCAAAGCGACCTGGAAATGATGGAACTGTCTTACGGGGAATATATGTTTAACAGACCGTTCCACGCTTACTATATGACTGTAAGCGGACATATGGAGTATACATGGCGCGATAACTCAATGTCTACAAAACACAGAAGCGAAGTTCAAGATTTGGACTATTCTGAAATAGTTAAAGGATATCTTGCATGTAATATTGAGCTTGACAAAGCTTGCGAATTCCTTCTTGAAAAGCTTAACGAACTCGGAATAGCAGAGGATACGGTTATTGTAATGAGTCCCGACCATATTCCGTACGGACTTACTTACGAAGAATACGATGAACTTGCCGGTCGCCATCTCGATCCTAATACCGAATACTATGAAAGCGTATGCATTATTTACTGCCAAGGAATGGAACCGACTGTAATAGATAAGCTTACTTGCAGCATGGATATTATCCCCACACTCCACAATCTTTTCGGACTTGAATACGATTCGAGACTTCTGATGGGTTACGATATGATGTCTACGTCCCCTTCAATCGTCATTTTCGATAACTATAGCTGGCTTTCGGATGCAGGATACTACAATGCCAGAACAAGAACATTCACGCCCAATGAAGGAGTGGAAGTTGATTCGTCGTATGTTTCTTCGATGAATAAGGTCGTAGCAAACAAATTCAGGTATTCAACAAAAATACTTGATAAGGATTATTACGGTTATCTCCAGGAGAAGCTAAATCTCTGGCCGGCATATGCCAATTAATTTCATTATCAAATTTCGTTAAAATTTAACATTTAGCTATTGAATTCCTTTAATCAATATGATATAATACTTAAGCTGATTTAAGAAATCTTATTTCAGCTTATAAATGCGCTTTTAGCTCAGCTGGATAGAGCAACTGCCTTCTAAGCCGTAGGTCGGGGGTTCGAGTCCCTCAAAGCGCGCCAATAAATCCTCAGAGTAGAATCTGGGGATTTTTTGATATTTAGATCTGTTTTATTCGGACTCGAACGGAAATGGTAGTGAATTGACAGTCCGGTGGACTGTCAAGAGCCATTTCTGACCGAGAGGCGTCGAGCCTCGAGAAGAGTCCCTCAAAGCGCGCCAATAAATCCTCAGAGTAAAATCTGTGGATTTTTGTTAATTAGAACTGATCTGAAGTATTATTATATACTGTACCAATTGTTCCCTTGTATTAAATAATAAATTTGATAAAGATTTGTCTTAAAACTAACAATTTCCGTAAAAGTTTCTGTAATCATCAAAATAATATTGAAAAATCTATAATAATATGATAAAATAAATATAATTATATTATTCCGTTTATCGGAGGTATTTATGCAATTTGACTCACCGCTTTTTTTGTTGCTGTTTCTTCCTTTGATGATCGTTTTATATTATGCCGTTCCTCAAAAATATAAAAATCTTACGCTTCTGGCTTTCAGCATTGCTTTTTTTGCATGGGGAGAACCGGTCTTCTGTTTTATGCTTATTATCAGCATAATTGTTAATCATAATCTCGGAAAGCTTATATCAGAAAGTGAAGGCGGCAACAAAAAGCTGTTTTTAATTCTTTCTGTTGTTTTCAACCTGTTTGTTGCGGCTGTTTTCAGATATGCTGAATTCATTTGTATTTCTCTTAGAGAGTTTATTTCTCTCTTCTGGATGGGACTCGGATCATTTATACCCATTGTTGAATTCGGAATTCCTTTTGGTGTTGCTATTTTTACAATTCAGGCTATTTCATACAATATTGACGTATACAGAGGAATTTCGAGAAGGGAAAGTCTTGTGGATACAGGTCTTTATCTCGCATTTTTCCCGAATTTGATTGTCGGCCCTGCTCTGAAATATAAAAATATGATTTCGCAGATTGAAAATCGCGAAAACTCCGTCAAAAACATTTCAGAAGGCCTTTTCAGGTTTGCCATTGGTCTTATGAAGATTGTCCTTGTATCTTCTAACCTCAAAATTGTTGTCGACGGCATATTCTCTCTTGCGGCTACAAGCCTTTCAATCGCCATTTCCTGGACCGGTGTTATTTGCCTTGCATTACAGGTCTTTTATGAATTTACCGGTTATGTCGATATGGCTCTCGGAATTGCAAGGTTATTCGGATTCGTATTGCCCGAAGAGTTTGATAATCCGTACGGAGCTCGATCTGTAACAGAGTTCTGGACAAAACGTTGGCGTGTCAGCCTTTCTTCATGGTTTAAGGATTATATTTATATCCCCCTTGGCGGAAACAGAAAAGTCGGTGGCAACGAGCACAGCAGAAAATGGATGTATATCAACATGGGCATTACTATTTTTCTGTGTGCTCTTTGGCACAAAGCATCATGGCTTGTAATACTTGTCGGTATTTATTTCGGATTTTTCCTGATGATAGAAAAAACGAAACGCGTTGGCCGAATTACGTCAAAAATACCCGAAAAAGTTCGAAGAGTTCTCGGCAATATATATTCTGTTGCTGTAGTAATGCTCGGTTGGACAATGCTCAGAGCCGATTCTCCCGCTCATCTGTGGTCTATAATGCGTGCTCTTGCAGGATTCGGTTATATTAATACAAGAATGGGTATTAGAGAATTTTTTGATAACGAGTCCTTCATTATTGCGATATTCGCACTTATTTTCGCTTTGCCTTTTACCAAACCTCTTCTTAAAAAACTGTACGATAAGTTGAGTGCAAAATTCAGCTGGTTTGAAAAAGTATATAAACCGGTATGTACTGTTGTTGTGACACTTATTCTCGCTTTTACAATACTTACGCTTTCTTCCGGAGAAAACGGTGTTTTCGAATATTTCAGATATTAAAGGGAGGCGATTGATATGTTTGAAAATCTTGATATTACAATAAACAAAAATAAACTGATTCGATTTGCTATTATTTTTGCAGTATTTGTCGTTTTGTCCCTTTTAATATTCTTTATTGCCGTAAACCCTCTGCTTGGCGATGATGCGCAGGGAATGACATACACCGTTACCCTTGATGTCAGAACAACCGTCAGCGATACTTTAACCTTGTATTATGACAATCTTGACTTTAACCGCTTTGACGAGGACCATAAATCAACGGTTAACGTCAAGGGTATGACTTCTTTTCAGTCGGTAGTTTTTGAGGTACCCGCAGAAAGCATTTCTTATCTTCGTTTTTCTTTGGGAACACAAAACGGCTCGGCTTTTGCAATTAGAAGCATAAAGATCAAGTCATTTTCAAACGAAAACAATATCACATACGATAAAATCGGAACTGTGTTTGATATTGTTTCAAGAATGGGACAGTTCTCAAACAGGGACGGTTATGTTTACACAAAAGTCAATAAAGCAGGCGCATATTTTTGCAACTCAAAGCCTATTGAGGTAACAAACGGTCGTCCGACGCTAGCTATCATATCAATGTCGATAGCATTAGTTTTACTGACCGGAGCACTTTTCATTATCAGAATGATAAAGAACGGCGCAGAAGGATGGTACTCATCTTCTGAATTCATACTATTCGTTCTGTTTCTCCTCGCTTTAGCTCTTATTTTGATTTTCGGTTTGTTTATCACGCCGTCTTCCGGTTCGGACTATATTATAAAAACTGTTTTTGCACTCGTTGTGTTCCTCGCATGCCTGATACTGACGGTTATCAGTTTTGTGCGTTCAGAGAATAAACCTGCTTTTACCGATGTTTTTACGGCTGTTTGTCTCGGAACTGTCATCAGTATCCCGATTCTAACCGGAGTATTCTTTTCAGCAGGTCTTTCAAAGGATTACTCTGCGCCTGATTTCACACTTGCAAGATTTACTCAATATCCCGAAGAAGCCTCAAATCAGTATCAGACTCAGTATCCTATAAACGCTTCTCTTTCTTCTTCGTATTCCGAAATGAAAACATTCTTTTTCTCCGATTCCCGCTATGAAGAAGTTGTTATCGGAAAAAATAACTGGCTTTTCAGCTCTGAAGAACTTGTAACGTATAAGAGAATGAATTCCTATAAAAAGGATGACCTCAAGAGCATAAGGAATACTCTTCAGAATTACGAGAAAATACTGAATGCTCAGGGAATAGATTTTTATGTTATAATTGTACCTTACAAGAGCTCCGTATATCAGAACATGATGCCGTCGTCAATCAGAAGAATGTCCAGAGACGAACGTTTGCAGCAGGTTTATGATGAGCTGTGGAAATATTCGGATATGAACATCGTAGAGCTTCGCGACATGCTTGTTTCCGCTTCATATGACAGGGATATGTATTTTAAAACCGATAACTATCTTAATTCTTTCGGTGCGTTTAATTCAACCAATATGCTGCTTACTAAGATGTCTTCAAACGATGAGTCAATTGAAAATCTTGATATAGATGCTTATGAGATTGAAACTGTTGATTCAAAAGTAAAATCTCTTGCAATGCTTATGGGCTACGGGGACAGTTACGATGAATATGATTATCAGTTTAAACCGAAGAGAAGACAGAACATAATAGTATC
Source organism: uncultured Clostridia bacterium (assembly GCA_947305805.1). GTDB lineage: Bacteria > Bacillota > Clostridia > Oscillospirales > UBA644 > HGM12619. The sequence continues at coordinate 1,727 of CAMZEM010000062.1, read as the reverse complement.
ATCAGCTGCAATCAACCCGAATTCGTCCAATCCCGACGGAACACAGGCTGTTTATCACGATGTAAACAAACTTTTCGGCGAAGGAGCAGTTGACTGGCTTACTGATGAAAACATGCTTTATCTTACAGAAAACTATATAAATACCAAGAATAAAAATGCAATAAACGACAGACACGTTGTCGTTGTTCATGACGAAGCAATTCTCACAATGATGCCGTTTATTTCAGAAGCTTTTACCGATGCAAGCTTTATTTTCAGAAACGGTGATATCGTTTTAAGAGATATTCTTAACGAAGCACCCGATACTGTGGTTTTCGAAATATCGGAAAAATATCTTTCCGATCTTATCGGATAAAACAATTCTTTTAATAAGGATGCAAAATAATATGGTATACTTTATGATGGCTGACGGCTTTGAAGAGGCTGAGGCGCTTGTACCGTTTGATATTTTAACCCGATGTGGGCTTTTGTGTAAACTTGTATCATTCACTGAAACAAATACTGTAACCGGCTCCCACGGAATCCGTGTAGTTGCAGATTTAATGCTTTCAGATATTGATTTGTCCGATGCAGACTGCGTTGTTTTCCCCGGTGGGGGATTGGGAACCGAAAATCTTGACTATAATCCGAAAACGGATGAAATACTGAATTTTGCATTTGATAATAAAATTCTTATCGGTGCGATTTGCGCTGCTCCGTCAATTCTTGGTAAACGCGGATACCTGAACGGAGTTTCGGCTACGTGTTATCCCGGTTTTGAAAAATTCTTATACGGCGCAAATGTTTCGTCTAAACGTGTTGTGTGCGATGGTAATATTATTACCGCTAAGGGCGCCGGTGCTGCATATGATTTCGGATATGCGCTTGCTTCATATCTTAAAGACAGTAAAACCACGGAAGAAGTAAAAGAAAAAATATACTGATATGGATATTAGATCACGCAAAAATGAATTGAGAGAGTATTATTCTCATAAAAGAAAAATGCTGTCGTCTGACGAAAAAGAATGTTTAGACAAAGAGATTGCAAATCGCTTTGTGAATATGAGCGCATTTAAATCATCTAATCAAATTCTTCTTTATTCATCAACTTCGGATGAAATATCCACAGACACTATATTTGATTACTCTCTCAAAATGGGTAAAGCTTGCTTCTTCCCGAAATGCTATGATCAGTCAAAAATGTCATTTTTCAGGGTTTACGAAAGAGACGAGCTTATCTCCGATGCATACAATATCAAAGCTCCCGTAAATGAAAAAGAGATATATTCCCCCTTACCGTCCGATATCATAATCGTTCCTGCAATGTCTTATGACAGCAAAGGTTTTCGTCTTGGATACGGCAAGGGTTTTTACGACAGATTTTTACCTGATTTTATGGGAACAAAAATCGGTCTTTGCTATTCTGATTTTATTTCCGTATCTTTGCCCAGAGGAAGATACGATGTTTCAGTAGATATAATAGTTACGGAAAAGAAATATATTTGTTTATGAAAAGATTTGTGATTACAGCAGTCATCTGTACGTTCATTGTCGCCGTATTGAAAACGATTTCTTTTTTCCATTTTGACAACAGAGAACTCGTTTATACTTTGCTCAGCATTTTCCTGTTTCTTCTGGGAAGTGTTGTTCTGAAGTTTGTTGCTCCTAAGATGTCACGAAGAAAGTATTTCAAATTTCAGTTTATAAAGAATACAGACTTTAAACTCGTAATTCATATGACTTTTCTT
>CAMZEM010000061.1 GCA_947305805.1 uncultured Clostridia bacterium | reverse complement strand
AAATATATCTGTAGAACATCGTGCCGAGCACGTAGTTCTTGAAATCCCATCCGTCCACGGCTCCGCGAAGCTCATCTGCGATTGCCCATATAGCGCGGTGCAGTTCCTCGCGCTCCTGTTCTTTCTTCATATCAGGCATAGAAATTTCCTCCGGAAAATACTGTAAATGATAATAATTGATAAGTCTGCGTATTTGCGCCAATTATTATTGCGCAAACGATTATTATACTGATACTTAACAATAAGATTTACAATAACTCTATTTTATATTATATAATACTATCACGCAATTTGTCAAGTGTTTTTAACCGAACTTTGAAACAAGGCAGCACATGGAGGAGAAATACTTAGTAAGATATCTGCCGAATTTGCTTTTGAAGCTTTAATCAGACTAATGATACTTTCTTCTGTTTTCATCTTATCCCACAACTACACAAATCATAACGGCAAAAAACTTTTTCATCGCTTAATAAAAAGTTCAAAATTCTCCTATTGACAAATCACAATATGTTATGTATAATAATTTCATAAATTCACGATTAGCGATAATAAAAATATTTGGAGGTGAGAAAAACATGAGATATGAGAACGGGAATACGTATGTGAAAAGCAGATGTTCCGCAGAGACGCGGGACTTGATAGTATCTCAAGCATATAACGGTCACGTGTCGGTAATAGAAAAAGCTACCGGCGCAATGATGGTTCATATATCGTTTTTAAGACCTCTGACAAGAGAACAGATCGAGTTCATTGCGTCTGACTGTCAGTTTTGCTACAAACTCAGGACGACTGCTTAAAGGCCATTGATCCGCATTAAATATTCATCAAACGAAAAGGAGGATTCGGATGGTCGAAAAAGCAAAAGCTCTTTACGTCTACTGTCCGATTTGTGGTAAACGAATAGTAAAATCAAAGCGTTGTGACGGGATCGAATTATTCTGTCCGAAGTGCGGCAGCCCGTTACTGATCACGGTTGATCAGGATTTACAATTGCTCATTGAGGTAAATAATAAAGAAAGAAATCAAGACTCTGTTGCGCCATGAGTGTCGGATTTGGCGTAGGACCATTATGGACATCGCACGTGACAGTTAAAATCTGCTAAAGGATTGGAATTGGCTGAGAATCAATAAGCTTCCGGCAGATAGGATATATATCCGGTTAGATACTGGGTATTGTTCTATCTGCCGGTTTTTTATTGCCTTAATATTAGTCCTAAGCGCGACATTAAACCGCTTTCGTCATTCGCTGCGCCGTGTGATCGCCGGCGGGCTCAACGGTTTCTGACGGGAAAATAGAATACATATTACAGCTGCCTATTGAGCGGGGAGCTGCAGACCGGACGGAGAAAATCTCCTTTCAGGGCTGCGGCAGGTCCCCTGCTGTCTTTTTTCGGCCGTTAACGAAATTTCCTCCGTTCACAGAAAAAAATACGGAGGAATTTTTAATGAAAAAACAGTTCTTTTACCCAATGCGGAACCCTAATGACCCGTCTCATGTTGAAAAAATACCGATTACAGAGGAAATTTACAATTCTATCTACCCAAATATATGGAGAACACTACAAAGAATGCAGCGCTCTGGTCAGTGCGCATGTCCGAAACCTATGCTCTGGAAATGCGACGCAGATTGCATTATTTGCCCATATCACGCTAATGGAAACACCGTCAGCATCTATACGCCTATTGAGGACACCGATTTACTAACGATCATTGATACTATAGCGTCTGATGAGCCTTCCCCTGAATCCGTTGCAATTGACAAGGCTTTGCTTGAAGCGCTCTTGGAAGAGCTTGATAATCTTGGCCCGAAAGGAAAACGCATCTGTCAGCTTGTCGCTTTAAACTACTCTGAGCGAGAGGCAGCATCGATTATGGGGATTTCAAAAACGACGTTCAGATACCAATGGATAAAGATCCGTGATCAACTTGCGGAAAAACTCAAGGACTACAAATGAGCATTACAACCCACCAAGATATAATTGTGACAAAAAATGGTATTTTTCAATTTTTGTAGACCAAACCGTCCTTTTTTGTCAAGGGGGTGTTGAGGAGAGCAAACCAACGCAGATCCTCAGAAAGGAGGAAACGAAATGAACGAAAAAAACCTTGAATCGGAAAAGACCGCAGAGCTCATTGGCGTGTTAAGCGCTATAAGCGTAGTGTCAAAACGTCTTGCCGGAAAGCTCATTATGCTCGAAAGTCAAAAAGCAGCAAAAGCAGATTCTGACCACAACCGGTGCCGCAAATGCGCTTTACTCAACGGCATCGGCAAAAGCAAACACCGCAATTACTATTAAAACAAAGGAGGAAAACAAATGAAACTCTACGAAATCAACGAAGAGATACTCCGCCTTACCGATCAGATTGTCATTGACGAAGAGACGGGAGAGATCGGCTGTGATCTTGAGAATATCTGCTCGCAGATAGATTCTCTCCGTATGGAAAAACAGTCGATTCTTGAGTATCTCGCAAAACTCACTCTTAATCTTCGGGCAGAACAGACTGCCGTCAAAGCCGAAGAAACGAGGCTTCACGACAGACGCGTATCGCTCGAAAAGAAAGAAAAACGCCTTTTGCAGGTCCTTGACCGCGAATGCAACGGCGAAAAGACGGATCTTGGCGTAGCAACGCTTAACTACCGTAAAACATCAAGAGTAAACGTAACCGATCGCAATGCGGCAGTAATCTGGCTTCAGGAAAATCATGAGGATTTTATCAGGTATCAGGATCCTGAAATCAGCAAAAACGACGTTAAAAGGCTGCTTGCAGAAGGCACGGAAATACCGGGATGTTCGCTTGTCGAAGAACGGTCATATTCATTAAAGTAAGGAGGGAAAACAATGCTGAAAATATCAAAAGGTAAGATCTCACGGGCGCAGAAGGTCGTAATCTACGGTCCCGAGGGTATTGGGAAATCAAGCCTCGCCGCACAGTTTCCCGACCCTGTCATTATAGATACCGAAGGCGGTACTTCTCATATGGACGTTCGGCGTATCGACAAGCCGAAAACATGGGACGAACTGCTCGGTATCATCAAAGAAGTAGCCCTTACTCCCGGCATATGTAAAACGCTTGTAATCGATACGGCCGACTGGGCAGAACAGCTCATCGTTTCTTACCTGTGTAATAAATACAAGCAGTCGAGCATAGAGTCTTTCGGCTACGGCAAAGGATATACATATATGTCAGAAGAGTTTTCGCGTATGCTCTCCGCCTGCGATCTCGTTATCTCGGCAGGAATACACGTAGTAATTACCGCGCATGCGAAAATGCGCAAGTTTGAACAGCCTGACGAGATGGGCGCATACGACAGATGGGAGATGAAGCTTTCACGTCAGACCGCTCCCCTGCTGAAGGAATGGTGCGATATGCTCCTTTTCTGCAACTATCAGACGTTTGTAGTTTCTTCGGAAAACGATACGAAGAAGGCGCAGGGAGGAAAACGCGTTATTTACACTTCCCATCACCCCGCATGGGACGCCAAAACTCGTGTCGAACTTCCGGAGATAATAGACCTTGACTATGCAAACATCTCCGCTGCTGTGGAAGGTCAGCTTCAGGAAAAGAAAACAGCTGACATATCATCAGATGTCAACGATTCCGTATATGACAGATTCAGACAGCTGATGGCGGAATCCGGAGTTACGGAAGACGATGTACGAAAAGTGGTAGCCATGAAGGGTCATTTTCCGGAGGATACGCCGATAAAGGACTATAGCGACAGTTTCATTACAGGCTGGCTTTTTAAGTACTGGCCGCAGATTACGGAAATAATAGACCGGATGAAAACAGACGGTACAAATAATCAATAAAAACGGAGGAAATACAAATGACAGATATTAATCAGAACATGTTCCTTGACTGGAGCGATATTATCGAAAACGACGGAAAGGAGTTTATCACACTCGACGAAGGCGACTACAATTTCACTGTTACCGGTTTTGAGCGCGGAAGGTTTCCCGGCGGGACAAAGATCCCGGCCTGCAACAAGGCATCGCTGTCGCTGCAGGTAGAGACGGAAAAAGGCGTTGCAAACGTACGTCTTGACCTTTTGCTTTACAAAACGATGGAATGGAAGCTTTCTGCGTTTTTCCGCTGTATCGGTATGAAAAAGCAGGGAGAAAAACTCTCTATGAACTGGAACGGAATTGTAGGGAGCAAAGGCCGCGGACATTTCAATACGCGCACATACACCGACCGTGACGGCAACGAGCGCACGGTAAACGAGATCGACCGCTTCTACGATTATGACGAGAAGTTCTTTGAGTCTGAAAGCGAACGTCCTCTTAACATTGAAGACGAACTCCCGTTTTAAAGCAAAGGAGGCATATTGTGGAAAATATACTTTCAGCGCTTAAATCAATAGACGTTGCAAAGCTTACAAGAGCGGACTGGATATCCGTCGGGATGGCCCTTAAAGAAGAGGGCTATCCCTGCTCAGTATGGGACGACTGGTCGAAAAACGACGTACGGTATCATCCAGGAGAATGTGAGCGTATATGGAAAAGCTTTCGGGGAAACCCCGCTCCCGTAACCGGCGGCACAATTATTCAGATGGCAAAGGACAGAGGCTGGACGCAGTTCGGCGAAGACGGTTGTATGGCATGGGACGATACGATCGAGTACGACGGCGCAATGGACGGATTTCCGGGATTCCCGGATCCGGAATCGTGGGATCCCGTACAGGACCTTATCACATATCTTGAGCTCCTCTTCGAGCCTGAAGACAGAGTCGGCTATGTCACAACTGACGTATGGCATGACGGCGAAGGAAGATGGGTTCCGAGCAAAGGCGTTTATGACCGTACTGCTGCAGAGCTTATCTCATCTCTTAAACGGCATCCCGACGACATCGGAGCTACGATCGGTGACTGGCACAGAGATGTTGGCGCATGGATACGGTTTAATCCCGTTGACGGAAACGGCGTGAGAAACGAAAACGTCACCGGATTTAAATACGCTCTTGTAGAGTCCGACACCCTTCCGATATCCGAGCAGGACATTCTTTACAGAAAGCTTGAGCTTCCCATAGCTGCGCTCGTGCACAGCGGAGGAAAAAGCCTTCACGCTATTGTCCATATCGATGCAGACGGCTATGACGAATACAGGAAACGTGTAGATTTCCTTTACGATTTTCTTGAGAAAAACGGGCTTTCTATAGACAGGCAGAACAGAAACCCTTCACGGCTGTCGCGTATGCCGGGCGTTACGCGTAACGGAAACAGACAGTATCTTGCAGCGGTGAATATAGGGCGAAAGTCGTGGATAGACTGGCTTGATTTCGTTGAGGGCATATCCGACGAACTTCCGCAGATGGAACCGCTGTCAGAGCACTCATCCCCTCCCCAGCCGCCGGAAGAACTCATAACGGGTATTCTGCGCAGAGGACATAAGATGCTCATATCCGGGCAGTCAAAATCAGGAAAATCTATTCTGCTGATGGAGCTTTGCATTTCCATAGCGGAAGGAATAAAGTGGCTCGGGTTTCAGTGTAAAAAAGGAAAAGTGCTTTATGTTAATCTCGAGATAGACCCTGCAAGCGCCATAAAGCGGTTTTTCGACATTTATTCTGCGCTCTGCGTTCCGATGAACAATGCAAACAGTATTGTTTTATGGAACCTTCGCGGTCATGCCGTTCCTCTTGACAGGCTTGTTCCGAAGCTTTTACGCAGAGTACGCGATCAGCATTTTGACGCAATTATTATCGACCCGATTTACAAGGTTATTACCGGAGACGAGAACAATGCGTCAGAGATGGGAGCCTTTTGTAACCAGTTTGACAAAATATGCGCGGAAACGGGATGTTCTGCTATATATTGTCACCACCACTCAAAGGGCGCTCAGGGCATGAAACGTGCAATGGACAGAGCCTCGGGATCGGGAGTGTTTGCCAGAGACCCCGACGCTCAGCTCGACATTATTCAGCTTGAGCTTACGGAAACGCTGAAAAACACTCTTCGAGACGGCGATGCGACTGCGTGGAGAATGGAATCTTCGCTGCGTGAGTTTAAGCCTGTGCAGCCGGTCAATTTCTGGTTTGACTATCCGGTGCACAGAGTAGATAAATCGGGAGCTCTTTCTCTGATGCCAACGGAGGGTTCTGCTCAGGCGAGAAATCTTGATAATCCGAGATGTAAAACAGCGGACGATGCTGCGGAAGAGTTTAGAACCGCTTTTGACGTTCTTAACATAAAAGGCAGTGTCACCGTAAAGGATATGTCCGAATATCTCGGCATCGTTGACAAAACCGTCTATGCGCGTCTGAAAAAAATGAGCGGAGAGTTCGTTTTAAAGGGCGGAGTCATCACAGCGGCAAAGTATTAAAAACAGCATTTAAAAATTCTTCTTCTACACCCTATATATAAATATATAGAATCGTGAGACTACGTTACACTCCCAAAGAGGTAGGGGCGTGTACACCCGCCCTACCACTTCTGAGGAGAATAACGTAACGAGAAAAGCCAGAAGAACAAAAAAATCAGGAGGTTTAGAAAAATGAATTTCTTTTTAGACATAATCCCGCCTACTGCAACAGCTCAGGAGAAGCAGGTGCGCGTTGTGGGAGGCAGACCCGTGTTTTTCGATCCCGCGCCGGTAAAGGAGGCAAAGAAACTTTTAACGGCATCTCTTTTGCCGCACAGGCCGGAAAGACCGTTTTCGTGTCCCATATCTCTTTCCACCATATGGCTGTTTCCCAAAGGAAAGAGCCACCGTCACGGCGAATGGAGAGCTACAAGACCGGATACGGATAATCTGCAGAAGCTTCTGAAAGACTGCATGACGAGATGCGGTTTCTGGTATGACGATGCTCTCGTGGCTCAGGAGTCGGTCGAAAAGAAGTGGTCGGACATTCCGACTGGGATATATATCGAAATACATCCGCTGGAGGAGATATTATGAATTATTACAAAAACAATGAAGGTTATTCCGATCCCACTGCGGGAGAAGCGCTTATGAAGATTCTGCAGTATGATATGAAAAAACGGAATAAATACTATCGTGTAAAAAGACGGATAATTCGAAAACAGATTGGAGGAAAGAAATGAATCCGTGGAAAGAACTGGCGAACGCAATGATTGTTCAGGCGGCAAAAGACTATCACAGCGCTGCTATACAGCATAAAAAGCATCCGAAAAGAATACGTCATATTCAGATGATGCAGGACTGCGAGAATTTTTTTCTTTCCGATTGGTTCTGTATTTTGACGGAGCTTAACGGAGAGAATATATTACAAAGGATAAGGGGGGAGTTAAAATGACAGCGAAAGAGTATTTATCTCAGTACCGTTTGCTTGACACCCGAATTGAAAACAAAATCGACCAGATTCGTTCGTTGCGTGAGCTTGCTGAAAAATGCACATCGGCAATATCCGTAAACCGCGGGAAAGTCGCAAACAGTGATTCTGCCATGGAGAAAACGATAATAGCCGTGGTCGATATGGAAAAGGAGGTGCAGCAGGAAATGGACGGGCTGCTGCGACTAAAAAAAGAGATATCAGATGCAATAAAGACGGTGGAGAACGAAGAGTACCGAATCCTTCTTGAGAAACGGTATCTTTGTCTCAACAGATGGAAAAGTATCGCCGAAAGTATGGGGTATAGCCTACGGAATATTTATTTTATGCACAACCTTGCGCTCGAAAAAGTAAAAATAATCTAAAAGTCTACACTAAATTACATATAAAGGCTCTTGATTTCACATGGCACTTTGTGGTATGATATAATCAGAAAAGAATAAAGTCTCACAGGTAATTCCCGTGGGGCTTTTTCATTTTATGCTTTACAAATAATACGGTGTATAATGTGAGATTATTTGACAATCCAATACCCGTTGCGGCTTCCTCCCGCACGTTCGATTTTTCCAAGCTCTTTTAAATCGGATATTATCTTTGAAACCCTGGTTCTGCCGAGTCCGCATACTTTAACGATTTCGTCGACTTTAAAAGATGGATTGTTTTTTATAGTTTTCAATACCAATGAGTGTGATTTTGAAAGTCCATCGTAAGAAGTTTGATTTATACTCGGTTCGAAGGCAAAAGGAATAGTCACGATAATGTGGTTATCTGTAATGTCAAAAGCGCTCGTGCCATATACACTTATGATTTTCGGGACACCGTGACCGGTTTGCTCAACGAGATTAAGTTGTCCCATTATTTTTTGCAATGAAGGATTTACCGGATGAGAAATACCGGCAAAAAACTCCTCTTTAGTTAAATCAAACGGTAGACCGCCTGTTGAAACTACTTCTATTCTGTCCGAGAAAATGTAAACTGCCGGCGGGATGTTCTTTACCCATCTATTGTGAAGACATGCATTGGTCCACGCCTCATCAAAGCATTCAATGTCAAACAAATGAGTTTCTTTTCGACGAATATCACCCCCGAGCTCTACGCGGGTTTCGTTTAATGCTGCGACATAGTCATATACCTGTTTCATTGAAACGAGCATACAGTGATATCCGTATTCGTTTCTGCTGATCATTTCTTGTTTATCTGTTCCCCTAAATCGAACAACCTTTATCGAACAGTTGTTGTTATCTGACAGTATTTCTGCCAAATAGTTGTATTTTCCGTTCTTTGTCAGAAGTCCCATGTTTCTGGCGAAGGTAGATTCATCTATTGAAAGACCTTTAATTAAATAAAGCTGCTTAAGTTCCCAAAACGTCAGGTCCTGATTCATGGACTCTGCATTCTCAATCAAGGCCTGTGGATTTGAGAAAAAGAGCTCTCCGAGCACATCAGGAGTTACCTTTTTATTTTCACTTCCGACTCTGATTCTGTACTCGCCGTTGGAGGAATACGGTTTATTATATCCTTCAGCCTCAACAACGATAATCATTTTCTCTTCGTAAGACTCAAAATATATTTTGGGAACTATTTGAGGACGAACAGTTTCATAAATTCTTGTGCTGATTTTTCGGATTGTTTCCTGCCCTATTGTTCCGCTAAGGCCTATAACTTCTCCTGAATCGTTGACCCCGAAATAAATCTTTCCTTTTCCGGACTTATTCAGCATCGCCGTCAGCGAAATAATGCCCTTATCTAATTCGAGAAGGGTTGATTTAAACTCTTGGTTTTCGGTTTCGAAGCTGTTTTCCAATTTCATAGAAAAACCTTCCTTTTATTATCTTTGCTATTATTATACACTATAAGTTCGCATTTGTCAAGTCTAACATCCACTTTAAGTTCACTTTTAGTCCACTTTTATAGTCCACTTTTTGATTATTTGCATATGAAAGTGAACATTTGATATATAAATAGCCTGTAAAAAGTAAAAGAGGTGACATTATTGCCCAAAAAACCTAGACGCCCGTACGGAGTCACTGGCTGTCCAAAACTTGCAGTTGACGGCGGTATGTACTGTCAAGAGCACGCCAAGAAGCCGCAGCGTGATTATGACAGATACAAGCGCCCGTCTGACTACGGAAATCGCTACGGTCGTGAATGGAAACGGATACGAGCAAGATATGTTCTCCGCCATCCTTTGTGCGAAAGATGTTTGAAAGAAGGACGGCTGACATCAGTTGAAGAGGTTCATCATATTCTTCCTATATCACAGGGCGGAGATCATAGAGAAAGCAATCTCATGAGCCTGTGCCAGAGCTGTCATATGAAGATACACAGGGAGATTGGGGACAGGTAAAAAGCATATATTTCCAACCCATATCAGTTAATAGCCAGATGCTTTATGTCAAGTGATATTTCTCATTTAAACGCCATAAATGTCAATACCATTGTACACTTTGGCGCAATTTTATTATACACTTTGGCG
>CAMZEM010000060.1 GCA_947305805.1 uncultured Clostridia bacterium | reverse complement strand
CCGGTCCCGGTTTCCGCAAAGTAAAAGCACCCCGCAAAATGAGTGAAAAAATGTACGTCAAAGAAGTATTTTACGATGACGCTTTCGAGGCCGTTTTCCCCACCGCTTACGAAGACGCGGTAAAAGAAGCCGGTATCGATCCCGTTGACAGACCGAGCGCAGAGCCCGTATTCGACGACGAAAAAGGCCTTCTTTTCAAAGTAAAGGTAACCGTTAAACCCGAAGTTTCCGTAAAAGAATACAAAGGACTCAAGGTTGAAAAACCCGCAGTTAACGTTACGCCCGAAGATATTGAAAACGAGCTTAAATAATATCAGAAACGCCAGGCAAGAGTTATAGACGTTGAAGACGACGACGTTACGAAAGACGGCGACAGAGTTGTTTTTGATTTTGAAGGATTTGTAGACGGCGTTCCCTTCGAGGGCGGCAAAGCGGAAAAATACAATCTTACTCTCGGCTCAGGTCAGTTCATTCCCGGATTTGAAGACCAGATGATCGGCAGAAAAGCCGGCGACGAGTTTTCCGTTAACGTTACTTTCCCCGAAGAATACCATGCCGAAGACCTTAAAGGCAAGGCAGCCGAATTCAAATGCAAGCTTCACGATATCAAGCGCGAAGAGCTCCCCGAAATAGACGACGAGCTTGCAAAGGACGTCAGCGATTTTGACACTCTTGACGAGCTTAAAGCCGATATCGAAAAGAAAGTTGCCGAGCGCAAGGAAAAAGCGGCAGACAGTGAAGTTTCAAACAAGCTTTACGAAATGATAGCGGATCTTTGCGAAGCCGATATTCCCGAGTGTATGTTTGAAAGCGAAACCGATACCGCATTCAATCAGTTTGCATCCCGCATGGCTTCCCAGGGCATCAGCATGGAGCAGTATATGCAGATTACCGGCCAGACAGCCGAATCTATGAGAAAAGCTTTCAGGGCAAATGCGGACCGCGACGTTAAAATCCGTCTTGCTCTCGAAAAGATCGCGGAGCTTGAAGGCATAGTTATAAGCCAGGAAGAAATAGACGAAGAATACAAGAAGTTTGCTGACGAAATGAAAGTTGAGATGAAAGATATCGTAAGCGATTACGCTACTCAGAACATCTCAAAGGATCTTACAATTCAGAAAGCATTCGAGCTTGTAAAGGCAAACGCGGAGATAACCGAAAAAGCGGAAGAAAAGGCTGAAAAATCCGAATAACCGCAAACCGCGCATAAACATTTAAAGGAGGTATTATCATGAGCCTTGTTCCATACGTTGTAAAACAGACAGGACACAGTGAACGCACCTACGATATTTTTTCACGTCTTCTTGAAGACAGAATAATATTTCTCGGCGAAGAGGTAAACGACGTTTCGGCAAATCTCGTTGTCGCTCAGCTTCTTTTCCTTGAAAACGAAGACCCCGAAAAGGATATCAGTCTTTATATCAACAGCCCCGGAGGTTCCATAACCGCGGGTATGGCAATTTACGATACAATGCAGTATATAAAATGCGACGTTTCCACCATCTGCATAGGCATGGCGGCATCTATGGGCGCATTCCTTCTCTCGTCCGGCGCAAAAGGCAAGAGATTTGCCCTGCCCAACAGCGAAATAATGATACATCAGCCCCTCGGCGGATTTCAGGGTCAGGCAACGGATATAAAGATTCATGCGGACAGAATAATCAAAATAAAGAGCGACTTAAACCGTATTCTTTCGGAAAATACGGGAAAACCGCTTGAAATTATAGAAAAAGACACCGAAAGAGACAATTTTATGACTGCTCAGCAGGCTCTTGAATACGGACTTGTTGACAAAGTCATCGCAAAGAGATAATATGCCTAAAAAATCACCTACGGATATAAAACAGTGTTCGTTTTGCGGACAGACAAATCTTGACGGAGAGAAAAATTTTCTTTCCGGCATAGACAGCGACGTGTTTATCTGCAGCGACTGCATAAATACCTGCGTTGAGTATCTTGACGCAATAAAAAAGCAGAAAACGGACGAAAAGAAAAACAGTATGCGGGTGGATATAAAAACACCCGCAGAAATCAAACAGAAGCTTGACGAATACGTTATCGGGCAGGAAGAAGCCAAAATAACGCTGTCGGTAGCCGTTTACAACCATTACAAAAGAATATTCGACAATAAAGACGATGACGTTGAGATAGTAAAGTCAAACGTTCTTCTGCTCGGGCCCACAGGTTCGGGCAAAACGCTCATGGCGCAGATACTTGCAAAAGTGCTCAACGTTCCGTTTGCAATTGCCGACGCTACAACGCTTACCGAAGCGGGCTACGTCGGGGAAGACGTTGAGAATATTCTTCTGCGGCTTATTCAGGCAGCCGAATTTGATATCGAAGCCGCTCAGAGAGGCATTATTTACGTTGACGAGATAGACAAGATATCCAGACGGAGCGAAAACCCGTCCATAACGCGTGACGTTTCGGGCGAAGGCGTTCAGCAGGCGCTTCTTAAAATACTCGAAGGCACCGTTGCAAACGTTCCTCCGCAGGGCGGAAGAAAGCATCCGAATCAGGAATTTATTAAAATAGACACCACAAATATCCTGTTTATCTGCGGCGGCGCATTTGCGGGTCTCGAAAACATCATCAAAAAAAGAACTGCCGGCTCCGCGATAGGCTTTACTTCGGACGTAAAGACGAAAAACGAAACCGATCCGAGCGTATTCTTAAAGCAGGCGGAATCTCACGACATAATAAAATACGGTCTTATTCCCGAGCTTGTAGGACGTCTGCCTGTAATAGTTTCGGTAGACAATCTTGACAGAGATCAGCTTTTGCGGATACTTAAAGAGCCGAAAAACTCGCTTGTAAAACAGTATAAAAAACTTCTCGCCATCGACGGAGTAGACCTTGAGTTTACCGACGAAGCGCTTGAAGAGATTGCCGATGAGGCGGTAAAGAGAGGCACGGGAGCGCGCGGACTGAGAACAATTGTGGAAAAATTCATGACGAAACTCATGTTTGACGCTCCGTCCGACAGATCGATTCGCAAAATTGTTATTACAAAAGATTATATAAAAGGAACGGCTGCGCCGGAAATAACGCGAGAATAAAAAACGGGGTGACATTATGGCTATAGAAGCTTACAATGCAATTAAAAGTCCTATAAGAAAATCGCAGACTCACTATAAAATACTGCCGAAAGCGGTCCGCGCCAATGCGAAAGCGGACCTTTGCATTATTCCTCTTTACTCTAAGCTGAAATTCGAAGACTGCGAATATTCCGTAACGCTCTGTCCCGTAATGCAGAGCGGTCAGGGAAAGGAAATCAGTATTGCGGTCCGTCCCGATAAAGACGGTTCGCTTAAATTTTCCGCCGATATCGGCCCCGAGCAGGAATATAACGTATATCTTAAAAAGCCCGACGGCGAAAGATATGCGGATATAGAATGCTTCAATATTTACGCATTAAACGAAGATCTTTATTCTCTGCGTCCTTACAGAGGCGATATGCATCTTCACACGTACGGTTCGGACGGCAGGGAAGACCCGCTCTACGTTGTTTCGTCATACAGAAGAGTCGGTTTTGACTATATGGCTGTAACGGACCACAGAAATTACGAACCGTCCGTAAAAGCGAAAGCATTTTACGACAGATATCCTATTGATATGGCGCTTTATCACGGCGAAGAGGTTCACCCGCCGGAAAACGCCGTACATACGGTAAATTTCGGCGGCTCGTTTTCCGTTAACGCGCTTATTGAGAGCGATAAGGAAAAATACTACGCCGAAGTAAGAGAAATAATGAAAACCGTTGTCGACTATCCCGACCCGACGGCGGTAAACGAAATATATATGTATGCCTCCTGCAAATGGGTATTTGAAAAAATACGTGAAGGCGGCGGAATAAGCATTTTCTGCCACCCCTACTGGCGTGTGGGAAACGGATACTATATCAGCGACAGACTTACCGATTATATCCTCAAAAAGAAAGACTACACCGCATACGAGCTTATAGGCGGATACCATAAACACGAAGTGGATTCAAACGAGCTTCAGGTTGCAAAATACGCCGATCTGCGCGCGCAGGGCTACCGTATACCGATAGTCGGTGTTTCCGATTCTCACGGATGTGACAGAAACGACCTTATGAACTGGTACGGCACGATAGTTTTTGCAAAATCGCCAGCCCTTGAAGACATAAAACAGGCGATTGCGGATTATAAGAGCGTTGCTTTTGAAACAATACACGGCGAATGCCCCCGTATACACGGCGAATTCCGTTACGTTGCATACGCTTTCTGGCTTCTTCGCGAGGTATTTCCGATGCACGATCTTTTCTGCTCCGCCGAAGGCGCGCTGATGTACAGACTGTCAATCGGCGACGAAAGCGTAGTGCCCGCTCTTGACGCGCTTAAAGGAAGCTGCGCGAAATATCTTGACGAGATATACGGAAAAACAGATTTATAAAGGAAAAAAATGGATAATTACGATAAACTGAAAGAAATGTTCGGCGAAACGGCGTTCCTTCCCATCGTGCCGATGAGAGGGATAGTTGCGTTTCCCAAAACGATGCTTCACCTTGAAATCGGAAGAAAAAAGACCGCAAGCGGGCTGAATATTGCCATGAAATCAAACCGCTTCGTATTTCTTACTCTTCAAAAAGACTTCACCGCGCAGGACGTTGACGACACGAATATCTGCGCCGTAGGCACGATTGCAAAGGTAAAGCAGATTTTAAAGCTTCACGGCGACACTACGAGGGCCGCTTTTGAGGTTATATGCCGCGCCGAGCTTGCCGGAAGCGTCAGGGATATAGGTTACGAAAGCGCCGACGTTACGATTCTGCCCGAAAAAGAGCTTTTTGCCGACGACAGCACCGAAGCGGACGCGCTTATCAGAAAAACGAGAGATACTTTTGACGACATGGTTGCCGTAATGGAAAAAATATCTCCCGACGTTCCCGCAAACGTTATGATGAAAATCGAAGCGGGAGAGCTTGCGGACTATATCGCGCAGAATATCCGTATAAGCTTTGAAGACAAACAGCGTCTTATTGAACAGCTCGACCCCGCCGAAAGACTTTACGATATCATTACCGTTATGAAAAGAGAAACGGAAATGATACTTCTCGAAAAGAAAATCGATACAAAAGTCGGCATGCGTCTCAATAAAAATCAGCACGATTTCGTTATCCGCGAGCAGATCCGCGCGCTTCAGGAAGAGCTGGGCGAACAGGGCGGCGCGGACGGCGTATACGACGATGAAGACAATGAGTATTACGATAAGATAGACGCGCTTACCCTGCCCGAAGAAAACAGGGAAAAGCTTTTAAAGGAAGTTACGCGGCTTATGAAAATGCCTTCCGCTTCTCAGGAAGCAGCCGTTATAAGACTCTATCTTGACGAATGTATCGAACTGCCGTGGGGAAAGTTTACGCAGGATACGCTTTCTGTCCCCCGCGCGGAAAAAATACTCAACGACGACCATTACGGACTTACGAAGGTTAAAGAAAGAATACTTGAAGTGCTTGCCGTAAGACAGATGACCGAAGGGTTGCCCCGTCAGGAAGGTTCAAGAGCGCAGATACTCTGCCTTGTCGGTCCTCCCGGTACGGGCAAAACGTCAATCGCCATGTCCGTTGCAAAAGCGCTTAACAGAAATTTTGCGCGCATATCGCTCGGCGGCATTCACGACGAGGCGGAAATACGCGGACACAGAAAAACGTATATCGGCTCAATGCCGGGCAGAATAATAAACGCAATAAAAGAAGCGAAAAGTTGCAATCCCGTTATTCTGCTTGACGAAATAGACAAGCTCGGCTCGGACTACAAAGGCGATCCTTCCGCCGCGCTTCTCGAAGTGCTCGACCCCGAGCAGAACAAGTCTTTCCGCGACAATTTCATAGATATGCCGTTTGATTTAAGCAGCGTGTTTTTCATCACAACGGCAAACGTTTCGGATACAATTCCCGCTCCGCTTCTTGACAGAATGGATATAATCGAACTTTCGTCATACACCGCGGAAGAGAAATTTCATATCGCGAAACGCCACCTTCTTCCCAAAACGCTTAAAAAGCACGGTTTTACTCCGAAAATGCTGAAAATTTCGGATAAGGCAATCCGTGAAATGATAGATTTTTACACACGCGAGGCAGGCGTAAGAAATCTTGAAAGAGAAATTGCCTCCGTTTGCAGAAAAGCCGCGAAAGAATGGCTTTCAATGCCCGACGACAGCAGAGAGCCGATATCCGTAACGCATAAAAACCTTGAAAAATATCTCGGACCGAGAAAATTCAAACCCGACGCGCCCGCAAAAAAACCGCAGATAGGCGTTGTTAATGGTCTTGCATACACAACCGTTGGCGGCGAAACGATGCCAGTTGAGGTTAACGCAATGGAAGGTTCGGGCAAAATCGAGCTTACGGGTCTTCTGGGCGACGTGATGAAGGAAAGCGCGCATGCGGCGGTAAGCTTTATCCGCTCGAAAGCTTCGGAATACGGAATTGCGGAAGATTTTTATAAAACAAAGGATATTCACATTCACGTTCCCGAAGGCGCCGTTCCGAAAGACGGACCTTCCGCAGGCGTAACACTCGCCACCGCGCTTATATCCGAGCTTTTGCAAAAACCGGTAAGAAACGACGTTGCAATGACCGGAGAGATCACTTTGCGCGGCAGAGTGCTGCCCATAGGCGGACTTAAAGAAAAATCGATGGCGGCTTACAAGGCGGGAATGAAAACCGTTATTATTCCGAAGGACAATCTCCCTGACTTATACGAAGTTGACGACGTTGTAAAGGAAAACGTTGATTTCAAGCCCGTTGAAACGGTTGACGAAGTAATAAAAATCGCATTGGCGTAAATAAATGCAGTAAATAAAAAGAATGCCGACTGTTCTTATGAACAGTCGGCTTTTCTTTCTGATTTTCTATTCTCCCCAGAGCATGTCGCATGATTGCTCAATCGGAATATATACTTCCTCAAAAACCTTATCCATTATTTTTGCATTTGATTCAAGTATCTGAGAAAGCGAGCGTTTACCCTCTTCCTCACCCATAACATTGGGGATATGATATCCGTTATCGTAATACGGAATAAACCTGCAGTTTCCGAGACATTCAAAAACAACTTTCGTATCCCTCTCATCGTGAAATACAAATCTGTTATAGTATTCATAACGGGATTCTGCCGTTTCATACCCGTCAAGCGGTTCGAATATGGCGTTTACAACAGTGGGAATTGCTTCTGTTTCGGTAATATTCGCCGGAAAGGATATGGATTTCTTTAAATCCTCAAACTGCCCTATCCACTTGCTTCCCGTAAGATCGTCCGACAGCGGAAACGGCAGAAGACCGAAGCTCTCAACCGAATACTGAATGTCTCTCAATCCCCAGTAAAGGTCCATAAGCACCATTACCGCATCACCGTTTACAAACTGAGCTATCGTGGTAAATGTGTCTGTTCCGTGCGTAATGCTTTTTCCGTAATTATTCCAGTAAGAGTCGTATGCCCACTGTATTTTATCGTATGCGCCGGGTTCAAGGTATGCGTTCTTGTACGATCCGTCCGGCTGTTTAACAATATAATTTACCCCGCCTGCCTTTATTGCCATGCTGAAATAATGGGGAGGCATGGCGGTAAGGGCATATACGGTTTCACCGTTATTGTTCAGATGGGTATACTCTTCAAGAATCTGTTCATATTTACTGCGCGTCCATTCGCCGTTTTCAACAAATTCGCGAGGATCGGGCTGACCCAGGCGAGATATGATGTTTTCATTTACATAAAAGAAATACCCTATGTTTCTGTAAACCGTTTCGGGCCATAACATTGAACAGATTCCGTAAAGATGTCGTATCCCATAAGCTGTTCCCTGCCGCCCCATTTTTCGCTGTCAAGATAATCCAACCCCGTTTCGAATGTATCCACCGGAAACATTACGCCGGCGCGCATCTGTCCTCTTAAAAGAACGGGATCTCCGAACAAAACATCGCATGGCTTAATCCCCGATGATACGCACAGAATAAGATCGTAAACTATATCTGTATCCTCATTGAATTCGATATTCACATTATACTTTTTGCAAACATCGGCAACACGCGCTTTTGCCAGATCTCCGAAAAGCGAATCGGGGTCATAGCAGACATACGGATCGGTAAGAAAAGTCAGAGCAACGCCGTTAAAGTCGTCGCCTTTGATTTCGGTTCCGAAATCGGGAGGCACTTCGGGAGAAGAAGAGCATGCCGCAAGAATCATTAGCAAAACCAAGGCAGTTGCTGTTATCCGTCTGAAATTACTCATATAATCTCTCCTTTGCACTTTTACCGGATTTAATATCCCCCCGAGAAAACAGCGAAGAGTGTCTGCATAAAATACAGGCACTCTGCATTGTTAATTATTCAGTTTCAGTCCGGGAAATACGAATTGAGATTTGCAAGGCCGGCTTTGAGCGCAAAGATGTTTTCTTCGCAGCCTTCAAACTCGATTGAGAAATTGCCCTGATATCCGTTGTTTTTAAGAATTCTTATGCACTGTTTTACGGGAACGTCGCCGTGACCGACTATTGTGCCGCGAAGATAATTGCCCGCGCGGGAGCCGAACCAGCCCATACCGGGAGACGGGAGATTGCCGTTTCTTACAAAGAAGTCCTTAACGTGCACGTGAATTGCATACGGCGCAAGTTTTCCAACCGCTTTTGCGGGGTCGTCGTCGGCGCAGAGGAAGTTTCCCATATCAAGAAGAAGCCCGAAATTGTCGGATGCAACGGCGTTGAGAAGTTTTTCAACCCTGTCGCTGTCCTGGCAGAAATAGCCGTGATTTTCAAACATCGTTTTAATGCCGAGACTTTCCGCGTATTCCGTAACTCTGCGCGCACGGGGAGCTACGATTTTTATGCAGTCTTCAAATCCGCGTTCCGTTTTTTTCGAAGCGGGAAAACCGCCCGTAATATCGTGTCTCATACGCGGAGCGCCGAGCGCCTGAGCAATGGCAAGCTGTTTTTTGAGCGCTTCAAACTGCTCTTCGGGGTCGTTGTTCAAAAGGTCCGCGCCGATGGTATAAGCGGAAATTTCAAGCCCCTTGTCTGCGGCATACGCGCGTATTTCTTTTGCCTGTTCGATTCTGTCTTTGCCCTCGGGAGCGTAAACATCTATAAATTCTATTGAAGAAAAGCCGATTTCCTTCGCCTTGTCTATTACCTGAAAAATATCGGCATGGGTATTGCCCATATACTGTCCGAAGCTGTAAGAGCTGACTCCGACTTTCATTTCAAATTACACTCCTATCTTACAATATCAACGGATTTGCCGGTTCTTGCGGATTCATAAATAGCGTCGAGTATTCTCATAAGCTCGATACCGTCTTCTGCGGGCGCCTTGCATTCCGCCTTGCCCTCGATTGCGTCGAGGAAGTTTATATCTTCGTTGTAGAAGAAATCGCCCGTGCCGGTCGGTCCGCTGATTTTAATATCGGCTATCATATCGTTGCATTCCGTATGAAGTTCAAACGGATCGAGGGTAAGTCCCGCCTTGCTGCCGTAGAAAACGAGACCGCCGGGGGTATTGTTTGACATATTAAGGCTGAAACTTGCCTCAACGTATAAAACAGCTCCGTTATCGAAGCGAATCATAGCTGTTGCGAGGTCTTCAACGGTAAATATCGGTTCTTTTTCGTCTTCTGCCGCTGCGGACCATGCTTTGCCGTTTGTTTTAAGGTTTGTTCTTGCGCCGAGTTTGTTGAAAGTTGCGCCGAAAACCGATACGGGTTTAGGATTGCCTATAATGTATCTTGAAAGGTCTATTACGTGAACGCCAAGGTCGATAAGAGGACCGCCGCCGGAACGCGATTTATCTCCGAACCAGCCGCCGGGGAAGCCTGCGCGGCGAAGATACGACGCTTTGATGAAATAAACG
>CAMZEM010000059.1 GCA_947305805.1 uncultured Clostridia bacterium | reverse complement strand
GATGTTTTTTACGAACAGCTTTACGCGCGGAAAAAAACTTTCAGGGAATACGGCATTCAGGCGCTTATTTTCATTGTTACAATAGGTCTTTCCATGGCTGTGTTCATGTTCTGCATGGCAAAACTCCAGCCGTACGGGCTTATGATAGGCACCATAAGCATAGGAATTCTCGTTTATTTCGGCTATAAGCTTTTCATGCGCCTTGACGTGGAATACGAATATATTTATCTTAACGGAGAGATAGACGTAGACAAAATAATCTGCAAAAGCGAAAGAAGCCGTCTGCTTACCGTTAAAGCCGCAAATTTCGAGCAGTTCGGAGAATACAACGAGGCAACGCGCGAAAAGGTTGACTCATACCCCGTAAACAAGCGCTTCGACGTCCGCTCAAACAAAAGCGACAAGCTTTACTATGCGGTTTTCAACCACAAAGAACATAACAAATCTCTTCTTGTTTTCGAGCCGGACGAACGGATATTCGAAGATATGAAGCGTTATATTCCCAAATCCGTATGGCACTGAAAATAACGGAAGAAACCGTAAGGGCGATAATAAAAAAACGTCCCGAAATCTCGCATAAAGGCACTTTCGGCACTCTTCAGCTTTTCTGCGGTTCAAAAAACATGACCGGAGCGCCGTATCTTGCCGCTTCGGGCGCGCTCAGATGCGGTGTCGGGCTTCTGTATATCTCCGCAACAGGCAGGCTTAAACGCATTTTGCAGTCAGGACTTGCGGAACCGGTTTTTTGCGGAATGAAAATATCTCCCCGCGCCACCGCTTTCGTTGTAGGCTGCGGTTCGGGGAAAAAAGCAAAATACGTTAAAATGATTCTTTCGCAGTCAAAGCCCGCCGTAATCGACGCCGATGCGATAACATGGCTTTCAAAACATAAAAAACACCTTTTCAAAAAAAGATGCGAAACTGTGCTTACGCCTCACGAAGCGGAGATGTCGCGGCTGACGGGCAGGGATATTTCTTATATTTCACAAAACAGAGAACTTTGCGCAGCAGAAGCGGCAAAAGAGTTTAACTCCGTTGTTGTGCTTAAAGGTCACGAAACCGTAATTGCTTTTCCGTCGGGCGAAACACTTATAAACACAACAGGCAATTCCGGACTTGCAAAAGGCGGGAGCGGAGACGTTCTGGCAGGAATGACGGGTTCGCTTCTCGCGCAGGGATATTCGCCCGAAGATTCCGCAACGGTTGCCGTATGGCTTCACGGAAAAGCCGCGGACGAGCTGGCTTCGGACATTTCAAAGCACGGCCTTCTTCCCTCTGAAATACCGTATGCCGCGGCAAAAATTTTTGCATGGTTCGAGTAATTTTTATACTGATCCAAATCTGAAAACTTTTCGGTAACTGTAAATGGAACACACACGAAGAACGTGGGCGACGGTAAACCTCGCCTCTGCAAAAGAGAATATTGTCAAAATACGAAGAATAGTCGGTCACGGCTGTGCTCTTATGTCCGTAGTAAAGGCGGACGCATACGGACACGGCGCCGTTGAGATCTCAAAAACGATTGAGGATTTTACGGACTATTTTGCCGTTTCAAAGATAGACGAGGCTGTTCAGCTGAGAAATGCGGGAAGGAAAAAACCGATTCTTATTCTCGGCTACACTCCCCCGCACTCCATGAACCTGCTTGCGGAATACGACATCACGCAGACGGTGTTTTCATACGAATACGGCAAAATGCTTTCGCAGGCCGCAGCCGCACTCGGCAAAAAGGTAAACGTGCATATTAAAATCGATACGGGTATGAACCGTCTCGGTTTCAGCGCGCAGTCCGCAGAGGCATTCAACGCTTCGGTAAATGAAATCAGGGAGCTTGCAAAAGAAAGTTCGCTCGTTTTTGACGGTATTTTTACGCATTTTGCCGTTGCAGACGAGCCGTCAAACCCGTTTACGCAAATACAGTTCAAGCGTTTTACCGATATTGTTTCCGCCCTTGAAAACGAGGGTATACGTTTCAGATTCCGTCATGCGGCAAACAGCGCCGCAATACTGAATTACCCCGAAATGAAGCTTAACATGGCGCGCCCCGGGCTCATTCTTTACGGAATTACAACTAACCGTCCCGACAAAATCGGCTTAAAGCCCGTAATGGAGCTGAAAACCACGGTTTCGTTCGTCCACGACTTCAAAAAAGGCGACAGCGTAAGCTACGGTCTTACGTATACCGCGGAAAAGGATATGAAAATAGCCACCCTGCCCATCGGCTATGCGGACGGACTTTTCAGGGCGCTTTCTAAAAATCTCACCGTTTCAATAAACGGCCAGTCCGCCCCGATTATAGGCAGAATCTGTATGGACCAGTGTATGGCTGACGTTACCGGGCTTGACGTTAATACCGAAGACGAAGTAACCGTTTTCGGAGAAAGAAAAAGCGTTTACGAACTTTCAGATGCGATAGATACAATACCGTATGAAATTATCTGCGATATCGGCAAACGCGTTCCGAGAATATACATCAAATGAAAAACAACATAAAACCGCTTGTTATGACCGCGCTTTTTGCCGCAATAACGTGCGTACTTTCAATAATATCGATTCCTCTTCCCTTTTCCCCCGTTCCTTTTACTCTCTCTCTTCTCGCGGTTTTTCTGTCGGGCAGTTTTTTATCTCCCCTGTGGGCATTTCTGTCGCAGACAGTTTATATTCTCATCGGCATTGCCGGCGTTCCCGTTTTTTCGGGCTTTCGGGCCGGATTTGCCGTAATTATCGGACCTACGGGCGGATTTTTGATTGCGTATCCCTTCATGGCGCTTATTACCGCGCTTTTCGTTAAGTATTTCAAAAAAATAAACGGATTTTTCCTTCCCCTTGCGGGTATGGTCGCAGCCCTTTTTATCTGCTACGCTTTCGGCACCGCAATGTACTGCGTTTACGCAAAAGTTTCCGTTGCCGCCGCGCTGCCGGCCGTTGTATTGCCGTTTATTCCGTTTGACTGTGTAAAAGCGCTTATCGCCGCAGCGTTAAGACTTGCGGTGGCAAAACGAACGGAAAAAGCAAACCGCACATAACGAAAAATAATTATTCGACATAAAAAAGACAGACCGTTAAGGTCTGTCTCTTTTTAATTGTTTTTCAGATTATTATCTCGCCGTCGAATATCTTTTCTGCGCTGCCCGTCATAAACACGGTTTCGTCGGTGTATTTTATTTTGAGATCGCCGCCTATAAGTTTAACGGTAACCTCGTCGCCTTTTTTGCAGATACCGTTTTCGCACGCCGCAACAACAGCCGCGCACGCTCCCGTGCCGCATGCCCAAGTTTCGCCGCAGCCGCGTTCCCACACGCGCATTTTAAGCGTTTTTTCGTCGATAACCTGAATGAATTCGGTATTAATCCTTTCGGGGAATTTCTCATAGTTTTCAAACTGCGGCCCGATCTTTTCGATATCAAGTTTGTCAACGTTTTTAACGAATACCACGCAGTGCGGATTTCCGAGTCCGACGCAGGTTATATTGTAGTTTTCGTCACCTATGTTTACAAGACGGTCGACAACCTCTTCACCGCTGAAATTTACGGGAATAGCCGCGGGGTTGAGCATTGCCCTGCCCATATCAACGCAGGCGGAATCAACCGTTTTATTGTGAATAAACAGATGAAGTTCCTTAATTCCGCTAACGGTTTCGATAAATACGTCCTTTTTGTCTATCATATGGTTGTCGTAAAGATATTTGCCCACGCAGCGTATCGCATTGCCGAACATTCTGCCTTCGCTGCCGTCGCGGTTATACATCCTTACTTTCGCGTCGGCAATATCCGACGGGCCGATAAGCACAACTCCGTCGCCGCCGATACCCGTATGTCTGTCAGAATACCTTACCGCAAGGCCTTCGGGGTTGTCTATCTTCTGATCGAAGCAGTTAAAATAGATATAGTCGTTGCCGCTTGCCATCTTTGTAAATCTGAGCTTGATTCTTTCGGAACGCATGCGGGTTATATCTATAAGCTCTATCGATCCTTCCGAATATTTGCTTTTAAGACTGTGCGCGAGCGCGTTTGCGGTATCTATCGAGGTAAGGCACGGAATTGAGCGTTCAACCGTTTTTCTTCTGATTTTTACGCTGTCTCTCGAAGGAAGTCTGCCTTTTGAAGACGTTGAGATAACATAGTTTATCCTGCCGCTTTCAAGAAGCGTTATGGTGTTTTCTTCGCCCTCGTGGATTTTGTCAACAACCGTTACGGGAATGCCTACCTTGCTTATAATATTCGCCGTGCCGCGCGTAGCGTATATCGAAAAGCCGAGTTCGCTGTAACGTTTTGCAAGGTCCGCAACCTCGGGTTTGTCGCTGTCGCGAACGGTAATCATTACTCCGCCGGATTTTTTCATTTTGTATCCTGCGGCAATAAGTCCTTTGTAAATCGCCTCTTCCATCGTGCTTGCAATTCCGAGAACTTCGCCGGTACTCTTCATTTCGGGACCGAGATGGTTGTCAACGTCCGCAAGCTTTTCAAACGAGAATATAGGCACTTTAACCGCAACGTAAGGCGACGTGGGGTAAAGGCCCGTGCCGTAGCCCATATCTTTCAGCTTTTCGCCGAGCATCGCTCTTGTGGCGAGATCAACCATCGGTACGCCCGTTACCTTTGTGATATACGGCACCGTTCTTGACGAACGGGGGTTTACCTCGATAACGTAAAGGTCGTTGTCGTAAATAAGATACTGTATATTTACAAGACCTTTTGTATTCAGGTCAACGGCAAGCTGTTTTGATGCGGAAATTATCTTTTCGGTAAGTTCGTCCGAAACGTTCCATGCGGGATAAACGGCTATCGAGTCGCCCGAATGAACGCCCGTTCTTTCTATATGCTCCATTATACCGGGAATAAGAATATCTTCGCCGTCGCACACGGCGTCAATTTCAAGCTCCGTTCCCATCAGATATTTATCTATCAGAACGGGGTTTTCGATATTGTGCGAGAGAATTATCTGCATATATTCCCTTACGTCGCTCTCGCCGAATGCGATAATCATATTCTGACCGCCCAGAACGTACGACGGACGCAGTAAAACGGGATATCCGATTCTCTTTGCAACGGAAAGCGCTTCTTCGGTTGTCATAACCGTATCGCCTACCGGGCGTTTTATATGATATTTTTCGAGAAGTCTGTCAAATCGCTCTCTGTCCTCCGCGGCGTCTATGCTGTCTGCGGGCGTACCGAGAATGTTTACACCCGCTTTGTCGAGGAATTTCGTGAGTTTTATGGCAGTCTGTCCGCCGAATGCAACAACCGCGCCGAACGGCTGTTCGGTTTTTATTACGTTCATTACGTCTTCGGGCGTAAGCGGCTCGAAATAAAGTCTGTCGGCGGTATCAAAGTCTGTTGAAACGGTTTCGGGATTGTTGTTTACTATTACAACTTCAAAACCGAGTTTTTTCAGCGCACGGCAGCAGTGGACGGAAGCGTAGTCAAATTCTATGCCCTGCCCTATGCGTATCGGACCTGCTCCGAATACAATAACCGTCTTTTTATCGGTAGAATGCTCTTTTTTAAACTCGAGAGCTTCGTTTTCATCGTCGTATGTGGAATAAAAATACGGTGTTTCCGCAGCGAATTCGGCAGCGCAGGTGTCAACCATTTTAAATACCGCATTGCGGTGAAATTCCGCGGGTTTTCCCGTAAGCGACTCTATTACCGAGTCGGGATATCCGAGTTTTTTTGCTTCAAGATACTTTTCTCCGTCTATGCCGTCTTTAAGGGAAGCGGAAAATTCGACAAGATGAAGTATTTTACTGAGAAACCATCTGTCTATCTTCGTTATTTCGTATATCTCGTCAACCGATACTCCCCGTTTCAGCGCCTGATAGATAACAAAAAGGCGTTCGTCGTCGCAGTCGTAAAGACGGCGGTGTATCTCTTCGTCGTCAAGCGCGGCAAGCTTGGGAGAATCAAGGCTTGTAAGCGATATTTCCGCGCCGCGTACGGCTTTCATAAGCGCCTGTTCAAAAGACGTGCCTATCGCCATTACCTCGCCCGTAGCTTTCATCTGCGTGCCGAGAGTGCGTTTTGCGTAAACGAATTTGTCAAACGGCCATTTCGGAAGTTTTACTACTATATAGTCTATCGTCGGTTCGAAACATGCCGACGTTTTTTTAGTTATTGCGTTGGGAATTTCGTCAAGATTGTATCCTACGGCAATTTTCGAAGCAACTTTCGCTATCGGGAAACCCGTTGCCTTGGACGCAAGCGCAGACGAACGCGAAACGCGGGGGTTTACCTCGATTACGGCGTATTCCATGCTGTTGGGGTCGAGCGCAAACTGAACGTTGCATCCTCCGTTTACGCCAAGCTCTGAAACTATATTGAGCGCGGCGGTTTTGAGCATCATAAACTCTTTTGTTGCAAGCGTCAGCGCAGGAGCAACAACTATGCTGTCGCCGGTATGTACGCCTACGGGATCAACGTTTTCCATGCTGCAAACAGTAATAACGTTGCCCGAGCTGTCTCTTATAACTTCAAATTCTATCTCTTTCCAGCCCGAAACGCATTTTTCAACGAGTATCTGATTTATCGGTGACATGCGTATACCCGTAGAGGCAACTTCGCGAAGCTCTTCTTCGTTATTGGCGATTCCGCCGCCCGTGCCGCCGAGCGTGAATGCGGGGCGTATTATAAGAGGATAGCCGATCTCGCCCGCAAAATCGACGGCTGCGGGGACATCGGTAACTACTTTAGAAGGAATGCACGGCTGACCGATTTTAAGCATTGTTTCCTTAAACATCAGTCTGTCTTCCGCTTTGTCTATCGTTAAGGGGTCCGCGCCGAGAAGACGGACGCCGTTTTTCTCAAGAAATCCTTCTTTTGCAAGCTGCATGGAAAGGGTAAGCCCCGTCTGTCCGCCGAGGGTTGAAAGAATCGAGTCGGGACGTTCTTTTTCGATTATTCTTTTAATGACGGGGAGCGTGAGCGGCTCGATATATATTCTGTCCGCCATTTCCTTATCCGTCATTATCGTTGCGGGGTTGGAGTTTACAAGCACAACTTCTATTCCCTCTTCGCGCAGCGCTCTGCACGCCTGCGTTCCCGCATAGTCAAACTCCGCGGCCTGGCCTATAACAATAGGTCCCGAACCGATTACGAGCGTCTTTTTAATGGATTTGTCGAGCGGCATTTCAGTTCACCTTCGCTTTCCTTACGTTTTCGCAGAATTTTCCGTACAGAAATCCCGTATCGTTCGGTCCGTCAAGCGTTTCGCAGTGAAACTGAACGGAGAAGACGGGTCTGTTTGTAAATTCTGTTCCCGCGCATGTATTGTCGTTTAAATTTCTGTATGTCATTTTTATATTGTTCGGCAGATTTTCGGCGTTTACCGCATATCCGTGATTCTGCACGGTAATGTGCGTTTTGCCCGTTTCGGTGTTGATTACTGGGTGGTTTGCGCCGCGGTGTCCGTGTTTGAGCTTATATGTTTCGCATCCTCCGGCAAGCGCGATAAGCTGATGTCCGAGCCCTTCGCCGAAGAGCGGTTTTCCGCTTTCAAGCAGGATTTTTATTTCGCTTGCGATATTCATATAATCTTTCGGATCCCCGGGGCCTTCCGAAAACATTATTCCGTCCGCGCCGTATGCGAGCGCTTCTTTTGCGGACGTAAACGCGTTAACGCGGATAACTTTCGCGCCGCGCGCCGTAAGCTCTTTTACAGCGCTTTCGGCTGAGCCGAGATCGTATAAAACAACCGTTATATCGGCATTCTGCGGCATATATTCGGTTTTTTCCGCGCAGGTTGTGTTTTCAACCGCTTTTTCCGTTTTGTAATTTTTCAGCTCGTTTAAATCGCATTCCGGGGTTTTCGATATTTTTGCGTTCATCGTTCCGTTTTCGCGCAGTATTCTCGTAAGCGCCCTCGTATCGATATCGCACATACCGATAATGCCGTTATTTAACAAAAAGGTGGAAAGATTACCCTCGCATCTGAAATTCGAAGGACTTTCACACCATTCACGAACTATATAAGCTTTCGGTCTCGCGGATGAGACGCCTATTTCATCGGAAATAATTCCGTAGTTTCCCGCAAGGGGGAACGTCTGAATAATAATCTGTCCGTAATTGCACGGATCGGTGAGCGTTTCGGTATAGCCGATAACGCCGGTGGTGAAAACAAGCTCGCCGAGAGTTTCGCCTTCGGCGCCGAAGGAACGTCCCTCAAAGACGGTGCCGTTTTCGAGAATCAAGTAAATCCTGTCCATATTGCTTCCTTTCAGATTGAAACTGACCGATTGATTGTATTGCGGTAAAAACAGCTATAATTAAAGCGGGATTTCCGAAAACGGAAGTCGCCGCAACACGCATTGGTATAAAAAAAACGTTTGACGGGCGTGTTAAACCGCGCATCCGACAAACGCCCCTTTTTGTTTTTCTGACTTAATATTATATATTAACCCCGATAAAATGTCAATATGTCAAATACAAATTTTTTTTGACATAAAAATGATTTCTTTTCCGGATTGATACATTATTTATGCAAACGGATTGTCGGGCGCGCGACGCAATAAATGCGATATTATACATATTGCCTGCGGAAACAACGAAAAATACCATATTTTAATACTGTATAATTATACCGAATGAGTTCTTGGGCGTTTATAGGCAAAAAATGTGATTTTATCCGATTTTCCGCTTGATTTTTCGTTAAAATTATAGTATAATAAAAAAGGGAAAACGATATTTTAAACAAATATCATAATAATCAGAGAGGGAACATTTAACAGAGGGAGACTGATGGCTAAAAAAACAGAACTCTTATCTCTCAGAAGAGAAATACTTAACGACGATTTTTCGTTTCTCAATCCCGCGCAGCGCGAAGCGGTTTTTGCAAACGGCGCTCCGCTTCTTATTCTTGCGGGCGCGGGCAGCGGAAAAACCACAACGGTAATTAGCAAAATAGGATATCTTATAAAATACGGCGATTCCTATAACTCGCAGGACATTGATTTTGAGGAAGACGACCTTGAATTTCTGAAAAAATGTCTTGCAAACAAATCTCTTCGCACGGGAGAGAGATATTCAAAACTTATGTCCGTATCGCCGTTCGATCCTTTCAACATTCTTGCCATAACGTTTACAAACAAAGCCGCCGGCGAGATGCGCGAACGGCTCGAAAAGCAGTACGGCATTGACGGAAACAAACTTTGGGCGCTTACTTTTCACTCGCTTTGCGTCCGCATTCTGCGCCGTTTTTGCGACAGACTCGGGTATGACAAAAACTTTACCATCTACGACGACACCGACAGTCACCGCGTGATTGAAGCGCTGCTGAAAAAGCACCGTCTTACCGAGAGATACAACGCAAGAGCCGCAGCAAGAGTAATATCCACCGCAAAAAGCAGATACGTTTCGGCGGATGATTTCAGTGACGACGGCGATATAGAGAAAATTTACAGGGATTATCAGGCGGAACTGAAAGAGGCAAACGCTTTTGATTTTGACGATCTTATCTTCATGACCGTCCGTCTGCTCTCAACCGACGAGAATGCGAGAAAAGCGGTAAACAACAGGTTTAAATACGTTCTTGTAGACGAATATCAGGATACAAACCCACTTCAGGAACGTCTTATTTCCCTTCTTGCTCCGCACGGAAACATTTGCGTTGTGGGAGACGACGATCAGAGTATTTACCGCTTTATGGGCGCATCGGTTGAAAATATTCTGAACTTTGAAAATCACTTCAAACATGCAAAGACGGTGCGTCTTGAACAGAATTACCGCTCCACCCAGACCATACTTGACGCCGCAAACGCAGTTATTGCAAATAACGAAGACAGAAAAGGCAAACGTCTCTGGACCGATGCGGGATACGGCGATAAAATCACTGTAAGCCGTCTTCATTCGCAGTCCGAAGAAGGCAGTTATATCTGCAGGGCAATAACCGAGCGCAGACAGAAGACGGGGCTGCAAAACAACGATTTCTGCGTGCTTT